>CAZCDO010000021.1:0-31189 GCA_964497135.1 uncultured Verrucomicrobiota bacterium
CGGCTGGCGCCGTCGCGCTGGTCGATGCCCGTACCCCGACGGGTAATCAACCGGTATTGGTGGCCCAGAAATTCGGGCAGGGCAAGGTGGCGGCCGTGCTCACCGATTCCCTGTGGAAATGGCAGTTGAATGCGGGTGAGGACTCGCCGCCCTATAACCGGTTCTGGAACCAGATTCTCGAATGGTTGTCGCCGGCCGAGACCGAGGTCGATAAATTCGAGATCGATCTCTTCGCCGATGTCGACCAGCTTTACCTGGACGAAGCGATCCAACTCAAGGCCCGGGTCAGCGCGGCCAACGAGGAACTCCCCTCCGGTTTGAAGGTGATTTGCGAACTTCAGAAGCCCGACCAGCGCAAGTTGTCGCTGGATATGGCGGCGCAAACGGTGACGGCCGCCTCCGGTAAAACGTATCCCGGGTTCGGAGTCGAGTTCCGGGCCGAGGCGCCGGGGTTGTACAAAGCCATCGCCCGGACCGAGATCAAGGACCAGCGGGTGGAATCGGCGCCCTATTCCTTCTTTATCAAGGCGTTCACCCCTGAAACCAGTCCGAAACCGATTAATGCCGCCTTATTGCAGCTTCTTGCGGAACAGAGCGATGGGCGATTTTTGGATCCCTCGGAAGTATCCCGGGTTTTGTCGGACCTGAAGATTACCACCCGCGAGGAGGAGCGGGTGGAGTATCAATCGCTCTGGCATTCCTGGTGGGTGATTGCTTGCTTAATGGGTCTTTTGTCGGTAGAATGGATTATCCGAAAAGTTCGAAATATGGCCTGATGAGATGAATTTGGGGAGGGACGGCGTGTCGCCGTCCGGAGCGGAATAAGGAGCGGTGTGATGAAAACAACGGCGATCAGCGCGATCCTGCTGGTGATTTTGATCGGTTTGGCCTCGGCGGCGACGATGGGTAGTAACCTGGTTGCCAACGGCAGTTTTGACCACCCCGACAATCCTCTGACCGCGTGGAAGTATAAATATGATCGGGAAGGGGAAAGCTGGTATTTCAACAACCATGTCAACGTCAAGGTGGTCAATGACGGTTCGCGCAAGGGGGTCCTGTCCCTGTGGGGCGACTATGCCATTCTGCAGGCTCCGGGGCAGGGGACCAAGGTCGACAGCCTGCCGATTTCTTTTGAGTCAGGATCGACCTATGAGTTGAGCGCCTGGGGGCGTTCCTCCGGACCGACCTGCCGTCTCTTGATTGAAGGGTACCGTTGGGCGCCGGGTGTAAAACCCCACCTCGATCCGGATCTGTCCGAACTGCGCAAGTGTTACAAATTCAGCCAGCTTTACTTCGGATCGAAAAAAGAGGGAACCATGAGCGAGGTTCCCAAGGCCTGGAGTCAGGGTAAAATCGTTTTTCCGGATCCCGAGATGTCCAAAAGCGTGGAAGCCAGAAAAAATCTGGCGAAGATCAAATTCGTGGTGGTTCATATTGTGGCCATTGGAGGAGCGGATGGCACGCTCTTCATCGACGATGTCAGTATTAAAAAAGTAGCCAGGTAGTCCCCGTTTGATACGGGACCGAGGTCGTTATGTCGCCCGGAATGATTCAACAGCAATTAGAGGCCGCCAGCCGGCAGATCAGCCGGTGGAAGGCCCAATTGATCGGCACGATTTGGGGTGCCGCCCTCGTGGCGGTGCTGACGCTCTGTACCCTGGCCGATTGGGGGTTGAAGTTCGAACGGCCCGGCCGGGTGGTTGTGGGTTCCGTCTGGATGCTGGTCCTGGTGGGCGCGCTGGTCCAACAGGCCTTGATTTTGCGCAAACGGCGGACGGCCCAGGCGACGGCCGCGCTGATCGAGCGGGCCTTTCCGCAATTGGACAATCACCTGATCAATTTCGTCCAGTTTTCCGACACTCCGTCGTCCGGCACACTGCAGTCCGCCTATTTGCGGCGGGGTCTGCCGGAATGGGAATCCCTGGATTTAAGGGCGATGCGCAATCCGCGGTCTTATTGGAAAGCATCCGGCGCGCTGATTCTGGCCGCGCTGATTCTGGCCATTCCCAGTTTCTGGGTCGGTGAAGCCTGGACTCGCGCCCTGCGCCGGGTGATCAATCCATTTTCCGATCTGGCCCCCAAAACGATTGCCACCCTGGTCTCGATTCAGCCGGGAACCGCGACGGTGATCCAGGGCGAGGAACTGCTGTTGAGTTGCAAGGTCACCGGCCAGGCCGGGCAACGGGTGGAGCTGGATCTTTGGCCGGTCGACGACAAGAGCACGAGCGCGTTGTTGGGAACGTTGACGGGCCAGGGCGAGGAGGATTTCGTCTTCCGGATTCCCAAGGTGGCGGCGGCGTTGGATTATCGTTTTCGCGCCGGCGATGCGCCTCCTTCAGCCCGTTTTTCGATTACCACCCGGGCGCCGTTGGCGTTTACCCGGCTGATCTTCAATGTCCTGCCACCGTCCTATACCGGCTTATCCGAAATGGATCTGGACGGGCTGGGCGCCAACATGACGCTTCCCCAGGGATCGCGGATCAAAATCAGTATGGAGTGCAACCAGCCGTTGAAATCGGCCGCCATTGCCCTGGACGAGGAGTCGCCCCGGCCGATGATTCGCCTGTCGACCGAGACCCAGGAGATTTGGACCGTTGCGATGAATCTGGCGTCCGGCCATGTGTTTCGCGTCACGGCCCAGGATATTCACGAACGCCCCTTGGGCGCCGAAATCAAATTTCTGATGTTGACCGACAAGCCGCCCGCGATCCGGGTGGTGGCTCCCACCGCGCGGACCGTGCTCAATCCCGGCGCGCCCCCCCGGATCCAGTTCGAGGTTGCGGATGACTACGGGTTGGGCCGGGTGATGGTTCAGCGGGTTCCCCGGGGCGAGAAAGATCCGGAAGGCAAAATCCTTCAAGAGTGGGTCCTGACCACCAATGCGCAGTTTGCCGGGGATTGGACCGGAAAGCCCGGCGATGCCGATATGGAGGTCGGGTTCCGGGTGGTGGCGTTCGATAACCGGCAACCCGGCGCGCCGAATCGTTCCGTATCGTCCGTTATTCTGTTCGATACCGTGACGACCGAGGACTTGGTCAAGGAGGATAAGAAATCGGCGGTTGACGCGACTTCGACCCTGGGCAAGCTGGTCGCGATGCAAACGACCAACCTGCAGCAAACCGTGAAATTTCGGGAAGCCCTTCTGACGGTGACGACTGAACAGTGGCAGGAGGTGCTGGCGCGTCAGAAGGAGATTCGCCGGGTCACCGGCGAATTGCTGGCCAACAATCGCAGACCCTTGGGGACCCTGGCCGAGGCGGTTCGCAGTTGTTACCAAGGGCCGATGAATCAGGTGGTGGATACGCTCGAACGCTTATTGAAGGCCGAAGGCGAGGAGAAAGCCCGCCAGGCAGGGGAGGCGGTCGATCTCGAGACCGGCATCCTGCGAATTTTGACCCAGGCTGAAATCGGCGCCGGGCGGGTCCAGCAGAGCCAGGCCGTCACCGGACTGCTCGCCCTGCTGGATGCGATCGTCAAGGGACAGCAGGCGATCACCGACATCAACCAGGCCCTGATCAAAAAAGGCGCCGCATCGGATCCGGCGCTGGCCCAGAGACAGGATAAAATCGCCGGCGACTTCGCGCAATTCGTCCGGGTCTGCCGGAGTTCCGCCGCCGATTTCGCCAATACCGACCAGCCGTTCGCCGATCTGGTCACCAACGTGGCGGCCCAGGCCGACGCGCTGCGAATCCATCCCGACCTGCTGACCTCGGCCGAATATTTGGAGACCGACAAGGCGGCCGAGGCCGTTCCCCTGCAACTTCGGGCGCTGGAACATCTCAAAATTTTGATGGACAAACTCAATGCCTGGCGGACGGCGGCGGCATTCGAGAAGGCGGAGGAGATGGTCGAAATGCTTCAACAAGTGGGGGCCAATCTCGACCTGCTCAAGGAGATCCAGACCAAGGTGGTCGATGCCATCCGCCAGACCGAGCATCAGGGCAACAAGGACACCAAGGAATATGACGAGTTGATGGACGAACTCGCCGAATTGAAATCCGAGATGGCCGAGTCGGCTTTGAAGATCGCCACTGATTTGCACGTGATGCCCGAATTGCCGGTCGGCAACGATTTGATTGAAGATATCAGCCAGGTCTTCGAGGAAATGAAGCAGGAAGAGGGTTCAGAGAGCGCCGGGACGGCTGAGCAGGCTTTGCAAAAGGAAGACTTTGTTTTGGAATTGCTCAAAATGGCGGCGGGCCGCATCGACGATTGCGAAATGTGGCTGACTTCGAAGCCCGACAATCTGACGATGAATACGGAAAGTTTCGACAAGCAGGAACTCAAAAAGAACGGCCCCATCACGCTCATGCCGCTGCCCACGGCCATGGAGGACATCATCGGGGACTTGCTCAAGCAACAGGAGGACCTGAAGAAGCAGGCCGAGGATTCGGCCGCCAACCAGGGTGCCGCCGACATGTTTGCGGGCTGGGACATCAAGGAAGGCCAGTGGGCCAGTTATGCCGCCAAGGGCAAATCGGGCAACGAGGCTCCGGATCACAAGGAACAGGATGGGCGCTCCGGCATCGGGCGTGAGGGGCTATCCGAAGGCGAAGCGGTGGGCGGGTCAGGCAAGATCAGCGAAGGCGATAAAAATATCGAAAAACGCCGCACCAAGGATTCGGCTGCCAGCGGCAAGATCGAACTGGAGGGCGAGGCCAAGGCCAAGGCGACCGGGGGGGGCAAGGAAGCCGGAACCGCTGACGAAAAAGGGATGGGAGGCGACGGACCCCGCCGTGACGCGCAATCCAACCAGGGCACCCCGCAGGATTTCCAGGAAATGTTGCGGCGCGATACCGAGACGATTTATGCCCAGGCGGCGGTGCAACACATCAAGACCGGTGACTTGGATAAGGCGATCCGTCACATGCGCCAGGCCGAGGATGCCCTGCAGAAGGGGTTGCCGATCAAGCAGGTTCAGGAATTTCAAAAGCGGGCCATCTGGGCGTTGAAGGCGACCCAGGTCGAACTGTCGGGCGGAGTGGTCAGCGAATCGGTCTCGTTGTCTCCAACCGGTGACGAAACGGCGATGGATGACCAGGTGGCATCGGTGGCGGATGAGGCGCCCGGCCGATATAAGGATATGGTTTCCAAGTACTATAAGGCACTGGGCGAAGCCCAGTGAGGTCTAGAGGTGGCTATGCGCGGATTCGGATGGTTATGGGGGTCGGTGATGACCCTGGTCCTGCTGGTGGTGATTTCGGCATCGGCCGCTGACGACTGGGCGGTCGACTCGGCCGTCCTGCGCTGGAACCTGCGGGTGAGCCAGGAGCCGTCTGAGCCCGGTGCGGGAGTGGTGGCGATTCTCCCCGATGGCGGAATTCTGCCGCGTCCTTTTCCCGATCCCGTGGTCCTATCCGGTGGCCGGGAATTGAAGAGCGAGATTCTCTGGTTCGATCCCAATCAGGGTTTGGGAATTGTTTTTGAACCGCCCGCCGGGGATTCGGTCACCGTTTACCTGAAGCCCGCTAGCGCTCTGAGGACGTCCGGCTCCAAAAGCGCCTTCACGCCCAGCCTGCTCCTGTTTACCAAAAACACCCCGTCAGCCGCCCTGGAGGCCGCGCAACAGGTCCCCAAAGGTATTCCCGGGGTCGAGTTTCGCATGGGTTTGGTGCCCTTCATCGGCCAGCGGATGAACCTCTATGGAACGGATGATAATTATATTTCCTATTACACCGGCTGGATGCGGCAGGACAAAGCGGCCCGGCTCTATTTCTGCACCATTTCCGATGAAGGGTCCGAATTGCGGATCGATGGCCGTTCGGTTGCTTCCTGGCCGGGTTTGCATAAGCGCGAGGGCGGTATTCGGGGCGAATACGGCGGGTGGCTCGAAGTGACTCCCGGCCTGCATCAGATCGAATATTTTCATTTCGAAAAAACGGGGGAGCAGGAGGCGCATGCCCTGTGGACCGCGACGCCGATTACCAAGGACCATAAACCCTCCACGATTCCGGCCACGGCTTTCGTGCGGTCCGGTCTGGCCCGCCCGACGGGCGTCGCCGCCCGGGATGGCCGGCCGGTGGCAGCCTTTTCCACCGAGTGCCGGAGCTATTTCTGGTTCAATGAAAAACCGGTCAATCTCTTCCGAATCGAACCCCTTTTTGATACCGGCTTGCCAGCCGACACCGCCTTTTCATGGACCATCGCCGGACAGGGGCCGGTGACCAATCGTGAAGTCTCCTGGCTGGTGGAGGGGTCCGACCCGATCTCCATCACGCTCTCCTTATCGTCCAAGGCGGGGGGATCGCGAGCCACGCGGATGGCGATGATCTGGAGCACCCAACCGGGGGCCGGAGTCAAAACCACGCCCACCGGGGCTTCGGTTGATCATGAGGGCCAACGCCGGCTTTACCGCGACGCTTTGCTGGGTATGTGCCGTACAGTGCCCGCCGATCGGGATCCGACGTCCCCATGGTCTCCCGATTTATGGACCACCCTGTTGAATGTGGTGGAACCCTACAAAGGGGGGGCCATCTTGATCGAATTATTCGAGCGGAGCCGCAAAAAAATAGTCCTGCTCAAATCCGATGACCGGGAATATCTGGAGGATCTGTTTTTCGAAACCATTCGCTATGTCAAGCCGGATGAGACGATCAAGTGGGTCGAACGGTTTGAGCAGGAGTCAAAAGAGCGCGAACGCAAATTTTATTGGAAACTGGCGAAGGTTGATTTTTACCTGAACACGGCCACCAACGTGGCGGATGCCCGGCGCGAAGTGAATCTCCTCCGCGCGTCGGCGGTCAGTTCGCCGGAAAACCAGGTGGTGCTGATCCGGCAAGGCGACTTGGAGCGCATGGCGGGTAATTTTCCCGAAGCGCTCAATTTCTACAGCATGGCCCAGGACCGGTATCAGGCGATGGCCAAGGTCGGTTCTGGCAAAGCGGTCGCCGGGGTTGCCGCACCGGGGGGAATGGCCCGGAATAAAGTCCAACTGGCCGCCCAGCGTCGCCAGTTGTCCAGTCCCAGTTCGGGTTCGTCCTCGCGCTCGGTCGCGCCGCCGCCCAGCGCAAAATGGAAAACCTTTGCCGTGCATGAGGCGTCGTTCCTGGTGACAGCCCGGGATTTGATCCGCGATGGATTTCTGTTCGAGGCGCGGGATGTTTTGAATGAGTGGGAAGTCCAGTTCCCCTTATCCAAAATGAAAGGGGACTATTCCCTGGCCGAGGCTGAATTTTATGTCGCCGCCGGGATTTACCCGCGGGCACTCCGGATCTTGAAACTGGCCCGGCAAGGGACGGATATCTCCAGTTTCCTGCCGGCCACCTACGCCTTGGAATTGGATTGTCTCCGCAAGATGGGGAACGACGCGGAGGCCAAGGTGTTGGCCAAGACGGTGGCCAAGGATTTTCCCAATCATGAGTGCGGCGCGCTGGCGCGGCGGATTCTCGATGATCGCTGACCCGGGAGGTATTGGATGAAACGGACAATGAAGATTCTGCTGGCCTTGACGGTTGCGGGGGGGCTGGGGCTGGCCGGTTTATGGGCGGCGGGCAAACCGGAGAAAGCGGTGCCGAAGGGCCATACCGGAACGGAGCAATCCAGCAAGTTGTACACCGATTCCGACCCGGCCTCCGGCGGCGGTTTGCAGGGGGAAATCATAGCGCCCGATCAGACGATCCGGGCGATTTTTGCCACGCCCCAGGAAGCCTGGGAAAACGTCTATCGGGGCGAGGTGCTGGGGGAACAGGGGCGGTCGTTTCGGTTCACCGGCCTGCCGATCGGCAAATACGATCTGGTGGTGGTTTTCGAAAACCGGTTTTACGAGGGATTGACCCTGAATCGGAATGGGGCTGAAAAGCCGCCGCTGACAACCAAGGACCAGACCCAAATTGCGGAGACGATCAATAAATCGACGCCTTTTTTCGACACCAAAAAGATCCATCGCGTGGAGGGATATACCGGGCGGGCGGGCCAGGCCCGCTGTGTTTTGCAGGATTTACGGACCCGGCCGACCACCCTGCAATCGGGCGATGTCCGGGGGGATATCCAGATCCGGAGCCTGAAACTGGCGTTGCTCGAAGACGTCAATATCGGGTGGAGCTTGGAAAATACTCGGGAATTTCTGCGGCAGGAGGTGGCGGGAAGCGAATTCCGGGGGCTTCTTCCCCACCAGTATAGTCCGCGTCTGAGCAATATCCGGGTGATCGATTCGGTCAAAGATTTGGGCAAAATAAGCCTTTAAACGGGCATCGGAAAGGAACTGCAACTCATGGCTAAATTAGTATTCAAGAGCGGACCGCTCCAAGGGAAATCCCTGGCCTTGGACGATCAACTGCCGGTGATTCTGGGCCGGCATGACGATTGCGAAGTGGTGATTTCAGATTCGATGGTCTCCGGACATCATGCGCGGGTGGAATTCGGCGACGACGGTTGGGTGCTCACCGATTTGAACAGCTCGAATGGGACTACCGTGAATGGCGTGGCAGTCGATACGACCCCCTTAAAAGAGGGCATGATTTTTAATTTTGGCGGAACGAACGAAATCCAGTTTTTCCTAGAGGAGAAACCGGCGCCGTTGACGACCGCCCCGGCCCCGGCTCCAGGGAAGCCGGCGGCGCCCACTCCTCCCGCGGCCGGAAAGCCGCTCGCGCCGGCGCCTGCGCCTGCTCCCGCGAAGCCGGCTACGCCGGCCTCCGCGCCCATGCCCCGGACAGCCGCCGAGATGGGCGCCTCCGAGGAGGATTTGGCGCTGGTCCAAAAGATGAAGGAATTCACCGAGATTATCCGGCGCGAAGTGGCCAAAGTTATCATCGGCCAGGTCGAAGTGGTCGATCAGGTTTTGATGGTGATGATCGCCGGCGGACATGGGTTGTTGATCGGGATGCCGGGCATGGCCAAAACCACCCTGGTCAGCACGATCGCCCGGGTTCTGGATATGGATTTCAAGCGGGTTCAGTTCACGCCTGACTTGATGCCTACCGATATCACCGGAACCGAGGTGCTCGAAACCAACAAGGGAACAATGGAGAAGGAGTTTCGCTTCATCCGCGGGCCGATTTTCTGTAATATGTTGTTGGCCGACGAAATCAACCGGACCCCGCCCAAAACCCAGGCGTCCCTGCTCGAAGCCATGCAGGAAAAACGGGTGACCGTTGGCAATGTCACGTATACTCTGGATAAGCCGTTCTTCGTGTTGGCCACACAGAACCCGATTGAACAGGAGGGAACCTATCCTCTGCCGGAAGCTCAGCAGGATCGGTTCATGTTCAATATCTGGGTCGATTATCCCTTGGAAGCCGAAGAGGAGGCCATCATCAAGGCCACCACGGTGACCCAGATCGCCGATCCCCAGAAAGTGATGACCAAGGAACAAGTCCTGCAGTTGCAGGCGGTCGTTCGCAAAATTCCGGTTTCCGACCATGTGATCAAGTACGCGATCCGGTTGGTCCGGGCCACCCGGCCGGGCAATGAAAAAGCGCCCGACTTTATCAAACAGTATGTGTCTTGCGGCGCGGGTCCCCGGGCCGGCCAGTACCTGATCATGGCGGCTAAGGCCCGGGCGGTTCTGGAAGGCCGGATTCATGTCAGTTGCAATGACATCAAGCGTGCGGCCATTCCCGTCTTGCGTCATCGGTTACTCACCAACTTTGCGGCGGATTCCGAGGGATTGACAGTCCTGAAGCTGGTTGAAAAACTGGTGGCGACGATTGAGGAACCGTCCGAGAAGGATTACGCCTGACCTGAGCAGCGTCGAAGGTTCGAGCCGTCCGCGGCGCGCTCGGCGAACGCGCCCTACCTTTTGGATGATGGGCTTTATGACGCTGTGTCTAGCTCCTCCCTCCCCCCGCGAGGGGGAGGGGTTGGGGTGAGGGGGATCCAAATTCATCATGAACATTCGTTGGACTCAAGCATATCTGCGGTTATCTCTCTTCGCATTCCGCATTGGGTTGAGCGGGATCGTTGGTGTGGCGGTTGTGGGCGGCTGTTGCCGTTTGCCGGTGGGTTCCCCTCCCATGTTGACGCAACCAGCGCCGTCGGAGATCAGAGTTTTTTATCGCCTCCTGGATGGGATCCAACCGATTCGGGGAGCGGGTGGATGGCGTGTGCCGCAAACGGGGGGTGGGGAGGGGGTGGCGGTGGAACGGGCCGACGAGATCCACCTTTTACAGGCATTATCCACCGTTTGGGTGTGGGACTTGATGTTAATGTCTTCCGGGGATTCGGGACAATGGCCCGAACGGATAGCCGTCTTGCGAGACCGGGAATTTCTAAAGGCACAACTACGCCGGGGTTCCGTGGCCCTGTGTGAATTCAAACCCGCTCCACCGAATTTTGACGCAAAGCCTTCTCCGCTCATCAGACCGAGATTATCACGCTTTTCCTATTTGCATCGGGTGGGCGGACGTTGGATTCTTGAATCGCCGCGCAGTCGGGTCCGGGTGGAACTGCTGGCCCCGGAATTGTTTGCCCTTTTATCGCAAGGAATGGGGACGGATGGAGGAGGCTATCAGCCCCTCTGGGATTTGTTGGGTGCGGCGGGTTTGGCGGTTTCCGGTGACGATGCCGAGGGGCTGGATGGGAATGGTCCTCTGGCTTATTGGTCGTTTCACGATCAGCTCTTTCAGGGCGCCACGTTGTCGGGGCGGAAGGGGATTCCGGCGACGGGCACCTATCGGTGGCGGGGGCTTCTCGACCCGCCCCCGGCCTTGCGCCCTGCCTTTTCGAACGGCTTTCCTCAGGTTACCCTGCCGGAGCCGACCCAGGATTACTTGCGGGCGCTCCAGCAACCCCTGTCAAACCTTCTGGATCAGCGCCGGTCCCGTCGCGAAGCCGCGTCGACCAATACGCTGGAAGTGGGGCAGATCGGGGCCTGTTTATACGCGGCCGCCCGTGTGATCTGGGTGCAGGCGATTTCGAATGATGCCGACCAGGTCACCTATCGGCCATATCCGAGCGGAGGCGCCCGGCATTCGCTTGAGCTTTATCTGCTGGTTCGGGAGTGTCGCGGGTTGGAGCCGGGCCTTTACCATTACGATCCGGCCTGGCATTCCCTGCAAGGAGTGCCCTTGTCTGGTCCCCGGCGGGTTGAATTTGAAAAGTGGGATCCTTTTGCCAACGGGGAGGACCCCCTGCCGCCGGTAACGATTTTAATGACTACCCGGATCGGTCGTACGGCGTGGAAATATGAGGATATCGCCTACCGGTTGATTCAGAATGATTTGGGCGGATTGTACCAAACCCTATATCTGACCGCCACAGCCTTGAAAATGGGACCCTGCGCCATCGGCAATGTCGATACCGGTTTATTTGCTGAGGTGACCGGGATCGATGATCAGGAAGAGCCCTGGATCGGGGCGTTGACCCTGTATCCGTGAGCCCCGCTCGATGGTGCAGGGTGGAGGGCGACGGGCCCCCGTCGCTGCGGCGGCTTCCGTTTGATTCTGTGGAGCCGGGTGCCCTCACCCCGCTCTTTTTGGGGGAGATTGCGGGGTGGGGCCCCCCCGACTCCAGCACAACAGTTAGCGGAATAATGTGGTCGCTGACCTCGGATCCCCGCGACCCTGACACTCGGAATATGGATTATTTATTCTGTGTGTCGTTTATTGCCTTTCGGATCACGGCCTGATAGATTCCCGTAAGACAGAAGTTCGAATGTCGTGTGGAGAACTGGCTGGATTGGAGGGGGCAGTTTTGTGAAGGTGCGAATACATCAGCATGCGCGTGACCGGATGGTCGAACGTGGGGCAACCGAAACTGAAATTGTTGCTACCGTGGAATGTGGAGAACGATTTTTTACGAAGTTCGGAAGAACTGGATTTAGGCGTAATTTCTCGTTTGATGGAGAGTGGCAGGGACGACGGTTTGCCACGAAACAGGTGGAAGTCTATGCCGTTGATGAAGATGGGTGGCTGGTGATCACCGTGTTGGCGAAATATTTTTGATGGAGGAACGAGGCCATGAAGCTGATTTACGATTCAAAGCATAATATCGCTTATTTGCGATTGCATGAGAAGAAAGCCCAAGTGGACACGATTCGGGTGAGTGATGAACTCAATGTGGACGTTGCACCGGATGGCACCGTGTATGGAATCGAACTTTTGAATGCGAATGTCCAACTTGAAGCGGAAGACAATGGCAATCTGGTTGTGATTAATGAGGCCATAGGGCTACGACAAAACCTGCCGCTGGCGGTTCATGAGGGAAAAGCCAAATACAAAACCGCAAAGCCGAAAACCCCTAAATGAGATGCGGGGGTGTTTAGCCCCGCTTTATGAACGGACAGAAGAAGCGAGCAGCGTTCATAGAACGCGGCTACAACGAAAAGATTTTCAAACGCTGTCAGCCCGCCCTCTATGGCGGGCGTGGAGTTGGCCGGGGCCATCCGCCCTCCAACGCCGGGCGCAGAGGCCCGGCCCACAACGATGGTGCTGGATTACCACAAAAAATCGTTTGTAGTGTGCCCTTAAGGGCATTGCCCCGGACCGGTTAGCTGCATAATGCGAATGGCTGTCGTTTATTGCTTTTGAGGTCATGTCCTGATAGATTCCATTCATTCGTGAAAGGATAGGTTACTGTGCCCGTTCGGCAAGTTGAGACTCTGGGCGAATATGACGTCATCGTGTGCGGCGGCGGGCCCTCCGGCTGTGCCGCTGCTCTGGCAGCGGCGCGTTCCGGGCTTCGCTGTCTGGTGGTTGAATGCACCGGGCAACTCGGGGGAATGGGGACATCCGGCCTGGTCTCGCACTGGTTGGGAGGGCGCACCGCTGATTGTTCAAAGTGGGTGGTCGGCGGAATATTCAAGGAGTTTTCGGTGGAGGCCGCGGCCGGCGGCATTGCCCTGATTCCGGTCAACACCGGCGAGAAGTATCCCGCGCATGGCTGGTTTCCGGCGCTCCTGCACGGAATCCCTTTCAACCCGTACGCCATGGCCGCATTCCTTGACCGAAAGATGCAGACTGCGGGTGTCGAGACGCTTTTTATGTCCAGGGCGATAGGGGTGGAGTTGGCCGGTCCCCGTCTCACAGGGGTTGCTGTGGCGATGAAGGAGGGCTTAGCCGTCATCGAGGCTCCCGTATTCATCGATGCCACCGGTGATGCCGATCTTGCCTTTTTCGCCGGATGCGAGGTGGTCAAGGGGCGCGAAGAAGATTCTCTCATGACCCCGGCGACTTTGATGATGCACGTCGATAACGTCGACCAGGCCGCGCTTGCCGGTTACATTCTGAACAACGACACTCCGCGATTCCGCAAGGAGATCGAGGCATTGCGCAAGGTTGGCGAATGGGACTTTCCCTACGACATTTTTATCAGCGTTCAGATCGAAGAGAAGGGCGTCCTGATGATCAATACCTCGCGGCTCTGCGGCGTCGATGGCTGTGATACGCGTTCCCTTTCAGAGGGGCTGGTCCGGGGGCGGGCCGAGTCTTTGCGGTTGTTCGAGGTTATGAAGCGCCACTTTCCAGGTTTTGCGCAGGCCCGGATCAAGGCTCTCGCGCCGGTGATGGGCGTGCGCGAGACGCGCCGGATCAAAGCGCTTGACTCCCTGCGGGTCGACGATTTGCTGAATGGCCGGAACTGTTCCGCTCCCATCGGCTTCAGCAGTTACGGTTGGGACCTGCCCGATCCCAAGCGGCCCAGTGTCCAGCCGATGGAACAGCGTCAGCAAGCGAAGTCCCCGTTCACGGCGATTCCTTTCGGTATCATGGTGCCGCAGGGCGTGGACAATCTGATTTGCCCCGGACGGGCCGTCGGGGTCGAGCGGGACGTGCTGGGGCCATTGCGGGTCGTGGCCCCCTGCATGGCGATGGGCGAGGCCGCCGGGGTGGCGGCTTCGCAGGTCGTGCAAGGAGGGTCTTTCACGGCTGTGGATATCGAAAAGTTGCGCGGCGAACTCAAGCGACGCGGGGCCATTGTTGAAGAGAATGGGATGGCCTGACTCTTTGGAGAGACCGATGATTTCAAAATTCAGAATCGCGCATGACCCGGACCTGTATCATGGCTGGCCCGATGTGGCCCTGTGTCCATCCGGCAAACTGGTCTGTGTGTTCAGCGAATGCACCCACCATGGCAATCGCGACTACACCCGGATCATGCTGGTGGACTCCAACGACCGCGGTCGCACCTGGACGCCAAAACGCCCGCTGACCGAAGGCACCCGGGGACAGCCCTACTATTACAACTGTGCCCGGATTAACGCTTTGCGCGATGGACGCCTGGTCATCCTCGTCGATCGGATTCCGGTCGGAGGCGAGGCCCAAACGGCCGAGCACAGCGTGAACCTGCTCTTTTTTTCCGCCGACGAAGGCAAAACCTGGGGCAACCCGATGGAAACGCCATTGCGGGGCATCGTTCCGGATAAACTGCTGGAACTGGAGACCGGGCGATGGATCATCGCCGCCCATCATCCGGAAAGCGGTTTTCTGACCCAGTTCCTGCGGTATTCCGACGATCAGGGCAAGTCTTGGAGCGATCGGATCACCGTTGCCAAGAAACAGGGTTTGAATCTTTGCGAGGTCTCGATTTTGCCGGTCGGCGACACGACGCTGGTCGCCTTCATGCGCGAGAATTCTTTTCAAGGTTGGGACTGCAAGAAAACCATTTCCAACGATAATGGACAGACGTGGGGAGAGGTCATCGACTTTCCCCTGCCGGCCTGCCACCGTCCGGTTGCCGGGCACCTCCATGATGGGCGGGTCCTGATCACCTACCGATTCATGCAGGGGGGCAAGGGGGGCTTCGGCTATTTCATGCAAAACTTCTTTGCGGCCCTCACGGACGATGCGTCCGCCCTGGCTTTGAAACGATCCGAGGCCTGGGCTCGGATCATGCCCATCGACTTTGATCGTTCATCCCGGAGCGACCTCGGTTACTCCGGTTGGGTTCAGTTTCCCGACGGCGAAATCTACGTGGTCAACTACATCGTCGACGATGCCATCGACAAAGCCCAAATCCGCGGCTATTCATTGCGAGTGGAGGATTTTTTACTTAAATTGTAATTCTAGCGTCCGCCCTCCAACGCCGGGCGCAGAGGACCGGCCCACAACGGATGGTGCATGTGTGGAGGGCGACGGGCCCCCGTCGCCGGGGCGGCATGGATGAAAGGCGGCCGGGGCCGTCCGCCCTCCAACGCCGGGCGCAGAGGCCCGGCCCACAACGGATGGTGCAGGGGTGGAGGGCGACGGGCCTCCGTCGCCGGGGCGACTTAATACGGAAATTGACGAATTTGCGCCGAATCAGACCCTGCGCCCGATTTCTCGACGCTCCTTTCAAATTGATTGCGAAATGCGCCGTTGCACGGTAGTATTACCGCGCTTTAATCCGAGTAAAATACCGATAACCCTGGAACGAAACATGCATCCGTATCGAACCCATACATGCGGCGACCTGCGCCCGGAACAGAAGGATCAGACCGTGCGATTGTCCGGTTGGGTCTTTCGCAAACGCGACCACGGCCAACTGATCTTTATTGATTTACGCGATCATTATGGTTTGACCCAGGTGGTTTTTTATCCCGACCGGCCATTTTTTGACGAAATCCAGAAAATCCGGTTGGAGAGCGTTATCACCGTCACCGGGCAGGTGGCGGCCCGCTCGCCCGAGACGGTGAATCCGGATTTGCCCACCGGCGCGGTGGAACTTGTGGTGGACGCCTGCGAGGTGATCAGTCTGGCCGACCCCCTGCCGTTGCACCTGGCCGGGGAAGACGAAGGGCCGGAAGAGGTTCGTTTGAAATACCGGTTTCTCGATCTGCGCCGCGAGCGTCTCCACCGCAATCTAATACTGCGCAGTGACATTATCGCCAGTCTGCGCCGGCGGATGCTCGAGCAAAAATTCCGCGAGTTCCAGACGCCGATTCTGACCAGCAGTTCGCCGGAAGGCGCGCGGGATTACCTGGTCCCCAGCCGGGTGCATCCCGGGAAATTCTATGCCCTGCCGCAAGCGCCCCAACAGTTCAAACAATTGTTGATGATCGCCGGGTTCGACCGGTATTTCCAGATCGCGCCCTGTTTCCGGGATGAGGATGCCCGGGCCGATCGCTCGCCGGGCGAATTTTACCAGCTCGATATCGAAATGTCGTACGTGACCCAGGACGATATTTTTAATGTGGTCGAGCAGGTGATTTACGGGGTGTTCAAGGAATTTTCGAATTGGACGATCGATGCCCCGCCGTTCGTGCGCATTCCCTATCGCGAGGCGATGGAAAAATATGGCTCCGACAAGCCTGACCTGCGTATTCCGATCGAGATGCGCGATGTCTCGGCCCTCTTCAAGGAATCAAAATTCAACGCGTTCCGTTCCGTGGTTGAAAAGGGCGGCGTGGTGCGCGCCATTCCGGTCAAGGCCATCGCCGACAAGCCGCGCAGTTTCTTCGACAAACTGGTGGAATATGCCCAATCGATCGGTTCGAAGGGGCTGGCCTACCTGGTTTGGAGCGAAGGCGCGGTCAAGGGGCCGATCGCCAAGTTCATGGCGCCGGACGAACTGGTCCGGCTGGCGACCCAGTGCGGGGTGGGCGAGGGGGATGTGATCTTTTTTGTGGCCGACATCGCCAAATCGGCCAACCGGATCGGCGGCGATTTGCGGTCGAAACTGGGACGCGATCTGGATTTGATCGCCAAGGATGTTTACCGGTTTTGCTGGATCGTCGACTTTCCCATGTTCGAGTTCGACGAGGAAAGCAAGGAGATCATCTTTTCGCACAATCCGTTTTCGATGCCGCAGGGGGGGATGCAGGCGTTGCTGGAGAAGGATCCGTTGGATATTCTGGCCTACCAGTACGACATCGTCTGCAACGGGTGCGAGTTGTCGAGCGGGGCGATCCGGAATCACAGCCCGGAGATCATGTACAAGGCCTTCGAGATGGCCGGTTACGGCCAGGACGAGGTGGACCGACGGTTTGGCGCGATGATCAACGCCTTCAAACTCGGCGCCCCGCCCCATGGCGGCCTGGCCCCGGGAGTGGACCGGATGGTGATGTTGCTGGCCAACGAGACCAACATCCGCGAAGTGATCGCCTTCCCGATGAATCAGAAGGCGCAGGATCTGATGATGAATGCGCCCGCCACGGTGACGGAGAAACAGCTTCGGGAACTCCATATTACGATTAAACTGCCCCCCGCCCGGGTGGCGGAGCCGGGTCCGACGAGTGCGCCGACCGGGGGGTGATCGACATGATTCGGACCGGCATAGGTTTTGATGCGCATCGGTTCGCCGAAGGGCGTCGTCTGGTGCTCGGAGGGGTTGAAATTCCCCATCCCCGGGGCTTGCTGGGCCATTCCGATGCCGATGTTTTGGCGCATGCCCTGGCCGATGCCCTCCTCGGTGCGTTGGCCTTGGGGGATATTGGCCGCCATTTCCCCGATACCGATGCGCGATGGAAAGATGCGGACAGTCTGGTTTTGCTGGCCCGAGCCGCGGAACTGGTTCGCGACCGCGGAGCCCGAATCCACAACGTCGATGCCACCGTGATGGCTGAGCGGCCCCGTATCGCACCCCATCTGGAACTGATGCGCGAACGGCTGGCGCGGGCGATCGGGATTGAGCCGGGGGCGGTTTCGATCAAGGCGACGACCCTTGAAACCATGGGGGCGATCGGGCGGGAAGAAGGAATCGCCGTGATGGCGGTGGCGACGGTCAACCAGGAGAGTTGAGGGAGGCGCGCGGATGGCCCTGCAGATTTTTAATAGCTTGAGCCAGCGGCTGGAGGTTTTGGAACCCATCGACCCCGGCCAGGTCCGCTTCTATACCTGCGGTCCGACGGTCTACAACTACGCCCACATCGGCAATTTCAGGGCCTATGTTTTCGAGGATCTGCTCCGGCGCGTTCTGAAGTATTGCGGGTTCAAAGTCATCCAGGTGATGAATCTGACCGATGTCGACGACAAGACCATTCGGGGTGCGATCGCCCAGGGGGTGGACTTGAACACCTTCACTCAGACCTTCAAGGATGCTTTTTTTTCCGATCTGAAAACCCTGCGCATCGAGCCGGCCGAGTTTTATCCCGCGGCGACCGACCACATTCCGGAGATGATTGCGTTGGTGGAGACCTTGCTGGCGAAGGGCCATGCCTATCGGGCGGAGGACGGATCGGTTTATTTCCGCATCGCCAGTTTTCCGAATTACGGGCGATTGGCCCGCCTGGATCGGGAGGGGTTGCGTCCAGGCGCCCGTGTGGCCCAGGACGAATATGCCAAGGACGACGCGGCCGATTTTGCATTGTGGAAAGCCTGGGATGCGGCCGATGGGAATGTGCGCTGGGACTCGCCGTGGGGGCCGGGTCGGCCCGGCTGGCATCTCGAATGCTCCGCCATGAGCATGAAATATCTGGGGCCGTCCTTCGATCTGCACACGGGCGGGATCGATAATCTGTTCCCGCACCATGAGGATGAGATCGCCCAGAGCGAGGCCGCCAATGGTCGCCAGTTTGTGAAGTATTGGATGCATTGCGCGCATCTGGTGGTGGATGGACGGAAAATGTCCAAATCCCTGGGTAATTTTTACACCCTGCGCGACTTGGTGGAGAAGGGCTATACGGGGCGTGAAATTCGATATTTGCTGGCTTCCGCCCATTACCGGCAATCGCTGAACTTCACCTTCGAGGCTTTGCAAGCGGCGCGCAGTTCCCTGGCCCGGGCGGATGAGTTTTCCGAACGGCTGGCGGGTCAGGTCGGCGCGGCGCCGGCGGCTGGACCCGCGTCTCTGCCCGGTTGGGCGACCGAGGCGGGGGCTGCGTTTCGCGCGGCGGTGGAAAACGATTTGAATATGGCTGAAGCCCTGGCCGCGTTATTCCGGATCATTCATGACGGCAACCGCGCGCTCGATCACAAAGAATTGAGTCCGGCCCAGTCCCTCGCCGTGCGGGGCTTGCTGGCGGAAATGGATGGCGTGCTGGCCCTCCTGCAAACGGATGAGATCCGGCCCGACGCGTCCGTCGACGCTTTACTGGAACAGCGACAACTCGCTCGGAAGACGAAACAATGGGCCGAGTCGGATCGGATTCGCGATGAACTGGATCGGCTCGGCTGGGTGATCCAGGATACGCCCGCCGGTCCCAAATTAAAACGCCGGCCAGGATGACGACCATGCCTCGTGGTTATTTTATTACGTTCGAGGGACCCGAGGGCGGCGGAAAATCGACCCAAATCCGGTCGTTGGCCCGTCGATTGGAGGCCCAGGGGCGGACCGTGTTGTGTTTGCGCGAGCCCGGGGGGACCGTCACCGGCGACGCGATCCGCACTATCTTACAGCAGGGACCGGGGGGTGAAGCGATTGCCCCCTCCGCGGAATTATTGCTTTTTGCCGCCAGCCGTGCCCAATTGGTTGAGCAAAAGATCCGACCCGCCCTGGAGCGCGGGGAGTGGGTGCTCTGCGACCGGTTTTTCGATTCGACGACGGCCTACCAGGGATTCGGACGGGGATTTGATCGGGGGACGCTGAAGACCTTGCAGGAATTGGCAACTGGCGGTTTGAAGCCGGATTTGACCCTCTTGCTCGATTTGGATGTGCGGGTGGGACTGGACCGGATTCACCGGCGCGCGATCGGTTCGGATCAGGGGTTGGATCGGATCGAATGCGAGGCAACGGATTTTCATGAACGGGTACGGAGCGGATACCTGGCGCTCGCGGGTGAGGAGCCCAAGCGTTTTCGGGTGATCGCGGCCGACCAGGCCCCTGTGCGGATTGAAGCGGAAATCGGGAAGGCGGTTGCGGATGTCTGTCGATAATTTATTCGATACCGCCCTGGCCCGGGTTCGCGACGGGCTGGACAATCAGCGGATGGCGCAAGCGTATCTGTTGGTGGGACCGTTGCGCACCCACGGGATCCCCATGGCCCGACAGATCCTGCAATCCTTGTATTGCGAAAAAACACCGCAGGCCTGCGAAACCTGCATCTCCTGCCGGCGGATCGCCGAGCGCACGCATCCGGATGTGTTCTGGATGGAACCCCAGATGAAATCCCGGATCATCTCCATCGATGCGGTGCGCGACCTCATCGGGGATCTGATGAAGACCGCTTTCGAAGGCGGGTGGAAGGCGGCCGTGATTGTCGGCGCCGACCGGTTGGGAACCCCCGGCAAGGCCGAAGGGGGCAACGCCATTCTAAAGGTTTTGGAGGAACCGCCGGAGAAGACCCTCTTTCTGATGTTGACCGATTCGCCCGACAGCGTTTTGTCCACCATCCTTTCGCGCTGTCAGCGCATCACGCTGTCCTCGCAACGAATCGACCGCGAAGCCGTCTGGTTCAAATCGCTGGAGCAGATCCTGATTTTGCCGGCGGAGACCGGAGCCACGCTCAACGGGATGATCCGATCCGGACGAATTCAGGCCCTGCTGGAAGAGCGGCGCGACCAGGTTGAGAAGGAGGAAACCGAGATCGTCAAGGCCGGCGAGCTCGATCGGGAAACGCGCGAGGCGTTGGTTGCGGCCCGGGTGGAAATTCGGGTGCGCGAAGAACGGATGGAAATGCTACGGGTCATGGAGTCCTGGTATCGCGACCTGTTGGTGGTCCATTTGGGGATCGGGACCGATCTGATGTTTGCGGACCATGCGGTTCGGTTGCGCGGTTTGGCGGAAGGAATGACGTTTCGTCAGGCGCTGGACAATATCGAGGCCATCGAGAATATGCAACGCCAGTTCACCCGGAACATCAAGGAAGACGTGGTGTTTACGATGGGCTTTGCCCGTTTGTCGCCTTGAATATGAAACACATCGGACTAGCACTGGGTGGGGGTGGGGTGCGGGCGATGGCCCATGTTCCGATTTTGGAGGCGATGGATCACAGCGGGCTTAAAATTTCCGCCCTTGCGGGCACCAGCATGGGGGCCATTTTGGGAGCCTTGTATGCTTCGGGCCTGACCGGCGAGGCGATCCGTCAAAAGATCCGGCGACAGGCCGGGTTGGATGGGCTGAAACAGAAAACCTTTGCGGGTAAGTCCTCTTTATTACTGCAGTGGTTGAAAATGGTTAAATTCGATTCAGGCCGGGGTGGATTATTGCGGGCCGATGGTTTTTTAACCTTCCTGTTGGATGAAATTCGGGACACCACCTTTGAAGATCTGAAGATTCCCTTGCAGGTGGTGACGGCCGATTTCTGGACGGGTGAAGAGGTGGTTTTCTCCTCGGGTCCGCTGTTGCCCGCCCTTGAGGCCAGTATGGCGATCCCCGGGATATTTTCTCCGGTCTCGTTTGGAGGCCGGGTTTTGATCGACGGGGGCATGGTGAATAATGTGCCCTACGACCGGCTGACGGACGGCTGTGATATTACGATCGCGATTGATGTGACGCCCCGGCGCCATCCCGGCAAACGCCAGAGGCCGACCCTTGTGGAATCCATTCTGGGAATGTATGACATCTTGATTGATACGGCCATGGCTCGTAAATTGACGAACTCTTCGCCTTCGATCTATTTCCGGCCCGGCCTGGATAACGTGATGACGCTGGACTTTTCAAAGATCACGTCGGTTTGGGCGCAGACCGAGCCTGCGATGGGGGATTTGATGAAGCAGATATCCCAACTGGCGAGCGGGTAGTGGTTTCGGGCTTTCAGAGTGCGGCGAGAAGGGTCGGGACGGTGGGATTTGTCTGGAGCCGGGCGGAGAAATCTTTTTGGGATTCGATGGCTTTTTTAACGCTCGTGGCGAAATCGGCGTGTCCGATGAGAATGGCGCCCACCAGGCGTCCGTCCTGGAAGACGAACTCGATATAGTCGGCCGGTCCTTCCTGTTCGAGAACCGTGTAACTTCCGTCCTCGGGTTGGAATTTTCCGATACTGGTGAGATCCAGGCCGAGGGCTTTGACGGTATTGGAGCGCGGCAGGCCGCCAAAGGCGGTGGGCAGACCCATGGCATTGCGGGCCGCGATGGTGCCTTGATATTGGGAGGCGGACCAGGCTCCGTAAACCTGGCCGTTATGTTCGGCGGCATCCCCGGCGGCATAAATGTCCGGGAGGGAAGCGCGCAGATGGTTGTCCACCACAATGCCGGTGTTGACTTCGAGACCGGTTTTCCGCGCGAGCGCCGTATTGGGGCGAACTCCGGTGGCGAGTACGACGACATCGGCCGGCAGGGTGGCACCGTCCTGGAGGGCCACTCCGGCGAGGCGGGTTTCACCGAGCAGGGCGCGGGTTTGGGCTTTTTTGATGACGCGAATGCCGAGGGATACGAGATGGCGTTCCAGGACACCGGCGGCGCGGGGATTCAGTTGGCGGGGCATGAGCCAGGCATGACTTTCGAGCAGGGTCACATCGGCTTTTTGGCGGGCGAGCGCACCGGCGGTTTCAATGCCGAGAATGCCGCCGCCGATACAGATGCAACGGGAACCAGCCCGGGCGCGGTCGATGAGACGGTCGGCATCGACCGAAGTTCGAAGGGTGAATACTCCGTCGAGATGAACACCGTCCAGGGACGGGACATAGGGATGCGACCCGGCGGCGAGGATCAACCGGTCATAGGGGAGTTCGAGTCCATTGGAGAGAGTGACCGAATGGGCCGCGGGATCGATCCGGTCCACGTTCACCTTACGGATCAGCCCGATGCGTTGCGCATCGAACCATGCGGCCGGATGGATGGGGAGGGCTTCGCGCTGGATTTCGCCGGCGAGATAACGGGTGAGGTTGAGTCGGTAATAGGGTAAATCGCCTTCGGTGGCAACCAGGGTGATGGGGGAATCGGGGGAGACCTGACGGACCGTTTCGGCGGCCGAGACACCGGCGATGCCGCCACCGACGATGAGAACGTGGGTGGGCGCGGTGTTGGCGGTGGCGGTTCCCAGCGCCGGGCCGGGTTGAAACTGATCGCGATCGACACCACAGATGGGGCAGATTTTTGGGGGGGCGGTTCCGTCGTGGATGAAATTGCAGTTGACGCACTGCCAGCGTTGCGCGGGAACGGGCGCCGGGGAGGGGGTGGGGGCGGCCGTGTAGGGTTCGAAATCGGATTGAGCGGCTCCGCAAACCGGACATTCACTCGGGGGCTCGGATTGGGCGTGAATATAGCCGCAGACTGAACAACGCCACGCGCGGGGTTTATCAATCATAAGGTCGCTTCGAGCTCCCCCGCCCCGATACCGGGGCGGGGGCGGGGATTCGATTATTGGATTTCCGTGAACTTGGATCCGGCTACGCCACAGACCGGGCATTTGTCGGGGGCGGCGCCCAACACGGTGTTGCCGCAGACAGGACACACATAGATCTTGGCCGACGCCAGATCCTTGCCGGCTTTGATAGCCTCTGCAGCCTGACTGTAGAGGGTGTGATGCACTTTCTCGACGGTCATGGCGAATTCAAAGGACTTCAAGGCCGCCGCATTATTTTCCTGCTTGGCCGTGGCGACGAATTCCGGGTACATCTTGGTGTATTCATAGCCTTCCCCATCGATCGCGGCTTGAACGTTTTCTGCGGTGGAACCGACCCCATTCAGGACGCGCAGATGGGCGTGGGCATGAACGGTTTCGGCCTCGGCAGCCGCGCGGAATAACTTGGCAATCTGGGGTTTTCCCTCAGCATCCGCTTTTTTTGCAAACGCCAAATACTTGCGATTCGCCTGGCTTTCTCCCGCAAATGCCGCCTTCAGATTATCGATTGTAGCCATAGACCATCTTCTCCTTGCTGATGGGTCATCCCTAACGGAGGACCGATTGTTTTTTACCATGCCGGCTAACACCCGTCAACCGGCTGTTGAACAGATTGAGCACATTTTGTGCAAATGCCGCGAAATTCCAGATGAATGGAATGAATGACACCATAGGGCGCGTTTCGATCCGTGGTAGGCGGCGTATAATTCGATCGATCGGGTATATCTCCAACCCAGCCGCACACTTTGCACACAAAATGGGGATGAGGAGCGGTGTCGGCATCAAAGCGCGCGCGTTCCCCATCGGATCCGACCCGTTCGATTAGGCCTTGATCTTCAAAACAACGCAAGGTCCGATAGACCGTATCCAGTGAAATCGAGGGAATCCGGGTGCGTACCCGCTGATGAATGAACTCGGCTGAGGGGTGTTCACAGGAACCGGCCAATTCCCGAAAAATGGCCAGACGTTGGGGCGTGGCGGCCAGTCTCATCGCCCGGCAATGGGCGGTAAACCGGTCCACTCTCAATTGAATTTCCCGCGCCGAGATCATTGACCTTCTCCAGTAGTAACAATTACTGATTAGGAATAATACCTAAGATTTCAAAAGAGGCAAGCATTTTTTTGACGTTTTCGCGTTTGTTGCGAGGTGTGTCGGTCGAGCCGATTATTCGTGGCGCAGGCTTTCGATGGGGTCCAACCGGGCCGCGCGCCAGGCCGGATAAAAACCGAAAAAAATTCCGACTCCAGCGGAAAAGAAAAATGCGATCAGGATCGATTGGGTTGAGATCAGGACTGGCCAGTTATTGGTCTGGGCCACGACCAATGCGGCTCCAACTCCGAGGCCCATGCCGATCAAGCCGCCAATTCCGGATAACACCATGGATTCCACCAGAAATTGCAGGAGCAAATCTCGGCGGCGCGCTCCCACCGCAAGGCGCAGGCCGATCTCGCGGGTTCTTTCCGTTACGGAGACCAACATGATATTCATGATCCCGATGCCGCCGACGAGGAGCGAGATGGAGGCGATGACCGTCAACAGGAGGGTCATCAGGGTTGAAACCTGGGTGATGGTTTGGGTGATTTCGGTCATGTCCGTGATGGTGAAGTCATCATCGGTGCCGGGGGCGATCCGATGGCGCTGGCGCAGGAGGGAGGAGAGTTCGGCGCGAACGGCGTCGAGGTTGTCCAGGGAATCGAGGCTGATGAGGATCTGGCTGAAATTATTGAACCGTGAATTTTGGAGCGTTCGGCGCAGGGTGGTCCATGGCAGGACGATGAGATCATCTTGATCCTGGCCCCAGGCCGTGCTCCCTTTGGAGGTCAGAACGCCGATCACCCGGAACGGCATGTTACGGATGCGGAGGGTCTGGCCGACAAGGCTTTCACCGGGGAGGAGTTGTTCGGCGACGGTACTGCCGATCAGGCAGACCCGGGCGCCGGAACGCACGTCGGCTTCGGTGAAATTATCCCCTTCCCGGAGTTCCCAGTTGCGCACCTGGAGATAATCGGGATTAACGCCTTGAAGGGAGGTGGCCCAGTTGTTTTCGCGAAAAATAGCCTGGGCTCCGCCGCGAACGACGGGTGACAGGGCCACAATGTGGTGGGCTTCCTTCAAGATGGATTCGGCATCTTCCTGGGTGAGATTTTGCTGGGTACCGGCGCCGCCTCGAAACCCGCCGGCCTGTGAACTGCCGGGGAAAATGACCAGCAGATTACTGCCCATGTTGCTGATCTGGGCGCGAAGGGCGGAGGAGGCGCCCTGCCCGACGGCGATGACGGCGATGACGGCGGCGATCCCGATGATAATACCCAAGGCGGTCAGGAGGGATCGCCCGGGATTTCGGAAAAGAGATCGCACCGCGAGCCGTAGAATCAGCCAGAGACTCATAGAATCACCCCGTCGCGCATATGGATCGTCCGATGGGCATAGGCGGCGATATCGGGTTCATGGGTGACCATCACCAGGGTGATCCCCTCCGCGTTTAATTCTCGAAAGAGCGCCATGATTTCGGATCCGGCCCGGCTGTCCAAATTGCCGGTGGGTTCATCCGCAAGGATCAGAGGGGGGCGGTTGGCGAGTGCGCGGGCGATGGCGACGCGCTGTTGCTGGCCGCCGGAGAGCTGATTGGGGTGATGGTGAAAGCGGTCGCCGATGCCGAGCCGGGTCAATAATTCGATGGCCCGCCGACGGCGTTCAGCCGCTGTGAATCCCGGCGTGTAATAGAGGGGGAGTTCGACATTTTCCAGGGCGGAGGTGCGGGCCAATAAATTGAAGTTCTGGAAGACAAATCCGATCTTGCGATTGCGCAGGGCGGCCAGAGCGTCGGCATTGAGTCGGCTGATGTCCTCCCCGTCCAATTGGTACCGGCCGCCGCTGGGCCGGTCCAGGCAACCGAGCAGATTCAGGAGCGTGCTCTTCCCGGAACCGGAGGCCCCCATGATGGCGACGAAGTCGCCCTGTTCGATGTCCAACTGGATACCGTTTAGGGCCGGGATGGTCTGGTCGCCCATCGGGTAGAATTTCGAGACGTTTTCGAGACGGATCAGCATGGCTAACCTCAGCGCGGACGGCGTCCCCCGGGCATTTGCGGGTTGAACGGATTGACGGTTTTCGCGTTGTTCTTTTCCGTGCCGCGCAAACCGATCAGCACCTCTTGACCTTCGGCCAGTTCGTTCGCCTCCACCAATTCGGTTGCGGTGCCGTCGCCGATACCCGTTTTGACGGGGTGGGCGGTGGGGGCCTGGGGGGGGTCGGATTGAATCCAGACGCGGGGTCCGGGTCGCGTTTCACTCCGGCGGGGGCGGTCGGTCGTTGTTTTGGGTTCGTTGTCCGGGGGCGTGAAACGCAGGGCGGCGTTGGGCACCTTGAGGACGCCGACGCGGCGGGCGACTTCGCAGGCGAGGTTGGCGGTCATACCCGGGAAAAGTTGCCCCGCGGGGTTGGCGGCATGGATGATGACGGGGTAAGTGACCACGCTTTGGAGGGTCACCGCCGAGAGGCGGATTTGCTGGACGGAGCCGGTGAATTCCTGATCGTAGGCATCCACGGTGAACTTAACCGGCTGCCCGACGGCGATTTTACCGATATCGGCCTCGGGGATATTCGCCTCGACCTGGATTTGGGAAAGGTCGGTGGCGATTTTGAAAAGGGTTTGGGCCGACATGCTGGCGACGACGGTCTGACCTTCGCTGACACTGCGGTCGATGATGACGCCGGTGACAGGGGAGCGGATCCGGGTGTAGTCGAGATTGGCGCGGGAAAGGCTCAGGGAGGCCCGGGCCTGGTCGACGGCCGCGCGGTTGAGTTTGATTTGGGCGAGGAGGACATCGCGGGCGGCGAGGGCGGTGTCGAGTTCGGCGGTGGAGATCATGTCGCGCCGGGCCAGCTCCTGGGAGCGCGTCAATTCCCGTTCGGCCTGCAGGAGGCGGGCCTGGGTTTGTTCCACATTGGCCAGGGTTTGCTGAAGGTTGGCTTCGTCCCGGGCGAGATTCGCCTCATAGACGCGCGGATCGATCTGGGCGACCAGGTCGCCTTCCTGGACCCGGTCATTGAAATCGACATAGAGTTTGGTGACGGGTCCGTTGACCTGGGTGCCCACTTCAATCAGGTGAATGGGTTGGACAATGCCCGAGGAGCGGACGACTTGAACGATGTCGCCGCGTTCGATGGGGGCGGTTCGAAAGGCGGGTTGCGCTTCGGTTTTGGACCGGAAACGGAAAAACCAGAGGGCTCCGCCGCCGCCGAGCAGGAGCGCCGTGACGCCGATTAAAATAATTTTTTTCATCGTTATGGATCTTTCCCCAAGGCCTGTTGGATTTCTGCGAGTGCGATCATGTAATTAAACCGGGCATTCACCTGGTCGGCAGCGGCCCGGGTATGGACGAGTTGGGCATCGGTCACTTCCAAAGAGGTGGCCAGGCCCTGGCGATAGCGTTCCTGGGCCAGATCGAGACTTTCGCGGGTCTGCCGGAGGAGCAGATCGCTGACTTCCAGCTTGCGTCGGGCGGTCTCGCGGCGGCTGATCGCCTGCCGGAGTTGAAATCCGAGTTGTTGTTCACCGTCGGCCTTTTGGGTACGGGCGATGCGCAGTCGGTTGGCGGCTTCGTCAATTTGGGCGCGTTTCGCCCCGCCGTTGAACAGGGACACCGAAGATTGGAGGGCGGCGGACCAATTCCACATCAGGGGGAAAGTCCGGCCGGCCCAGCCATAAGAGGCCCCCAAACCCAGGGACGGATACAGATTGGCAATGGCGGCGTCGACGGCGTTGGAGGCGATGCTCTCCTGTGCCCGCAAGGCGAGGAGCTCGGGGTGTTGGGGCAGGGGAGCGTCGGGGGTGATGGTGTTTTCGGTTTCAAAAGGGGGGTCGGTGATGGCGGCCAGCGGGTAGCCGGTTTCCTCGTTGAGTCCCAGGGTTCGGTTGAGCGCGGCGTGGGCCAGGTGGAGGAGTTGGCGGGCGTCGACCTCGGCCAGTTGGTTATTGCCCAGATTGACCTCGGCCTGGGTTACGTCATAGCGGGTGCGGCGGCCGATCTCGGCGAAGGCCCGGACCTGGTTTAAATAGATTTCGGATTGCCGCACCGCTTCCACCGCAACCCCCAGCAGTGCTTCGGCCTTCAGGCGTTCAAAAAAGGCGGACCGCACCCGGAGCACGGCGGTATTGATCACGGCGCGGTACTGGGCATTGGCGAGGATTTGGCGGGCGCGGGCCTGGCGGATGGCGGCGGGGGTTTTCCCGAAGTCATACAGCAACCAATCCGCGTCGAGACCGGCGGAATAGGCGTTTTGGGAATCGTGCGAAGCGGGGGCTCCGGCCGAATTGGCGGTGGCGCGGCGGTATCCGACACTCGCGGAAGCTGACGGAATCTGGGCGGCTTGTGCCTGGGCGAGTTGATTGGAGGCGATGGCGCGGTTGAGTCCGGCCTGAATGATGGACGGGTGGCTGGCGATGGCGATTTCGACGGCACGATTCAAGGTCAGGGATCCGGTTCCCTCCAGCCCGACTTCAGCGGCGCGAACCGTCCGTTCGCCGGCGGGCGCGCGGGATTCGTTTTGAGCGAGTCGGGCATTTCGGACCGAGGCGCAGCCGACGGGCGACAGGCACAGGGCTGGGGCCACGATCAGAATCGAGGCGAACGCAAAATTGAATCGGTGCAAAAGCATGTCTCACTGTTTCATAGAGGGGGTGATTCGTAAAGAAAAAAGGATTTCGTATACGGGAATATGGCCATTGTGGACGCGTGAAATCTTAAAATAATGGTCGCCAAAAAAGCACGAAGATTCTATCTTAATCTGGAAATAGAGTACGGCTTTGGATCGGAGCTTGTATGGACAATCAGCATCGGTTGAACGGACAATATGCTTTCGCGGATCTGGTTGACGGGGAACGATTACGCCCTCTTTTGGAGGCGTTCAGTCAATCGGTGGGGGAGGTGACTCTTATTTTACGGGACCATCCGGGGCGCCACGTGCTTCTCACTGTGAATGGAATAGACCGCGACCTGGACGACCCGGCGGAAACGGAATGCGCAATCCCCATCCTCATTCGCGGCGAGCAAATTGCCACTCTGTCCACCCCTCTTTTGTCGCGGGTGGCCGAGTCGGTTGTCTCGGGAGCGGACGGTGGTACCCGCCGGTCTGTTCTGGCGGCGCTTGCCCGGATCCTATCGGAATGGGGAACCGCAACCCTGGAGACGAAAGAAAAGACCGAGCATCTTGAAGCGCTGGTAAAAATACGGACGGACGATTGGGCCGCGGCCACCCAGGCATTGGAAAGTTTTTCCTACTCAGTATCCCACGATCTTCGCGCGCCATTGCGCGGTATTGACGGCTGGAGCCAGGCCCTGGTGGAGGATTATGGCGACCGATTCGATGCGCAAGCGCGGGACTATCTCGCGAGGGTCCGCACCGAAACCCAACGCTTGGGGCATCTGATCGACGACCTCCTCCGGTTGTCCCGCATTTCGGCGTCAGCGTTCAATCTGTCAACCGTTGACCTTTCGGATCGGGCGACGAAAATGGCAGGCCAACTGAAGGCGGAGAATCCCGACCGCCACCTTGAATTTGTCATTCAGGCCGGTGTCCGGGTTCAGGGTGACGCCGCTCTGCTCGATATCGTTCTGAACCAACTTTTCGACAACGCCATGAAATTCACCGGGCGGAATGAACAGGCGCGGATTGAGTTCGGAACGGTTTTGAGGGATACGACCCCGGCCTATTTTGTACGCGATAATGGCGTGGGGTTCGAACCGGCTTACGCCCAAAAACTCTTCGGGGTGTTTCAGCGCATGCATCGGGCATCGGATTTTCCCGGAACCGGCATCGGACTGGCCATCGTCCAGCGCATTGTTCAGCGCCATGGGGGAAAAGCCTGGGCCGAAGCCGCCGTCGATCAAGGGGCGACCCTATATTTCACCCTGCCAGGCGACCATTAAGATTCCTTACGGCGACACAACGAACCGCGGTGTTTGATGTGTGCCCGTAGGGGCATTCTTTTCGTTCGCACAGCGAATAACCTACAAAAAAGCAAAAATTCCGGTTGGCATGGAGAAGGCGGCCATTACGCCCGACAAATACCAGCCCCAGAGGAAGGTCGTTTAAAAAAACATTCCCCCGTTTCTGAATACAACTCGGAGACACATAAACCCTTTGTCTTTGTCATGCTCGCATTGTTGGCATTAACGTCATTGATGTCTAGAAATTATTTGAATGAAATAGTCCTTGCACTCCTCCCGTTATTTGATTTAGGGTTCCTAATGGCATAATCATTGCGAAGCTATAGGAGAGAAACCATGAACAGCGAAAGAAAATGTCCGGTAACTGGAAAGACTCACGCACACCCCGTCGGCAAAGGCACCTCGGTCCGGGACTGGTGGCCAAACCAGGTGAATCTCAAGGTGCTTCACCAGCATTCCGTCCTGAGCAATCCGATGGGCGGGGATTTTGACTATGCCGAGGAGTTCAAGAAACTCGACTTGAAGGCCGTGAAGAAGGACCTCACCGCGCTGATGACCCACTCGCAGGACTGGTGGCCAGCCGACTACGGCCACTACGGCCCGCTCTTCATCCGAATGGCGTGGCACAGCGCGGGAACCTATCGCCTGGGCGACGGTCGCGGGGGCGCGGGGTCCGGCTCCCAGCGTTTGGCGCCGCTTAATAGTTGGCCGGACAACGTGAATCTCGACAAGGCGCGTCGGCTGCTCTGGCCGATCAAGCAGAAATACGGACGCAAGCTGTCCTGGGCCGACCTCATGATCCTCGCCGGCAATTGCGCGCTGGAGTCCATGGGATTCAAGACCTTCGGATTCGGCGGCGGGCGCGTCGACGTCTGGGAGCCCGAAGAGGACATCTACTGGGGAATTGAAGGCAAGTGGCTGGGCGACCAGCGCTACTCCGGCGACCGGGACCTTGAGAACCCTCTCGCCGCCGTGCAGATGGGCCTCATTTACGTGAACCCGGAAGGGCCGAACGGCAACCCCGATCCCGTTGCGTCGGGTCGTGACGTCCGCGAGACTTTTGCGCGCATGGCGATGAGCGACGAGGAGACCGTCGCGCTCGTCGCTGGCGGACACACGTTCGGCAAGTGCCATGGCGCGGGTCGTGCGACGCACGTCGGACCGGAACCCGAGGCCGCCCCCATCGAGGAGCAGGGACTGGGATGGAAGAGCAGTTTCCGCAGCG
>CAZCDO010000022.1:0-16921 GCA_964497135.1 uncultured Verrucomicrobiota bacterium
CCGGCGGGGGTTAGTGGGGGCGCATCTGATTCGGTGCATCCATGCGCAGACCTGTAGGGCCGCCGCTGGTCGGCATGCCTGTTCCAAGACGGCCTTCGACGAGCGAAGGCCCTACGCTATCGCGAATCCTGTCATACGAAGGGGGCCCACTCGGATCAGAACCACCGAAATATTGTCATCCCCGCCCGCGGCATTGGCCGCTTCGATCAACTTGGCCGCCAATCGAGCCAATGACCCATCGGGCGCCCGGTCCCCGAGCAGGACCGCCAGGGCCTGATCCGGAATCGAGTTCGTCAACCCGTCACTGCACAGGATAAAAAGATCGCCGGGTTCGACCGCCACCGGAGTTTGCTCCAACTCGATTTCATCCTCGATCCCGACCGCCCGGGTGATGACCCCTTGAAACATCGGGGCGACCTCCGCCAGACCCAGGGAACGGGCGGAGGCGGCCAGGGAGTGGTCGATCGTCAATTGCTGAAGCCGGCGATTTCGCCAGAGATAGGCCCGGCTATCGCCCGCATGCAGAATCACCGCCGACCGGGGATCGTCGGCCCGCCAGACCAGCACCACAACCGTGGTGCCGGTGCCGATCCATTCCTGATGCAGGGCTTCGCGTCGGATCCTGACATTGGCCTCTTCCACGGCCCGAATGGCGCGCGCCACCGGGTCTCCCGTGCGATTCGCCGCAGGCGCTGTGGGATCGAACCGGGTACAAAGGGCCTCCCGAACGGCCTCACTGGCCATTTCTCCCGCCGCCCCCCCCCCGATGCCGTCGGCCACCGCAAAAAAACCGGCTTCCGGGATCGCCAGAATGGCGTCTTCATTATTCTGCCGGCGCAACCCGATGTCCGTGGCCGCAGCGGCGTGTAAAAAAGAAAAGTTGTCCATGTTCAAAATCCGCCGACCGGCCGCGTCCGGCGTCGTTCAAAACGAGCGCAGATCCACGACCCGCCGGGCTTTGCCGACGAATCGTTCGATTCCCCCCGGTTCGACCAGGGTCAGCTTGGAATGAATGCCCAATGCCGAATCAATCTTGTGCTTCAGTTCATCCCGGAAGGCATTCAGTTTTTTCATCTCGTCCGAAAACAGATTCTCGGACAGTTCGACGCGGATTTCCAAATGGTCCATCGCCCCCTCGCGGGTGACAATCAACTGGTAATGCGGAGCCGTCCCTTGAATCTGCAACAAAACGGTTTCCACCTGCGAGGGGAAGATGTTAACGCCGCGGATGATCAGCATGTCATCGGTCCGCCCGATCACTTTTTCCATCCTGCGGAGCGTCCGCCCGCAGGGACACGGTTCGGTGATAATCCGCGAAATATCGCGCGTCCGATAGCGGAGGACCGGAATGGCCTCCTTGGTCAGGGTGGTGATCACCACTTCGCCCCATTCGCCATCCGGCACCGCCTGCAGGGTCTGCCGGTCCACCACCTCGAACAGGAAATGATCCTCGGCGATGTGCATTCCGTGTTGTTGGAGACACTCGCCGCTGACCCCGGGACCGATGATCTCCGACAACCCGTAGTTGTCCGTGGCCGCGATCCCCAGCGATTCCTGAATTTTGGCGCGGACACTTTCGGTCCAAAACTCCCCCCCAAAAAAACCCAGGCGCAATCGCAGATCGTGGAGGGCGATATTTTCCTTCCGCAGGGTTTCCCCCAGCAAGACGGCATAGGTCGGCGTACAGACCAACGCCGTCGTGCCCAGATCCTTCATTAACAGGAGTTGGCGCTCGGTATTGCCGCTGGAGGCGGGGATCACGGAGGCGCCCACTTTTTCGACGCCGTAATGGAGTCCGAAACCGCCGGTGAAAAGGCCATAGCCGAAGGCGATCTGGACCATGTCGTCGGGAGTCAATCCGCCGGCCACGAGGAACCGGGCCACCACTTCGCTCCAGGTTTCCATGTCCTGCCGCGTATAGCCGACGACGGTCGGCTTGCCGGTTGTCCCGGTGGAGGCATGGATCCGAACCACTTCCCGCAAGGGAACGGCAAACGTTTGGAAGGGATAATTTTGGCGCAGATCATCCTTCTCCGTAAACGGCAGAAGCCGGGTATCTTCCAGACTGCGAATATCATCCGGAACGATCCCCGCGGCCTTCAGTTTCTCCGCATAATAGGGGACCCGCTGGCTCATCCGCCGGACCTGGTTTTGCAGACGGTCCAACTGGAGCGCCGCCAACGTCGGCCGGGCCAGGCATTCGACGCCCGGATTCCATATCGTCGAATTCACGTTAATTCCTCGCTCCCCGTATCCGCCCTGACCGGATCGGCCGGACTTCATAATTTGAGCAGGTCGTCTTCCTTCAACAACCGCACCGACCCGGCTTCCAGAGTTTTCACCGCGGCGTCGAGATTCTCGAACCGGAACACCACCACCGCCTTACCGCGGGCTTTTTCCACAAAGGCATACATATATTCAACATTGACCCCGCCCCGCCCCAACACCTCGAGCACCCCCGCCAACCCGCCGGGAACATCCGGAATCTCCACCGCCACCACTTCCGTCATCCGGATCGTGAATCCCTGCCGACGCAACAACTCGGACGCTTCTTCGGGCCGGTTGACGATCAGGCGCAGAATGCCAAAATCGCTCGTGTCGGCCAGCGACAGCGCCCGGATATTGATTCCCGCGTCGCCGAGTTGTTTCGCCACAGTCTCCAGACGGCCGGCGCGGTTCTCGATGAAAACACTGATTTGACGAATGCGCATGGTCTGTTCCTCCGGTTAAATCACCCGCTTATCGATCACCCGTTTGGCCTTGCCTTGGCTCCGCTCGATCGTCCGGGGTTCAACCAGGGTGATTTTGGCCGTCAACCCCAGGATCGAAAAAATCTCGTAGGCGATCCGGTTCCGGAGATCTTCCAATTTGCGGATTTCGTCCGAAAACAATCGCTCATCCACCTCAACCTGGATTTCGATCTCGTCCAACCGATCCCGGCGTTCAACGAGGATCAGGTAATGCGGCTGGGTGCCCTCGATTTCCAGCAAAACACTTTCGATCTGGGACGGAAACACATTCACTCCGCGAATGATCAGCATATCGTCCGTCCGGCCTGTCACCCGTTGCATCCGGACCAACGTCCGACCGCACGCGCAGGGCGCATGCGTCAATCGGGTCAGATCGCGGGTCCGGTAGCGGATCAACGGCAGGGCTTCCTTGGTCAGGCAGGTGAAGACCAACTCGCCGGGTTGACCATCCGGCAACGGCTGGCCGGTCTGCGGATCGATGACCTCCGGATAAAAATGATCCTCGAACACATGCAAGCCGTCGTGCGCCAGGCATTCGGAGGCGACCCCCGGGCCAATGACTTCGCTCAATCCGTAAATATCGAGCGCGGTCAGACCCAGTCGCTCCTCGATCGCCTTGCGCATGTTATCGCTCCACGGCTCGGCTCCAAAAAATCCCACCCGTAATTTGGTTTTGCGCAGGTCCACGCCCATCTCGGCCGCCACTTCCGCGATTTCCAGGGCATACGAAGGGGTCGAACACAGCAGGGTGGTGCCGAAATCCTGCATCAGGAGAATCTGGCGTTTGGTGTTACCGCCGGACATGGGGATCACGGTCGCGCCCAATCGTTCGCCGCCGTAGTGCATCCCCAAACCGCCGGTGAACAGTCCATAGCCGTAGGCGTTCTGCACCACATCCCGCGCGGTCCCATTGCCGCACCCCAGCGTCCGCGCACAGGTGCGGGACCACAACTCGATGTCTTTGCGGGTATAGCCCACCACGGTCGGTTTGCCGGTCGTCCCGGAAGAGGCATGAACCCGGACCACCTTCTTTAGATCCACGGCAAACAGGCCAAAGGGGTACTGGTCCCGGAAATCGAGCTTGGTCGTGAACGGCAACTTGACCAGATCGTCGATCGACCGCACCTCGTCGGGCCGAATACCCGCCTCATCCAGTTTGCGGCGATAAAAAGGCACCCGCTCATACACCCGGGCGACCATCGTCCGAAGCCGATCCCCCTGGAGGGCGGACAATTCATCACGCCCCATCATCTCGAACTTCTTCTCGAAACAGCGTGTTTTCATCCGTCCTCCCTTCCGGGCCGTCCGCCCGTCATCCGCGCATCCATTCGCGAATCGCTTCCGACGGGGCCTCGATCGACTCCACCGTGCAGGGAACCATTTCCTCCTGGGCATTCGGGACCTGCACGGTATCCCCGACCTGTGCGCCATTCAACAGTTGGGCCAGCCGGCTACTGCTGGAAATGATATGCAGATCCGAATTCTGGTCCCATTCCCCCAACAGCGTATAATTTTCCACCCGGCCATCGGCCTGCCGAATCCGAACCGAAGTACCCGGCGCCACCCGATCCGTCGGCACTTCTTTGAAATCCGTCCCGCGCGCCTGGGCCAGATCCTGTTCCAATTCCGCGCGCCGTTGCATCAACAGGCCCTGCTGTTCCTTCGCGCTCTTGTACTCGAAATTCTCGCGCAGGTCGCCATAACCCCGGGCCACCCCGATATCCCGGCTGTTCGCGGGAATCTCTTCGTTGACCAGTTTCTCCAACTGGTGCCGGCGATCCTTCAGGGACCGCCACGAGGTCAGCCGCGCGGCGGCCGTCGGCGTCTCTTCGGTCGACGACAGCACCCGGTTCAATTCGGGAAAAAGCACGATCAACCGCCCCATCAAGCCCTTGACATCGATCACATTGCGGCCCTCGGCCATGCGCTTCAGTCGTTGCATCACGCCCTGCCGCTGTTCCGAGGTCATCCGGCCCATCACCGCCATGAGCCAGGCCTTATCCATCAGGATTTCTTCAGCCAGATGGGCGGCCTTCAACATATCGTAGGCATACCGACGGCTCAGGAGTTCCAATAGAAATTCGGGGAGTTCCAGCATGGGAATGGTCGACCATTCATCGATGGTCTCCCAGTGGCGCGCCACCCAGTTGGCCACCGCCGGACTGGTGTCGCGGGTGGCCGTCAAGGCCTTGATCCGTTCGCGGATCACCGCCCCTTTCCCCCAGGACTCCAGCCCTTCGACCACCAGAGCCAGGCAGGGGGAACTCATCTCCGGCACCTCGTCGAGCAATCGCGCCGTCAGGGTCTCCCGGTCAAACCCGCCGACCAGTTCGAGCAACGGTCGGTGAAACCGCACCGGTAATTTCGCCAGGGCGCTCCGCAAGACGCCCGGACGCAGAAACAGGGCCCGCCCGCCCAGGGGATCCATCTCCACCAGGTCCAGCCCCAATTCATGTGCCATCAGCAAACCCCGCGCCAGCAGATCCGACTGGCGTTCGCTCGATCCGCGAATGATAAACCGGACCCGATCCGCAACCGCTTCCTGGATCTCGGGCCGGCTTTTTTGATCGTCCCAGGACTCCTGCAGGTTTTCCAGCCGTTCCAGCAGAACATCCATGGCGCGCTCGCGCTGGAAAGCCTCCACCCAGGAGAGGTCGAACCGGCTCTGCCGGTTCGACAGGCGCAAACATTCGGACCGCTTGGCGGGAATTTCGATTTGCGGATCCGTCTTCAACCCTTTGCGCGCCGCATCCCAGAACGTTTTCCAATCGGGCACGACCTTGAGCTTTAACGCCAGCCACTCCTGGAGAATCGGCAAGGGCATCGGTCCCAGGCTTTTCAACGTCAGTTTAACCAACTCGGCCGGTTGTTCCCGAACCATCGTCACCAACCGTTCGGGTTGGAGTCGGCGCAGGGCCAGCAAATGTTCGCCGTCAACCAGTTGCAGGGCGGAGGACGCATACGCAAAGGCCATCTCATGCCCGGGCTTGCCATCGAAATCGATCCGGACCCGCCCATAAAATCCATCCAGCGCCCGGACGATCCCGAACCCCCAGGTTTTATCCTGACAATAGACGCCGGGTGCCAGGGCCATCAAAACCTCCAACCGGCGCATCGCCTCGACGGGTGAGGTATCCCGCCGATCGAGTCCAATCGACTCCACATACCGTTTGGTCACCGGATCCTTGATAAAGAGAGGCGTCAGCACCGCCGCCAGATCGGGCTTGACCGCCGGCAATGCGGTGGACCAGTCCAACCGGAGCTTGAGCAACGCCACCGTCCGCGCCACATCGCCCTCGGCGCCCAACCGGATTTGAATCGTTTCAATCAGGTCGGAAAAGCCGGGATCCGCGCGAAGCCCGGGCGCGTTTAACGCGATCCATATTCCCGCCCAATCCGGCACGGACGATTCCAAGCAAGCCTTGATCCCCTTTACGGTGATCAAGGACGCATTTGCCTCCGGCGGCGAAGCCTGATTCTCCGTCATTTGTAGTGCTCCTCTTTTGTCGAAACATTTCTCTATATCACAATCAACCCGCCGGGACAAGATTATTGAGTATTCCATACAAAGTCTGCGCCCGGACCCGTTCGATTCGGATCTTCACCCGGTCTCCGGGTTGTAGTCCATCGACCGGGGGAAAGATCGCCGTGACATTATATCGCGTCCGGCCGGCCCATCGGTCGGGGTTACGCCGGCTGACGCCTTCCACCAAAACATCGAGTTCGGAACCCACCCAACGGGCCTGTAGCACCAGGGCCTGCCGATCGATATCCTCCAGAAGGATCTGGTTGCGCCGCATTTTCTCCTCGGGCGGCACCGTATCCTCCCAGTCGGCGGCCGGCGTTCCCGGTCGGGGTGAATATTTAAAGATGAAGGCGTTGACGAAACCGATTTCCGCCACCAACCGCCGGCTGGCCTCAAAATCCTCTTCCGTCTCGCCGGGAAACCCACGATCACATCCGTGGTCAGAACCAGGTCGGGCACGTGGGCCCGCAATCGCGCCACGGCCTGACGGTACGCGTCCGAATCGTATCCCCTCCGCATCCGCGCCAAAATTCGATCGGATCCGGATTGAAGCGGCAAATGCAAATGCTGACACACCTGGGGCAAGCTCCCCATGGCGCGGGCCACCTCGGCGGTACAACCCGAGGGATGCCCCGACGTGAACCGGATCCAGGCGCCCCCCGCCGCCGCATGCACCGCCTCCAACAGGCGGGAAAACGGTTCCGTAAAACCACCGGTCGAGACCGAGCCTTCGGGCCAGACCGCATTCGTCCGCCCATAGGACATCACGCTTTGCCCGAGCAAGGTGATTTCGCGCACACCCCCCGCCGCCAGCCGCCGGACATCCTCCACAATTTCGGCCGCCGGCCGGCTCCATTCGCCCCCCCGAACCGTCGGCACAATGCAATAGGCGCACCGCCGGTTGCACCCGTAGAGAATGTTGACGAACGCCCCCGTCGCCCCATCCCGGTGCCCGCGCAAAACATCCCCCTCGCCCCGTTCCTCACCCGCTTCCAGCCGGAACCCTTCACCGGCCAGGACCGACGTCAAGACATCCGGCAGCAAACCCAACCGGTGCGGCCCCACCGCGAAATCCAAACCGGGAATAAGCTCGAAGAGATCCCCCTTCAGCCGTTGGACCATGCAACCGAAAAGACCCACCCGTAAACCCGGCCGCTTCTTTTTCTGGGCCACCAGCAGGCGCGCCTTCCCGATCGCCTTGTCTTCTGCCTTGCCCCGGACACTGCAGGTGTTGATCAATATCACACCCGCCTCCCCTTCCGATGGCGACGCCGAAAAACCGCGCGCGGACAGCAGGACCTGGACAGATTCGCTGTCCCGTTCATTCATCTGACAGCCATAGGTTTTGATAAAAAAGGATGATTCGACGGTCATCTCCGCTCCCGGTTATGAATAGGACTCAAGGCAGATACGACCGGTACAGGCGACCGACCACCGCCGCATCGAGAATAAAAATCAAATCGCGCCCCTGCACCATGGCCACCCCGCCATCCTGCGCGGGCGTACGCCCGATCAGAATACTTTTCTGAATTTCGCCGGTCTCATTTTCGACGAGGCCAAAGGTGATCCTCAATTCCGGAGGATCGAGTTGAAACCGGGATTCATCCCCCGGTTGATCGCTGATAATGCGGACGGCCTTTAATTCCTTGACCGCCCCAAGCAATTCAGCCACCCCGGCCGCATTCACTGGACGATTGGTTTCGCCGACCACCCGCCAAAGTCCGTCCGCACCCAATTCAATCGGCGGCAGGGTCAGGCCCTCGCCACTTCCAGTCCGGCTGATCCGCCGAATCAAGGCCGGATCCAAACTCAATACCGTCCGGTCGCGATAGTCCACCGAACGGACCGGAATGGCGAAATGCGCCTCTCCGGGCCCGAGCATCGGGTCGAACAGAGCACGATCCAACAAGGCCGCCATGCGATCACCCTCCGTCACCGCGCAGATCTGGCGGGGCGGTCCCTCCCAAACTCCCAGAGTGAAACGAATTTGCCAGGCGGAATCGGCCCGACCGCCACCGACCCCGCCATCGGTCACGCCGCTTACCGGGGGAACGGAAACCACGACCCCGGCAGCCCGCACCAGCCCTCCGGTCGAAACGGGCAGGGCCCCCCCGCCCAATTCGACCGTCAACAGCGTATTGGTCGCCCCGAAATGATGGATGGCATTCGTGGCTCCATCCAAAAAACCATCGGCCTTCAGAGCGGTGATCTGGGCGACCATCCGGGTCACGAAGGCGTCATCCGCTGGCGCGGACACGGGCTCCACCAGCATCCACCGCGACGTGGCCGACGCGCGTTCCAGCCAGGTTCGCACCTCACCCTGTTGTAATCCCAAACGGACCACATCATCCGCACTCACCGCAAACAGCGCCCGGTCGCGCAAATCCGCGGCCTTGACTTGGAGCGTTTCCAGCACTCGGGCCGGCACCGTGCAGATCGTGTCGGCATCTCCCCGGCGCGCATAAATCAACTCCGGCTGATTTTCGACCGGTTTGCCGAAGAACAGTCGAACTCCGGTCTCCTCGCCATTACTCCACCAGAGCCCCACCTGCGAGACGGCGTCGTCCAGGCTGAGTTGATAGGCCACCGGATCCGCCCGGAAATCGCCGACAAAGGTTTCGATCGTCAGTTCGTTGAGCGCGTTGAGCAGGTCGGTGACGCGGGTCTCATCCGCACGGGCCGCCACCGGTTGTTGCAGCATCCACCGGTTATTGCGCCGGATCAACTGCACAAAACCCTGGGGCCGATGAATCTCCAGCCGCGTGGCCTGCCGGGAATCCCGGTGCAAAAACCGGTGCTCCCGAAGTTCCCCGACATTGATCGGGAGGGCCGTCAGCAGGTTGGTGCTGGTCACGTACACCTCATCCTGCCCATTCATCCGCACATACAACCAGTCGCCCACCGGGGCGACCGCCCCGATCTGCAACTCCTCGCGGCGCCCCCCATATTCGGCGACCACCCGTCCCCGGGGCACGCCCAGGTGATAGGCGTCCAACGTCGTATTTTTTTGGCGCCGCTCCGCCGCGGTCACCGTCTCGATCCGGGGTAAATCCTCCAAGGCGTTCAGAATCTGGCCGATGCGAACCGCGTCCGCCCGCCCGCTCACCGGGGCGGTGAGGAACCAGCCTTCGCGACGGCGCTCGCATTCGACCTTTAAATCCTGGTACTCAATGGCCAGATAGGTGACCTGATCGGGAATCAGGCGCCAGACAAAGGCATTGCGAAGCTGGCGTTGGTCCGTGGTCGGCAGTCGCCGTTCCCAAATCCCGTAATAAACGCCGCCCGCCAACATTAAGGCCAGTAAGAGCCAGGTTGAATTTTTGATCATGATCCGTCCTGTCGCTAAACCCGGCGGCGTAACCAGCCCACCAGGATCCCCCACAGCAGGGCACATCCGGGGAAGCCCACCACCAACGCCGCCAATACCAGGGTTCGCCGGCGCCCCTCCAAAACCAAGGGCAACGAGCCGCCCAACTGGGGAGCGGAACCCAAAATAAAATCGCGCTGGAGCAACCAGTGCAACGCTGAACGGACCAGATCCTGATTGCCCCCCCCGACCCGGCCATTGGCCGCAAAATGCGAATCGCCAATCACGACCAAACGCGTCGGCTGAAAACCCATCACCACCCGGCCCTCCGGCCCTCTCTCAATGGCCACCGCCACCGGCGCCGGACCCCGCCGATCGGTCTCGGGGTCGAAATGCGGCGGCGTTTGTTGAAAATCCGTTTCGGCCCAACTCTCCTCGCCGGCATTCGCCAACACCGTGATTCGCGGTTTATCGACGGCCTCCTCCTGCGTCGTTCCACTCCCGCCCAGGGGGGTCAACGTCCGCGGCTGATAGAGGGTGATCAGCATCCCTTGAAGCGGCCCGGTGATGGGATGCTCGCCAAACCGGGTCAGTTCGAGTTCCCGGGTCAAGCCCACCCCGCGGGCTCCCGTCAGGGCATCGCCCACTCCCGCCAAAAGCGGCTTCGAGATGACGCGGTCATGATTCATCCGGACCCCCCAGTCTTCCAGCAGGCTCTCCAGCCCGGTCACCATCCCTGAATCCGCCAGTAACAGGAGCCGCCCGCTCCGGTTCAAATATTCGGCGATCGAGGCGATGGCGTTATGGGCCAACCGATGGCTGGGCCCGCCGATCACCAGGGCCGCCGCATCCTCCGGGATTTGCGCCGATTCCCCCAACAACAGGGGCTTCAAGTCCAGATGATCGCTGCGCAAGAGCCGCGCCAGGGTGGAATAGCCTCGCTCCGGATGGTAATCGTCCAGGGCCGCCTCTCCGTGCCCCATTAAAAAATAGACCGTGGGCTTGACCGGCTCCGTCACCGCCAGCAAAGCCGCCGTGAAGGCCTCTTCCGCCGCAAGCCCCGTCGGAGCCCGGGGATGAAAGGCCCCCCCCTCCTCGCTCACGGATTGAAGCAACGCATCCAGGACCACCGTCCGGACCTGTGTCGACGACTTGAATACCACCGCCTCCGACCGCACCGCCGCATCCTGCGCGAGCAACTCCTCCACCTGCCCCGGATCGCGATCCGGATCGACCCATTCCAGCCGGAGGGAAACCCCGTGATCTCCGTACTGCATCAGCAGGCGACGCAGATCCCCGTAAACCGTGTGGTGCGGTCGGCAAACAAAGGTCACCTCGACCCGCTCGGTCAGATTCCGTAGGATGTGCAAGGTTTTTTCAGACAACGAATACCGGTGGGACCGCGTCCAATCCGCCAGTCGGTAGTGCCGGTGCGCGAGAATCGTCCCCAACGTCATCAATCCCAACGCCAACCCCAGCGCCAACCCCAGATTCAACGTCTCCGAAAAGGATCGGACCCGTTGCCATTGGATGGCCTGAACGGCGAAAAACAACACCAGCAAGCCACCCAACGCCATCACGATCAGGGGCCGCGAATCGATGAAGCCCGAGGCGAAAGCCTGAACGTAATGGGCGGGATCCATGACCAGAGCCGGCCCCCCCTCCACAAAAATCGCGGACCGGATCGGGAAGGCGCCCCAAAAAAACAACACCCCGTTCACCGTCAACGCCCCAATCCCGGCGATCGCCTGGCTCCGGGTCAGACAAGACAGCAGGGTGCCCACCGCGATAAAAAAAGCGCCCAACCCAAATAAAATCAACGCCGCGCCGGCCAGTGGCCCCCCGTCGATGTCGCCCCCCATCACTCCGCACGCTCGCAAGAAAAAGGGGATGGCCACCATCGGCAGGGACATGGCGACAAAGACCGTGAGGGCCCCCGCGAATTTGGCCGCCACGATCTGGGCCTCATGGAGCGGCGCCGTCATCAACAGGTCCCAGGTTCCCGCCGTACGCTCTTCGGCCACCAGACGCATGGAGAGCATCGCACAGGTCGCCAGCACCAACAGCCAGAAGAAGACCGAGGAAAACAGGATCGCCGGGATCGACGAGAGATCGAAGGCGCCCGCCATCAGTTTCCAAGCCAACAGGGATCCGCTTAAAAACAGGAACACCGCCGCCTGAAAATAACCGTGCGGCGTCAGGAAACAAAGCTGTAATTCCCGTCGCCAGAGAATCAGGAACCGGCGCATGCGTCACCCTCCTCCCGCCGCATTTCGCGGATCACCCAGTGCCGGTTGGCCGCCAGGGCGAACAAATCCGGGCGCACATCCCGTTCGATATCGGTCTGAATCATCAACCGGTGCCAACGGCCATCTCCCCCCGTCTTTTCCACCCGGCGCACTCCGGACAGGGCCGCGATTCCCTGGCCGATCGCCTCGCGATCTCCCCGGATTTCCAGGATGATTCCGGCCGATGCCCGCACCGGCGAAGACGGGAGATCCGCCGCCATGAGGCGTCCGCGTTGCAGGTGCAACACCTGGCGGCAGACCGCTTCCGCCTCTTCCCGCGAATGGGTCGTAAACAGCACCGTATGCCGGCCCGCCAACGATCCGATTAATTCGCGGACGGCGGAAATCTGGACCGCATCGAGACCCACCATGGGCTCATCCAGCAGAAGCACTTCCGGGAGATGCACCAGAGCGTCCGCCAGGCCCACCCGCTTCTGGAAACCGCGGGACAAGGTCGCGATCCGCCGACGCTCCACGCCCTGCAGGGCGCATCGGCGAATCACCTCCTGCACCCGTTCCCGACGCTCGGGATGCGCCACGCCTTTCAGCGCGGCCCGGAATCGCAGAAAATCAACCACGCGCTGATCGCCATATAACGGCGTGTTTTCCGCCAGGTACCCGATCCGCCGCCGGACATCCAACGCGTCCTGCACCACATCATATCCACACACCACGGCATCCCCGTCCGTCGGCGCGATCAAGGTGGAGAGAATCCGCAGGACCGTTGACTTCCCGGCGCCATTCCCCCCCACCAGTGCGGCGACCCCGCCCTTTTTGATTTCAAAAGTCACGCCGTCCAACGCCGCAATCCGGCCATATCGCTTACTGAGTTGATCAACCGCTATCATCGCTTCCTAAATCCTGATGAACCGCCAACACCATGCCTATCAGGGTAAGGAAGCCGTCCGCTCAAGTCAAGTTTCACCCGATCTTTTTTCTGGTCAGACCGCCGCGCCTCGGCCATAATCCACCCATCAAAAGGTTTTTATGACTATGCCTCAACCCTGTGACCAGTTGCGAATCAACGGACTCCTCGTCCGCGCGATCATCGGCCTTTACCCCGAGGAACGCCTCAATCGCCAGGACCTCCTCATCTCCGTCACGCTCGAAGCCGATTTGCGCCGGGCCGGTCACACCGACGATCTCGCGGATTCGGTCGACTACAAGGCGATCAAAAAAAGCATCCTGAAACTGGCCGATGAATCCCAGTTTTTCCTGATCGAACGTTTTGCGCAAGCGGTCGCCGATCTGGCCTTGAACGATCCGCGCGTCCGACAGGTCACGGTTTCCGTTCAAAAACCGGGCGCCCTCCGTTTCGCCCAAAGCGCCGAAGTCGAAATCTGCCGCCGCCGGCCTGCTCCGAGGAAATCCCGATGAATACTCAACGTGTCGAAAAACTGATTCATTCCCTGTTGCTGGAGATGGGCGAGGATCCCCGCCGCGAGGGTCTGAAAAAAACACCCGCCCGCGTCGCCCAGGCCTATGCTTTCCTGACCGCCGGTTATCGGAGCAATGCCCGCGTCGTGACCAACGGGGCCATCTTCCGGTCGGAAGCCAACAACATGATTGTGCTCCGGAATATCACGGTTTACAGCCTTTGCGAGCACCACATGTTGCCTTTCTTCGGCAAGTGCCATATCGGCTACATCGCCGGAGGCAAAGTCCTGGGCGTCAGCAAGCTCGCCCGCATCGTCCAACATTACGCCCGGCGCCTCCAGATCCAGGAACGGCTCACCTCCCAGATCGCCCATGAAGTCCTGGAAGCCTGCAAGGCCGAAGGCGTGGGAGTCGTCATGGAGTGCCGCCACCTCTGCATGATGATGCGGGGCGTCGAACAGGAAAATTCCGTCATGACCACCTCCTCGGTGCTCGGGAGTTTTCATAAAAACGCCGCCACCCGCGCCGAATTCCTCTCCCTGATCACCCAGCGCGACAATACCTAGGGAGGGCCACTCGTCGGTGGGGAATTGAGGAGACATTGAAAAAGGTCCGCCCCTCTGCCGCTCCTCTTATTAATCGGCCGGCGCCGATGACCGCCAATCCACTCAAGCTGATGGCCCGGACAACAACGACCGCGAGTCTCCGTCTCATCCGATTCCCCTGCGTTTATGGTTGCGCGGTTCCGCTTGAAACGAGCTGGCGATCCTGCAGGCGGGATAAGAAAACCAAGGCGCACACGGCGCCCAAAAACGCAAACAACATATCGGATTGGGTATCCCAAGGATCACCCTGGGTGCCTAAAAATTCATCGGCCCCCTGCCCGAGCACCAGCGCGGACCCCCATTCGATGAGTTCATAGACGGCGCTGAACGCCAACACGATGCAAATGACGATGAAGGCCAACATCTTTCGACCCTGAACAAAGTGACCGCGAATCAGGATTTCACGGGCGAGCAAGGCCGCAACCAAACCTTGAAAAAATTGGCCGATCTTGTCGTAGGGATTGCGACTCAGCTCAAACAGATCGGCGATTTGAAAACCCAGGGGAACCCGTGCATAGGTGTAAGCGCCTCCATTCAAGAGCACCAGCGCATGAATAAAGATGCAAATGTAAAGCAAAGAAGTCAACGGAAAGGACCGATAGGTGGCCCATAAGAGGGGCAAGGCGATGACCACAGGAAACACTTCCAATGCCCAGGTGGTCCGATCATACGGGTGAAGGCCTGACAAGGCAAACAGGACCAGGAGGGCCAGGGAAAGAGCCACCCAAACAGGAGTACGTGAAAATGGCATGAAACACCTCACTTCCCAATCCGACCGTCATCCCATCCCGTCTCGTCCCGTTAGGTACCGGATCCCAGCTTCTGTTCCAGCAGGGCCTGAACCATCGCGGGATTGGCCTTGCCGCGGGTTATTTTCATCACCTGCCCCACCAGGAATTGCAGGGCCGGTTTTTTGCCGGCGCGGAAATCGGCCGCCGATTTCGCATTCGCCGTCACCACCTGCTCCACCGCCGCCTCTAAAACCCCGCTGTCGCTGACCTGACCCCACCCGCGCTCTTTCACGATCTGCGCCGGTTCCCCCCCCTCGGCAAACAGGATCCCAAAAACCTGGCGGGCCGTGTTCGAATTAATCGTCTGGGAATCGGCCATCCGGATCAATTCGCCCAGGGCGCGCGGGGTGATCTTCGCCTGGCTGATCTCCAACTCCTGCGCGGCCAACTGGCGCAACATCTCGGTCATCACCCAATTCGAGGCCGCCTTGGGATTCCCGGCATGCCGCGCGGTGTCCTCGAAATAATCGGCCACGGCCTTGTCCGCCACCAGGACCTTGGCGTCATATTCCGGCAGGCCATATTCGCGCACAAACCGCTCGCGCCGTTGGCGGGGCAGTTCGGGAAGCTGGTCAGCCCAAGCATGGATGGTCTCCGGCGCCAGCGCCACCGGCAACAGGTCCGGTTCCGGAAAATAGCGGTAGTCGTGCGCATACTCCTTCGACCGCATCGGCACGGTGATGTCCAAATCGGGATCGTACCGCAGGGTCTCCTGCCGGATTTTTTCACCCGCCGTCAACAACTCCGTCTGCCGTCGAATCTCCGCATGGGCCGCATGAAACACCCCTTTGAAGGTATTCATGTTCTTAATCTCGGCCTTGGTGCCCAACGCGGTCGTTCCCCGGGGCCGGAGACTGCAATTGACATCGCATCGCAGGTTGCCCTGTTCCAGATTGCACTCACTGACCCCGGCATACAGCAGGATCTGCTTCAACGCCAACAAATAGGCCTGGGCCTCTTCCGGGGAGGTCAGATCGGGCTCGGAAACGATCTCCATCAGCGGCACCCCGGCGCGGTTGAAATCCACCCCGCTGGTCCGGGCAAAATGCATATTTTTACCCACATCCTCTTCGAGATGGATCCGGGTGAGACGAATGGTCTTGGCCTGCCCGCCCACATCGATGTCCACCGAACCGCCCAGGCACAACGGCATGTCGTACTGCGAAATCTGGTAGTTCTTGGGCATGTCGGGATAGAAGTAGTTCTTGCGGTCAAACTTGCTGTAGGGGCTGATCTTGCAGCCCAGCATCAGGCCCGCCATCACGGTGTAACGGATCGCCTCTCCGTTCATCACCGGCAAGGCGCCGGGATACCCGAGACAGACGGGACAAACCTGGGTGTTGGGCTCCGCTCCAAAAGCGGTGGAACAGCCGCAAAACATTTTGGACCGGGTCTTGAGCTGGACATGCACCTCCAACCCGATCGTCACGTCATAGTTCATGGTCGTCCTTGCTGCAACTCAGCCCGGTCGGCGACCGGGGGACGCTGATGCCGCCACTCCGTCGCCTGCTCATAGGCATACCCGGCCCGGAATACCCGCTCTTCCCCGAAGGCCGGACCGATGATCTGCAGTCCCACCGGCAGTTGATCCGTCGTCATCCCGCAGGGCACAGACAGGCCGCACAAGCCCGCCAGGTTCACGGGCACGGTAAAGATATCGCCCAGATACATCTGAAGCGGATCGGCCGCCGCCGCTCCCAGCGGGAAAGCCGCCGTCGGCGTCACGGGCGCCACAATCACATCGCACGCCTTGAAGGCGCGGTCGAAATCGTCGCGAATCAGACTTCGGATCTTCTGAGCTCGCAGGTAGTAGGCGTCGTGATAGCCGCTGCTCAGAACGTAAGTTCCCAGGATGATCCGGCGCTTGACCTCGGCGCCGAACCCTTCGGCCCGGGTCTTCGCATACATTTCGATCGGGTCATGGACGTCCGCCGCGGTGCGAAACCCATACCGCACTCCATCAAAGCGGGCCAGGTTGGCCGACGCCTCGGCGGTGGCGATGATGTAATAGGTCGGCACCGCCAGATGGGTATGCGGCAGGGAAACCTCCACGGCCTCCGCGCCCAGTTTTCGGCAAACCGCGATGGCCTCCTGCACGGCCCGGTCCACATCCGCATCGGATCCGCCGACGAAGTATTCCTTGGGCAATCCGATTCGCATCCCCTTCAGATCGGTCGCCAGTGCAGCGGTATAATCGGGAACCGGCAAATCCAAAGCCGTCGAATCCATCGGGTCCGGTCCCGAGATGGCCCCCAGAAGCAGCGCGGCATCACGCAC
>CAZCDO010000022.1:16931-31095 GCA_964497135.1 uncultured Verrucomicrobiota bacterium
ATCGGCCCGATCTGATCGAGCGAAGAGGCATAGGCGACCAAGCCAGACCGCGAAACCCGTCCATAGGAGGGCTTTATCCCCACACACCCGCAAAAAGCGGCGGGCTGTCGGATCGATCCGCCGGTATCGGTCCCCAAGGCCGCCCAGGCTTCACCGGCCGCCACCACGGCGGCGGAGCCTCCGCTCGACCCGCCCGGCACGCGGTCGGGATTCCAAGGATTATGCGTGACTTGGTAGGCGGAATTTTCGGTGGTGGACCCCATGGCGAATTCATCCATATTCGTCCGGCCCAGGAACACCGCCCCTTCCTTCCGCAAGCGGGTGATAGCCCCGGCATCGGTGGGCGCGCGGTAGCCGGCCAGAATGCGGGACCCACACGTACACGGCCGGCCGGCGATATTAAGGATATCCTTGACCGCGATGGGCAAGCCCAGCAGACTCGCGTTCTCGCCCCGCGCCCGCGCGGCGTCCGCCTCCCGGGCCTGGGCCAACGCCGCCTCCTCATCCACCTCCAGATATCCGCCGATGGCCGGATCGCGGCGGCGGATCACGGCGCACATCGCCCGCACCGCCTCTTCGGAACTGCAAGCCCGACGGCGGAGCTGGTCGAGCAATTCGACGGCGGTCAATTCGGTCAATGCGGCCATGGGGCTCCTTACTCGACAATCTTCGGAACTGAAAATTGGTCGTCCAGATGAACCGGCGCATTCGCCAGCGCCAATTCGCGATCCAACCCGGGTCGAACCTCGTCCGCCCGGAATACATTCTGAACCCGAACCGCATGCGCCATGGGCTGAACCGTGTCGACCTCGACTTCGCGAATGGCCTTGAAATAGTCGACGATGGAATTCAACTGGCGCTGAAAGGTCTCGATTTCATCGGCGCTCAACTGTAATCGCGCCAGATGGGCGACATAGGCGACATCGATCGCATCCGCCGATCCACCGGTTTTGGAATCCACCATTTGAATCTCCCCGCGGCGCGGGACCGGCCTGATTGCCGATCCTCCGCAAAGGCGGATAAACTAGCCCAAGCCCGGGTTCAACTCAAGCCGATATTATTTAAGCTTGCGTCCCCGGCCATTTATTTGGACACTGAAAACACACCCGGAGGAATTACCATGACCCTCATCCCACCCCCTCTTCGCCATTCTGTGAATTGGATCCGCGACCCGCGAAACCCGATTCTTCCCCCCGGGGTTGCGGGATCTTACGATTGCACCTGTGCGATGAATCCCTGGGTTATCCGGGTCGGGGATGAATATCGCCTTTATTATGGCGGCGGGGATGCCGACGGCAAACGGCGCATCTGCCTCGCCACCGCGCCGGTTTCCGACCTCAGCCGATGGCACCGCCAGGGCCCCCTCTTCGACACCGGTCCCGCCGGCGCCTTTGATCATCACTGGTGCGTCCTTCCCCATGTGGTTCAATTCGCTCCCGACCGCTGGCATCTCTATTACACCGGCAATTGTGGGGTCGGCTCCGGCTTGAACGCCTTCCCGGGGCTCGGGGTCGCCATTTCCCATGACGGCAAACAGTGGTCCAAATTCCAGGGCAATCCCATCCTGACCCGTAGCGGTCGCGACGGCGACCCTGACGCCCAGGGCATCGCCGGCGGATCGGTGATCCCCGTACGGCTTTCCGATGGCCGCACCGAATGGCGCTATTATTATACCGGATGCCCCACCCTCGGTGACGACGTATTTCTCAATCAGCAAAAAATCATCTGCCTGGCCACCTCGTCCGACGGCCTTCACTGGACCAAAAAAGGCGCGGTCCTCTGGCGGACCCCCGAGCACGATTACTGCAACGTCGCGGTCGCCGTCCCTGTCGTGCAACAACTCCCCGACCGCTCATTCCGGATGTGGATCTCCCAGATCGGCACCCGCTGGGGCTTCTATTCCATCGGGAGCGCCGAATCCGACGACGGCCTCACCTGGCGCCGGGGCCATCATTATGGCGACGATCTGCAACTCGGTCCCGGCACCGGTTGGGATTCCCAAATGGTCGAATATCCCGCGGTTATCGCCGAAAATAACCGCTTGCGCCTATTTTACTGCGGCAATGGGTATGGGGGAACCGGGATTGGCACGGCCCTCTCAACCCCGCTCCGGGCCACCGCCGTCAAAGGCCCCTGCCAGGTCAACCTCACCTCGGATTGGATCGATGCCCATTGGACCTTGAGGATTCCTGAAGGGCTCATGTGCGACGAAGGTTTTTTCAAAATCCATGACCAGCCGGTATTGGATTGGCAGGGGCCTGATTCGCACGGTACGATCTGGCATGAATGGGAAGCGCTCGAGGCCGACTTGGAGACCCTGCGCGCCGGGCCTCTGGCGGTGGGTGAAAAAATTCATTTCCTCACCGGCCTCCGGTACCGGGCCATCCTCTCGCCGGATCTGAACGGATTGCACCTGCGGTTGACCGTCATCAACCGGAGCCCCACCCCCTTCCATAATGTGACCGGCTTCCCCTGCTTGAGCGCTCAATCGGATCCGTTCTTCGATCCCGAGCTCTCCCGGACCTGGATCCAAACCGCCGCCGGCTTGACCCCTTTGAATCAAACCGGACGGGGCACCGTCGATCCGCGCCGAACCCATTACCGGCTCGAAGGCGGCACGCCGGTCAACCAGTACGGGAAATTCTTCTGGGGGGAACCCAGTTCAACGATGGCCACCAGCGGAGTCGTCCTGCGGTCCTCGCGAGATGGGCGTTTCACCATTGGAACGGGATGGGACACCGTGGCCCAAATCTTCCAAAATGAAGATCACCATCATTGCCTGCATTCCCTGCCCGCCTTCGGCGATCTGCTTCCCGGTCAAACCAAAACCGTCTGTGGACGAATCGTTTTGGTCGAGGGCGGCCCGGAAGCCGCACTGGCTCTGCTCATCTAGGAGTCTGTCGGACTTTGCCTTTAGCAAAGTCCACAGACTCCTAATTAGTTTGTTGTAACTCGCTTATTATTAATGATTAACGCAAGGAATTGTGTTTTATGGCAAACGAACCGGTGCGGTGTTCGCGTAACTTCACCGCTGCAATAACGAAAGCATTTATGTGTCATAAGTCATTTATGATTAATGGGTTGCGAGTTGCAACAAACTTTGGTAGCAGCCTGGCGAATCTTTGGCGGAGCCAAAGTCCGACAGGCTGCTAGGGATTCGGCAGGCGGACGGGCACCCGGGTACCGGGTAATAAATCATAGGCCGTCGTTGGGGCCATCGGGCGAGCCGGGAGCGGCGCGATCCAAGCCCCATCCGGAAGCCGAATTTCATCCGCCGGCAGTGCTAATTCTGGCGCCTCTTTTTCCATGGCATCCCCTTCGCCCCGCAATTCCTTGAGACTTCCCGTCAGCAGGGCGTTATCGATCTCCAGCGTGGTGATCATCTCCTTCAACCGCTGGATTTCCTCCTGCTGATCGTTCATGGTTTCGGCCGTCTGACTGCGAACCTGATCGTTCCGAATTTTTTCCGCTTCCACCATTTTTTGAAGATTGGTGGCGGCCATGGCAACGGACTGGACTTTCTGCCGTTCGACGAGCATTCGCCGCTCCAAATTCGATGCCGTCAGGGAAACCTGGCCAACCTGTTCCGCCTGCTCTGTCGCCAGTTGCGATGCCTTCACCTGGGTAATCTGCAAATCGTGACGGGTCTGCCGGATGGACCGATCGATCCCCCACGCCACGACCCCCATGATTCCCAGGATGATCAGCCCGCCCGCCGTCATCAAGCGGATCATGCGCCGACGGGTCCGGCGACGTTCCTCTTCCAGAAATTCACGAAACGCATCCAGCACCGGAAGGGAGTCGGCACTCAAGGCCGGATCGGAGGCCAGAATCGGCAGATGGCTGGAATGGTCGCCGACGGGAACGGTTTTGACCGGAAGCGGCCAGGTCTGTACCGGCGGTTTTTCCGCGCCAAACGGCCGCTCTCCGCCGGGCGGGGTACCCGGCGCGGAATTCGTGCCGGATAACTGTTGCGATAAACGGGACAGTTCTTCGGCCTGTCGTTGCAGGAGTTGGGAGATATCCGTCAGTCCGCCAGGCGTTGAATCGGGTTTGGAATCGGTTTTCATCAGTCGCGTGAAATCCATTTTTTCAAGCGGCCCATGGTGCCGGGATCGGCCTGGGCCTTTTGTTTTTTCCAGTTATGCAGATCGGCGCGCGCTTGTTTTTCCAAGCCGGCGAGCACCGTTTTCGGATCCCGTAACGGCACATCCCGCGCCAGCTTTTTGGGAGAACCTTCCGGGGTTACCGGCGGCAACACCTCCGGTTCGAGCGGAGACGGGGAAACCCGGGGAGTCGCGGCCGGCGCCGGGATCGCGATTCCGGCCCGCCGCAATTGCCGCAATTCACCCTCCCGCTTTTCCATCTCCTCCATCGATTGGCGCACCAACCGCGAGGACATTTCCAAATCGCTTTTCAACTGCTCCACCAGGGCCGTCAATTCGGCTTCCCGGTCCGCGCCGCGACGAATCAAATCATGATACAACTGGCGTTGTTTGGCCAATTCTTTTTCGGCCAGATGCAGGGCCTTCACAGCCCCCTGGATTCGCAGGGCAACCGGGGACATCATCGCCGGGGGGGGCGACGTTGACGGCGATGAAGCCGCAGGCCGGGGATCGATCCAATCCATCACGGAAATCGACGGAGCGGATGCCGCCGGAGCGGCCGGGGGCGGAGGCGTCATCGACGGCAATTTATCCAGCAACTCCGCCAGATGGGCGCACTCCTGCTCCAATAATTCCGATTCGTCCAGCAAGACGGTATCCATCGGGCCGGGTGTCAAATCGACCGGGGAGTGTTGTTTTTTGGCCAACGCCTCCGCCAGCCGAGTGCTCGACTGGGTCTGCTCGGCCAATTGCTCCCGTAACTCATCGGCGATCCGGGTTTGGGCCTCGGTCTCAGCATGCGCCTGCTCGACGACCCGCAACTGGGCCTCTTCCGCGGCTTTGCGATCGGACCGTTCGACCCGCAACTGGGTCTCCCGACTTCGCGCCGCTTCCAGTTCCGCCCGCAGGATCGCCCGGTCCTGATCGGCGCTTTCCAGGGAAGCGGTCAACAGGGCACAGGACTGGAGCGATTCATCACGTGACTTTTGAAGGGCGGCGGTATCTTCCTGGTAACGCCGCTCGAGGTCGGCGATCTTCTGCCGCTCAACGCCCTGGGTGGCGCGGAACTGATCCAGACTGCGGAGGGCCTCTTTTTGCGCGGTCTCAAGCTGATCCAGCCGGGTCTTATTTTGATCCAATTCGGCGATCAGCCCCTGTCGCACTCGCGTGAATGCTTCCCGTTCCCGCTCCAATTGAAGATGTAACTGCCGCCCTTCCTCATCGGCGCGGGATAACCGCTCTTCCAGGCGGGACTGAACGGCGGCCCCTTCCGATTCCTGACGGCGCAGATTGTTCCCCGCCTCATCCAAAGCCTTCGTCCATTGGGCCTGCTCAGCCAACCAGGTTTGTTCGGCTTCCTTCCACTGAACCTGCTCGGCCTGCCATTGGGCCTTCTCCGTCTGCCAGGATTGTTGGGCCGCTTTCCATTGCGACTGTTCGGCCTGCCAGTATTGCTCACCCGCCCGATATCGGGCCAGTTCCGTCAGCCGGGATTGTTCCTTTTCTTTCCAATGCGCCTGTTCGGCCTGCCAGAGCGCCTTCTCCGCCTTCCACGACTGCTCGGCCGTCCTCCATTTCGCCTGTTCCGAAAGCCGGGATTGCTCGGTCGCCTTCAACCGGGTTTCGGCATCGGCACGAATCGTTGGAATCCACTGTTCGTGAATCTGGCGCAAAAGCCGGGTTTCCTCTTCCGCCGCCCCGGCCAAATTCTCGCGGGCCTCCTGCAAGAGCAGGGCAAAGAAATGATGATCGATGGTGGTCCGCACATTGCGCGGGGCACAAACCAGTTCCGCTCCCAACGGGATGGTGCCTTCCCGGACCAGATCGCCGATCGCCAACAGATGCAGCGGCCCGACTTTTTCGTCAGGCGAAATCTCAACCGTCCACTCCATCCGCAAGCGGGGAATCGTTTCGGCGGGCGCCCAAATCACCCCATCCCGGGACACCTGACAACCCGGCACTATCCGGGCCTCGGCCGCCCATCCGACCAGTTCCAAGGGGAAAGCCGGTCCGTAAGTCGAACCGTCAACGGTCCGCACATACCACTTTTCCGGACTATAATTGGAAGTTTCCTGATCCATACGATCAATTACTTTACCCCCAAGGAGGCCCTCAATCAAGCCTGCTCTTTAAAAAGACAGTTTTCGAGAAACATCGTGCGGCACCTCTCTTCCGCGCCGCCACACGGAAAACCGTGCATCGCTCCCGCAACGCAAGCACAAACATAAAGTCATCCGGTATCAGATCCTTGCTCATGGCGCCTCCACCCTCAGTTGATACGGCAATTGCTTGAACACGACCCCCTCGCGTCGGAGACGTTCCGGCCCCAGCCGGCACGCCGTGCCGTAGATTCCTTTTGAACCCTCATGCCTTGGCAAAATGGATAACACCGCAGTCGTTAAAACATTGCCGCCATCCGGCGATCGGTCTTTCAAAATGCCGCTATAGAGCAGATAAACCGCCGTCCCTCGGCAGACACCGACCAGCGGCGTATTGGGAACCCGTTCACACGGGAGCGGTTCGCCAGTCTCGACAAAATACACATGCCGCGCCAGGTCTGGAAACCGAACCGTATTGCGAAAGCGTTCGCATCAACCTCTTTCTGTCAACCACGCGGCAAAGAGGGCGCCTTACAAGATCGACTCGCCTTCGGTGCCAGTCCGGACATCTACAGCGAGGGTCACTGAGGTGACGAAGATCTTGCCGTCGCCAGGATGCCCGGTATGCGCACTCTCGCGGATCGCATGTACAATCCCCTGCATTTCCTCATCACGGCACACAATCTCGATCTTGGCCTTGGGCGCGTAACCCAGTTCGACCGCCGGGTCCTCGTAGTGTGGGTTGTCGCCGTCAATCCGACGACCGAATCCCTGGCATTGGAGAACGGTCACTCCGTGAATCTTCTTCGCGCGCAGCGCATCCGTGACCTTCTCCAGCATGAACGGTTGAACATAGGCGACAATGGCCTTCATGACTTTACCTCCAGGGCTGTTAGCTTTTTTTCCCTATGCGTCTCGACCAGGAAGTAAAGTGCCGGCAACACAATGAGTGTTAACATCATAGCCGACACCATACCGCCCAGCACCACGGCCGCTAGCGGCCGCTGAATCTCAGACCCGCTTCCGGTGGCCCAGACCAACGGCATGAGCCCCAGCAACGTGGTCATCGCCGTCATCAGAAGCGGCCTCAAACGCAACTCACATCCACGGCGCACGGTTTCTTCGGGACTCAGCCCCTCTTTGCGCAACTGATCGAAGAAGGATACCAGCAGCACCCCGTTTTCGACCGCTATGCCAAACAGCGCAATGAACCCGATGGAGGCCGAGACACTCAACGGTATTTTCAGCAGAACGATGATGAGGATGCCCCCAATCAGCGCAAACGGTAGATTCACGAGGACCAACAAGGCACTCTTCACCGACTTGAATGCGGAAAACAGCATCAGAAAGATCAGCAAAAGCGAAACCGGGACGACAACGGACAGTCGCCGCATGGCGCGCTGCTGGTTCTCGAACTGGCCGCCATAGTCCGCGACATAGCCCTCGGGCATTGCCCCAACAACCGGTTGAATCGCGTCGCGCACTTCGGCCACGAAGCTACCCATGTCGCGGCCCCGGATATTGCACTCGACGACCACGCGACGCATCCCATTTTCGCGGCTGACTTGCGCGGGCGCCTCGACCTCCCGGATCTCCGCCAGTTCGCCCAAGGGGATACGGGCGCCGTCGGGGGACGGCACCAGAAGCCGCTCCAACTCCGGGATATCGCGGCGTAACGCGACCGGAAAACGCACGAGGACGGCAAAGCGTTTCTGTGCTTCGACGACCATCGAGGCGACTTTGCCGCCCACCGCAGTTTCGACGATTTCGTTGATATCCGCAATGTTGATCTTGTGCCGGGCGATGGCCTTGCGGTCCACCACGATTTCAACCTGCGGGAATCCCGAGACTTGCTCGACCCTGACATCCTCGGCTCCCCGGATGCCTTGCATGAGCACGGCCGCGCGGTTGGCGTTTTCCCGCAGGACTTCCAGATCTGGCCCGAAGAACTTGATGGCCAGGTCGCTTTTGATGCCGGAAATCAACTCGTTCACTCGCAAGGCGATGGGCTGTGAAAACGACAGGCGTAATCCCGGGATGGCCGCCAGTTCCTCCTGCATCGCAGCCACCAGTTCCGGCTTGGACCGCTTGCTTGTCCACTCTCCCTTGGGGTGCAGCATTATGACGACGTCGTTTTGCTCAGGCCCCATGGGATCCTCGGAGATCTCGGCCCGTCCGGTCTTGGTGACGACCGTCCGCACCTCCGGGAAGCGCGCGAGGAGCCGACGCTCGATCTCGGTCCCCACGGCGACCGACCCCTCCAATGACGCGGAGGGAAGCCGCACCACGTTGATGGCGATGGCCCCCTCATCCAGTTGCGGAAGGAACTCGGTGCCCAGCCTCGGTACGAGGGCCAGAGCGCCCACGAGCAGCGCGCCGGAAATGGTCACGAGCGTCTTCGGCCTCCGTAACGCGAAGGCAAGCACCGGCAAGTAACCGCGCTTGACCAGGCGGATGATCGCGTTATCGCTTCCCGCGCCTTGTCCGCGCATGAAGAAAGAACTCAGCACCGGGATTATAGTCAAAGCCGCGATCAGAGACCCGAGCATGGCAAAGCACATGGTCAGGGCTAACGGGCGGAACATTTTCCCCTCCATCTGCTGAAGCGAGAAGAGCGGCAGGAAAACAATGACGATGATCAGAATCGCGAAAACAACCGGCCGGGCCACTTCCCGCACCGCCTCATAAATGATCTCCACCCGCGACAAACCGCTGTCCGTTTTTTCGGACAGGTGCCGTGCGATGTTCTCGCAAACGACGATCGAGGCATCCACGATCATACCCAGGGCAATCGCCAGGCCGCCCAAACTCATCAGATTCGCCGTTACGCCCTGGACGCGCATCAGGATGAACGCAATGAACGCCGTCAGCGGCAGGGACAACGCAACGATCAGGGCGGCGCGCAAGTTGCCTAGGAACAGGAACAGCACGAGAACGACCAGGAGGCCACCCTGCCAGAGGGCATCTCCTACGGTGCGAATGCAGGCCTGGATCAGTGCCGTCCGGTCATAGAAGGGGTTGATCTTCACCCCTTTGGGCAACCCGGCCTGAATCTTCGGGATCGCCTTTTTCACGGCCTCCACCACGAGCTTCGAGTTTTGATCCTTAAGCATGATGGTCATGCCGGCCACGGCTTCCCCTTTACCGTCGCGCGTTACGGCACCCGACCGGGTCTCAGGTCCGAGTTTCACATCGGCCACATCGCGCAGGAACACCGGCGCACCGTCCTCGGCGTGCAGGACGATGTTCTCAATATCCTCGATGCCTTGGATGAGCCCGAGGCTCCGCACGTATGCTTGCTCCCAGTCCCGCACCAGGAAGTTGCCTCCCGCGTTGGCGTTGTTGCGGGGAATCGCTTCCAGGACATCCGTCAGTGCGATACCGTACTTCAGGAGGCGGTTCTGGTCCACAAGGACGTGGTATTGCTTTACGAACCCGCCGAAGCTGTTGACTTCGTTGATGCCCGGAATGGTGCGCAGTTGGGGGGCGATATACCAGTCCTGAATGGTGCGCAGTTCCATCGGCGTGTGGGTGTCGCTCTCCAGGGTGTACTGGTAGATTTCACCCAGCCCCGTGCTGATGGGCCCCATCTCGGGCTCGGCCCAGTCCGGCAACTGCTCCTTGGCCGCCTGCAACCGCTGAAACACCAGTTGTCGGGCGAAATAGAGGTCCACCCCGTCCTCCAAAACGATGATGACCTGCGAGAGCGCCGCCTTCGACAGGGAGCGGACCTGCGACACGCCCGGCAAACCCTGCATCGACAGCTCGATGGGAGCGGTGACCTGCTGCTCCACGTCGAGCGGCGCCAGCCCCGGCGCATCGGTGAGAATCATCACCTGAACGTTAGTAACGTCGGGGAACGCATCGACCGGCAACGTTTTCCAGGCAAACAGCCCGGCACCCGCGACGAGGACCGTTCCGAGAATGACCAGTAATCGCTGGTGCAGCACAAAGCGAATGAGTTTATCGAACATAGTGGGAATCCTTCCGTTAGTCAGCGCAACCGGCGCCCATTTTTTCCCGGAGCACGTCCGACTTGAGCAGGAAGGCGCCTTCGGTCACGACCGTGTCGCCAGCCTGCAGCCCGTCGAGAATCTCGATCATGCCGAAAAAGTCGCGCCCCTTGCGCACGTCTTGTCGCACGAAGAAGTCATCCTTCCAGTGCTTGAAAACGAAGGCCTTACTCTCGTCCGCAAGCACAGCGGCGCGCGGCGCCGCCAGGATCTCTTCTGACTGTCCATTGGCGAGGGAGAGGGCCACTTCACAAAACATGCCGGGCCGCAATTCCCAGTCCGGGTTCTTGACGGTGGCTCGCACTTTCACCGTGCGGGTCTGCTCGTTCATGGTGGCGCCCACGTAATCGAGTACGCCTTTGAACTGACGGTCGGGGAAGGCGGAGACCGTGACCTCGACGGCTACGGCTCCGCGTTTCTCGGCCGCCAGCAGTCGCGCCAGATCGCGCGACTGGACGTTGGCCCAGACCCAGACCGTCGTTAGATCGGAGAGCAACATCACGTCTTTTCCGGGTTCCGCCATTTCGCCGGACACCGCGTGCTTTTCGATGATCGTGCCTGCGATAGGGGCTCGAATGGAGAGTCGGCCTGCCCCCGCGCCGTGCGAAGGCTCACGCATGGACGCAAGATCCCCCTCCGTCAACCCCAGCACATGAAGCATCTGTTCGGACGCCTGCAAGTCGGTCCGGTGCTGTTCATAGGCCATCTGAGCATCAATCACATCCTGCTCGGAACCCACCTTCTGCTCCCTGAGCTTTGTCTCGCGGGCGAGGACCTTTTCGGTCAGGTCGCTCAGGGTCCGGTTGCGTTCGAATTCCGCCAGGGCTTTGCCAAGTTCCACACTGGCCAGGGTGAACAAGGTTTCACCGGCCTTGACGCGCGCTCCGATATCCACCGACACCGACTCGATGATCCCGGCGATGCGGGGACTGATATGGACCGCCGCATTCTCGTTCAGCGCCACTTCGCCGGTGGTCGGCAATACCGCGGATACCTGGGTCCGCGACACGGTCTGCGTTTGAACCAGGCCCCCGCCATCCGCCCGTTTCAGGAGACTGGCGTCCAGTTTCACGAGGCCGACTTCGTAGCGGCATTCGGCGCACTGATAAATGGGTACGCCGCACTCGCACTTAGCGGACAACCGTTCCTCAAGGGAGGCGGATCCTACGGGAGCGGGCTCTGCGGCATGGCCGTGGCCATCGTCATCCCCGTGCTCTGCATGTCCTGCCTCCGCAACTGGTGGGGCGGATGGTTCGGCCTTCTCCTTGCCGCATCCGCCCGCCGTCACCCCGACTACCATCAGGGCGCAAAGCCCGCCGATGGCCGACCATTTGACTTCGTGTTTTTTCATTGTGTTCCTCGCTGTTATACTTATTGAATGGTGTTAAGGGGAGCGCCGATCAGTCGTTCAACATCGGCCGCCGCCTTGTGGTAGGCGGCTAAAACGTCCAAGTAACGGGTCTTGGCTTCGTTGAGCGTCCGCTGGGTGTCCAGCATCTCCAGGTGCCCGTACTTTCCTTCTCGATAGCCGGCCTGAGCCGTATCGAAGGCCCGCTGGGCGCCGGGGAGCAACTCGGCCTGGGTCGTAAGCGCCTCGGTCCTCGCCGTTTCGAGCCGGCTATAGGCATCCACCAGAGCCGTCGTGGCGCGCAAATGAGCGGCGCGTTGTTCGTAATCCGCGCGGCTGGCCTGATGTTTGGCCGAAATAATTCCGTCTGAATTGCGGTCAAAAAGCGGGAGCGGCAGCGAAAGGGCTGCGGTTCCGGCAAAGGTGCCGTCTTCCTCGAATCGGCTGATGCCGGCGCTGATGCCGATATCCGGGTGGCGCATCGCATGGGCCAAAGCGAGCGACTCCCGGGCCTTCGCCACGTCTTCGTTCCAGCGCGCGACCTCAGGCATGTTCTCCAAAAGGGGGGAGAGTCTCTCCAAGGGCGGGACCGTTGCGACAGTGTCCAGGTCACCCCCGGCCGCCTTAAACACCGGCCGGGTCCCTCCCCAAGATGCCGCAAGGCGGTTTCGGGCCGTATCCAACCCGCGCTGGGCCCGATCTCGCGCGATTCGGGCGGTGGCCACTTCGACGCCTGCTTTCGTTTTCTCAAGGAGGGGAACCTTACCGGACGCGGCCCGCTCTGCCGCGGCCTTGCCCACGTCCTCGGCGACAACCAGCAGAGACTCCGCAAGGGCGAATTGGCCTTGTGCCAGGAGGACATCCACGAACGCTTGCTCGGTCAGCGTGATGACGTCGAGCCGTTTCGCTTCGTAATCCCAGCCAGCCAGGCGCGCTTCCAATTGTGCCACGCTCCGTCGCTTGCCACGTTTTCCGCCCAGTTCGAGGGTTTGGGTCAAACGCACGGACGTTTCAGCGCCCTCGTACCCGTTGCGTGCTCCAGAGCCTCCGAACTCCCCCGCCTCCAGCTCGAGTTCGGGGTTCGATAACACACCCGCTTGCCGCGCATTGCCTTCCGCAGCCAAAACCCCGTGCGCCGAGGCCGCCAATTCAGGGCTGTGCATCAGCGCCAATTCAAGCGCCCGGGGCAGGGTAAGCACCCCGTCCGGCTCGTGTTGTGATGGGGCGTGGGCGGCTTGCGTTTCCAACGCCCCGTCACCTCGATGGACCGGGAACTCCCGGCCCAATGCACGCGGGGTGGGCCATGCGCTTCGGTCGGGTGTCGCCGTATTCTCGGCGTGCACCAAAAACCCCGGGCCCGTTATGACCAGCGCAAGAACGACGCGAAGTAGCGCGTGAATATCGCAAAGTGTCCGCTTCATGAAACCTCCGATTGATGGAAAATTGAACGACAGGGCCTCGTTGGAGGCACGACCAAAGAAAAAAACAGGAGCGCCACTCATGGAGCAAGCGCAACAAATGACAGGAGGGGGGCGAAACGCCCTTAGACGGAAGCCGGCGGACGGAAGATGTCGACAATCAACAGTCTTCCTATAAAAAACATGTCGGTGGGATCGGCAAAGTCCGATTGATACGTCGTCAGCCCGCACGCCTGGGCAAGACAGGAAAAAGCTGATCCGAGATGGCACTCACAAACACATTCGGGTGTGCATTCAGCCGCCTGATCGCCCGCGCCGCAATGCGCGGTCACGTCAGGCGGCATGAGGAGGGCCAACGCCGCAAGCGCGACCGCAACTGATTTCATCACCCATTTCATGTTGGGAATTTTACAAAACCGCCGCCACGAAGTCAAGGTGATGTCACCTTGAACGGGGAAATGTGGGGCAGACCTTTGAATAGAAATCGAAGGATTAGCCCGTTTTTACCCCTGAGCGGGTAAAGACGGGTTAGCAGCCTGTTGACTTTGGCTCCGCCAAAGTCCGACAGGCTGCTAGAGCCACACCACCTTCACGGGATAACGACGTATTGTTTCATCGGGGGTGACCAATGGAATACCTTGCTGAATCGCTTCGCAAATCAGCAGACGGTCAAAGGGATCCCGATGAATAGCAGGCAGTTTGGGCAGGGTAAAAATCGCCGCATTGCTCAATGACAGAGCGGATAGGCCAGATCGTTCCGCCAGATCGGGAATGTGCTCAACGGGAAAATCCAGCGCAAGTTTTCCCAACTCCACTTTGATCTGAATCTCCAAAAGGGATATCTGGCTGAACCACACCACGGATTCCGTATCTTTGAGTTCATCGAGCAACGAAGACTTGATCCGCGTGGGCTCGCCCAGCCACCAAAGCAAAACGCTCGTGTCCAACAATACGTTCACGTCACACCTTCGAAGGCACGGATCACCTCTTCCGGCGTCGCATCGAAATCGGGTGACATATGGATTCGGCCGCCCGCCAAGCCCGGCATTTTAGTCAGCGCCTTGCCTCCCGATGGAACCGGACTGATTTGAAAGGCTAGGCGATGGTGCTTGAGCACCAGCGTCGTTTGCCCTTCTTCCGCCAGACGCCCATACCGGGAAAGATTGGCTTTCGCTTCAGT
>CAZCDO010000023.1:0-30317 GCA_964497135.1 uncultured Verrucomicrobiota bacterium
AAACCGGGCATCGGTATCGCATTCCGCTTTGGGAATTGGTTTATCACGATTGCGTCGTGGCCCAGTGGTACTGGGGCGATTACAACAATAAACTCCCGGCCCTATGGGATCGGCGCGATCTCTGGAACACCCTTTATGGCACTCCCCCGATGTTCATGTTTAACCGCCTGAGCTGGGAGGCAAATCGGGATCGGTTTGTGCGCAGCTATCAGACGATTGAACCGGTGGCGCGGGCGACCGGATATTCCGAGATGCTGTCGCACGAATGGTTGACGGCCGATCATGCGGTCCAACGGACGCGATTCGCCAATGGAGTTGTCGTGACCGTCAACTTCGGGGATGCCCCTTGTAAGTTGCCCGACGGCACCTCTTTGCCACCGTTGGGACATTACGTGGAAGGCTTGTAAGGACAGGTTAAGGGGAACATCACGCGCCTCTTACGGCGCTACTACAAACTTGGATCCGTACACTGAATGGCGTTGGTAGTAGGCGCATCCTACTTCGCCAAGACAACGAAGGGCAAGCATGGGGACCTTGGGGACAGGCAATCGGGACCTTGGGGACAGGCAATCAGTCATGGCAGATTGATGAATGATAAAAGAGGAAAGGTGGGAGGGACGGCGTGTCGCCGTCCGCTGCGGATCCCCCTCACCCCAACCCTCCCCCGCGCCGGGGGGAGGGAGCAGACGAAAGCAGGGACAGCGAGAGTTTACGGCCGGACTTTGAGGAGAGGCAATCAGTCATGGCAGATTGACGAAAGATAAAAGGGGAAAGGTGGGAGGGACGGCGTGTCGCCGTCCGCAGCGGATCCCCCTCACCCCAGCCCTCCCCCTCGCCGGGGGGAGGGAGAAGCGGAAAGCAGGGACAGCGCGAGTTAACGGCAGCAACTCTTCGAAGGGCGAAGCCCGTGGCAGACCTGGCGTATACGGTATGACTTAGCTCAACGAAGCGGGGTTACCGATCTCGGTGTAGCAGCGTTCTATGAACGCTTCTTTTGTCGCCCTCTGGGTTGTGGCGTTCGAACCGCAATGGTGAGTCAGGCAAGAATGCCTGACATACCGCAAACCGTGGTTCTGCCGTTCGTCTCCTTCTCCTGGTTGATAATCCATAACATTTATCATATACTAAAGAAACCGGCACAACCTTAAATCAATAACAAGGACCTATGGCGATGACCCCATACCCTCTCCTGCCGAATTTCGAGCAACTCATCGAAGCCGTTAAGCTTCAGGCCCAATTGAAAGCCGAGTATGGCGCGAAGGGAACCGACCGTCCGCTGAAAGAAGTGGAAAAGGTTCTGCGCGTCGCGCTTGGAAAACTGAAAAGACTTCCCATTGCCCCGGACCTGGCCCGGCAAGAGCCGAACGAGCTGGCCGCCATCCGCGAGCTCCGTCGACCCGGTCCCCGCCGGCTGTGGCCAACCTTCCAGGGGGATATTTACGGCGAGCGCCTTGCGGGCGCATTCCTTGGGCGCATGGCCGGCTGCACGTTGGGGGCGCCGGTCGAATTCTGGCCCATCGCGAAGATGCAGGCGCTGGCGGAGGAGAACGGCGATGATTTTCCACCGACCGACTACTGGACGTATGTTCCCGAACCCAAGGTGAAGCGCTACGAAATGAGTCCCCGGGAAGAGTACACCCGCCAGGGGATTTCAGGCGTACCGGTCGATGACGATACGATGTATACTTTGCTGGGGCTTCTGATTGCGGAGGAGCATGGGCCTGACTTTTCGACGCGGAATGTGGGGCAATCGTGGGTCCAGTATCTTCCGTATGCCTGTACCGCCGAGGATATCGCGCTCCAGAACCTCAAGAAAGGGGTTTCCGCTTCGCATGCGGCAGACCAGAATAATCCTTACTGCGAGTGGATTGGCGCGGATATCCGGGCAGATCCCTGGGGATATATGGCTCCCGGCTGGCCCGAACGGGCCGCCGCCCTGGCGTATCGGGATGCGTTTCTCAGCCACCGCCGACAGGGGATTTATGGAGAGATGTTCTTTGCGGCGGCCATTGCGGCGGCGTTTGCGGTCGATGATCCCGTCGAGGCGCTCCGGATCGGTCTTACCGAGATCCCCCGCCGGTCCACTCTTCACAAAGCGATTCAGTGGGCTTTGCGCATCGCGCCGGAAATCAAGAACTACCAGCAGGCGCGGGCGGCCGTTGAAGAGCAGTTCAAGGGAATGCATCCCGTTCACACCATCAACAACGCCTGTTTGACCGTGTGGGGGATAACGATCGGCGGAACCGACTTCACCCGGGTTATTGGCGAGACGGTTGCCATGGGTCTGGACAACGATTGCACGGCCGCAACTGCCGGCAGTATTGTCGGCGCGGTGGTTGGTAAGAAAGGCATCCCGGCCAGGTGGCACAAGCCCTTCGGGGACACCATCCGATCCTACCTGATCGGCAGAAAGAAGTTTTCCATCCGGGATGTTTGCCAGCGATTCGAAAAACAAGCGCGTCGCATTCACGGTTCGTAAGGGACTCTGGGGACAGGCAATTAGTCACGGCAGATTAACGAAAGATAAAAGAGGAAAGGTGGGAGGGACGGCGTGTCGCCGTCCGCAGCGGCGGATCCCCCTCACCCCAGCCCTCCCCCTCGCCGGGGGGAGGGAGAAGCGGAGGGACTCTGGGGACAGGCAATCGGTCACGCCACCTTAAAGGAGATTGGGAACGGTGAGAATCGCCGGAGCGGAGTCCGGCTCCCACATTATACGGGATGACTTGTGGGAGACGGCGGTCCTCTGCCGTTTAGACGTCAGGGTTCAGCCCCAGAGATTTTGAGGATAGATTCCTTGCTCGATCCGCTGGCGGATGCCTTGCATGAGGATCGGCTTGTCGTCCTGATAGGTGACGCCGAACCAGGTTTCCGGGGTTTCGGCGACCTGCACAACCGCCTGGCCTGCCCGGATCATTTCGTCCACCACGGTGGGAATAAAATATTCAGCCTTGGGATCGCCACCGCGCTCGCGAAGAAAATACGCGAATTTGTCCTCCAGGACCGGGAACAGCGCGGGGGTGAAGCCCCACATGTTGAGCGAGACCAATTCATCGCCGGACAGGGGCTGAAACTGTTTCTGGTCATCGAGGAAGCGCGCCTGGTTGCCCTGTTTTTCGATGTGGGTCCGCTCGACGACGCTTTGGAGGCGGTTTTGGGCGTCGATCGTACAAACGCCGCGGGCGACGGAGCCATGTTCGGAGAGGGTATTGCGCAGGACGAATCCCACCATGCAGAAGGGATGCGGGGGGCCGCCAGGGGAGAGGTTTCGAAGTCCTTGCGCCAGGGCGGCATAGGATTGACGGCCGTAAAAATCGTCGGCATTAATCACCGCAAAGGGATTCCGGATATGATTCCGGCAGGCGAGGATGGCATGGCCCGTGCCCCAGGGTTTGCGGCGCTCCGGCGGAAGCGCGAAGCCGGAGGGCAGGTCGGACAGGTCCTGGAAGACATAATCGACGGCGATCTGTTTTTCGAAGCGGGCGGAGATACAGGCGCGAAAATCGCGTTCGATATCGCGGCGGATGACGCAGACCACGCGGTCGAATCCGGCGCGGCGGGCGTCGAAGATGGAATAATCGATGACGATTTCGCCCGAAGGCCCGACGGGGTCGATTTGTTTCAGTCCGCCATAGCGACTCCCGATACCGGCGGCGAGAACCACAAGCGTCATACTCATCGGATTGACTCCCGGCCGCCGGGGTTTGGGAAAAGAGGTGAGGCGGCCATCACGACGAGTGAAGATAGCGGGGGGCCTTGCGACCGTCAATCCCGAATGAGACCCTTTGCTCTCGACAAAGGGCCGGACGCGGTTTAAGGTTTGACCTGTTTCAAGGGGAATGCCATGAAAACATCGAAGCCATCCATAGTCACCGCCCTTCAAGGGCAAGGCGAACCGTTGCTTTGCGAAGTGGCCTGGGAAGTCTGCCAGCAGCTCGGCGGCATCTACACCGTGATCCGGTCGAAAGTTCCTTCGATGTTGGCGGGGTGGGGCGACCGGTATTGCCTGGTGGGTCCTTACGATCCCCATCTGTCCCCGGCGGAATTTGAGGAGCGCGAGCCCGAGGGGGGGGCGTTTGCCGCGGCGGTGATGGACTTGCGCGCGCAAGGTGTCGAGGTCCATTACGGACACTGGCTGATTACCGGACGGCCGAGGGTGGTGCTGTTGAACCCCGCGTCGGTTTTTGGACGCTTGCCCGAAATCAAATACCGGCTTTGGGAACATCACCAGATCGGGATGCTCGGCAAGGATTACCCGTTGTTGGACCAGGTACTGGCCTTTGGTTTTTTAGCCGAGCTGTTTTTGCGAACGCTCGAGGTCCATAGCGGGAATAGCCCGCTGGTCGCGCATTTCCACGAGTGGATGGCGGGGGCGGCGATTCCCGAACTCCGCCGCAAGCCGTCCCGGATCGCGATGGTTTTCACCACTCATGCAACCTTGCTGGGTCGGCATCTGGCCATGAACGACCCGTGGTTTTATGACCATCTGCCGTTCGTCAACTGGCAGAGCGATGCTGCCCGGTTCAATATCGAACCGGAAGTGCGGATTGAGCGGGCGGCGGCGCATGGGGCGCACTTGTTCACCACGTTGAGCGACATCACCGCGTTCGAATGTGAGCATCTGCTGGGACGCAAGCCCGATTTGCTGTTGCCCAACGGGCTTAACATCGAGCGGTTTGTAGCTCTGCACGAATTCCAGAATCTGCACCGGGTCTACAAGGAAAAGATCAACCAGTTCGTCATGGCTCATTTTTTCCCCAGTTATACCTTTGATCTGGACCGGACGCTGTATTTCTTCACCTCCGGCCGTTATGAATACCGCAACAAGGGGTTTGATCTGACGATCGAGGCCCTGGCGCGGCTGAACTGGCGGATGAAACAGCAGCCCGGCCTGAAGCGCAATATCGTGTTTTTCCTGATCACCAAGAAGCCCTACCGGTCGATTCTGTCCGATGTCCTGCGCAGTCGGGCGATGATGGAGGAAATCCGCAACACCAGTGAGTCGATCAAGGAACAGGTTGGCGAGCGCTTATTTGTCGCCGCCGCCGGGGGGCAGTTTCCCTCGTTGGACGGATTGGTGGACGACTATTGGCGCCTGCGTCTGCGGCGCATCATGCTGGCGTGGAAAACTTCGCGCCTGCCGTCGGTGGTGACCCATGATCTTTTCGATTCCGACCAGGACGAGGTGCTGTGCCAGTTGCGGGCTCATCATTTATTGAATCAGGCCGATGATCCGGTCAAGGTGGTTTACCATCCCGATTTCATCGCGCCGACGGATCCGTTGTTCGGCATGGATTACGATCAGTTCGTGCGGGGCTGTCATCTGGGTATTTTCCCCAGCTACTACGAGCCCTGGGGATACACGCCGTTGGAATGCATGGCCCGGGGCATTCCCGCCGTCACCAGCGATCTGTCCGGTTTCGGCACCTATTTATTGCGCAATCTGCCGGATCATCAACAGCGGGGGTTGTTTGTGGTGGGTCGGCGGCACGCCTCCTTCGATGCCGCCACCCATGAGATGACCAACTGGCTTTTCAATTTCATACAGCTCGAACGGCGCGACCGGATTGCCCTGCGCAACAACGTGGAGAATTCGTCGGCGCATTTCGATTGGACCAACCTCGGCCGGCATTACACCGAGGCCCACACCCAGGCGTTGCTGGCGGTCCGGGGTTAAGTTCGGACATCGTCGAGAGAAGGAGACCCATCATGTCGAAAATCATGGAATTTCTGACTGAAGCCGTGGCCTTGGGCGCCTCGGACCTGCACTTGAAACCGGGGCAGGTCCCCTTTTTTCGCATCAGCGGCGAATTGGAACAAAGCCATTTCCCGCTGGTGTCGGCGGAGGATTTGAACGAGATCGTGCGGGAGATCCTGCCCGCGCATCTGGTTCGGGCCTATCAGGAGCATCACGAGGCCGATTTTTCGTTGTATCGCGAGCAACTGGGCCGGTTCCGGGTGAATTTATTTCAAGCCCAGATGACGTCCTCCCTGGTGTTCCGGCATGTGAAACAGAAGGTGCCCTCGCTGGACGAGCTGAATTTGCCGAAAAATCTGTTGAAGATTTGCGGGGTTCAACGCGGGTTGGTGTTCATTTCCGGGGTGACGGGATGCGGGAAGTCGACCACTCTGGCCGCGCTGATTCAACATATCAACTGCGCGGAGCACCGGCGCATCATCACGCTCGAAGATCCCATCGAATACATGTTCCAGGACGAACAATCGGTGATCACCCAGCGCGAGATCGGGCTCGATACCCTGACGTTTCACAGCGCCCTGAAGAACATCCTGCGTCAGGACCCTGACATCATCGTGATCGGTGAAATGCGCGACGAACTGAGTTTTAAGACCGCCGTGGCCGCCGCCGAAACCGGGCATCTGGTTTTTACGACCATGCACGCCGGCACGGCGGCGACCGCCGTGCAGCGCATTCTCCAGTTTTTCCCCAACTCGGAATGGGAACAGGCGCGACTGGCCTTGGCGAGTAATCTCCATTCGGTGGTCTGTCAGCGCCTGATGCGCAGTACCCAGGGCGGCGTGGCCCCGGCGGTCGAGATCATGTTCAACACCCCGACCGTGCGCAAGCTGATCGAAAAGGACAAACTGGATCTGCTGTCGGTGGCCATTGAAACGGGGGTGGAGGATGGGATGCAAACCTTCAACCAGTCCATCTACAACCTGATCAAGAGCGGCAGGGTCTCTGAAGAAGAAGGCATGGCCTATGCCTCGAATCCCGCCGCCCTGCGCATGAATTTGCAGGGGATTTTCCTGGATGAAGGCAAGCGGATTTTGAACATCTGATGGGCGCTTTATTTCAAGATCGGGCGATCCTCGTCACCGGTTCAACCCGCGGCATCGGGTTGGCCATCGCGCGCTATTTATTGGAACGGGGGGCGGTGGTGGGGATTCAGGGACGGACGGACGAGGCGGTCGCGCGGGCCTGCTCAGTCCTGGCGCCTTACACCGGGCAATGCCGACCGCTGACGGCGGATTTCGGCCGGCCGGAATCGGCCGCCGAGTTGGTGCGGACGTTTGCCGCCCAAACGGGGCGTTTGGACGGATTGGTGAACAATGCCGGCGGCGGGAAAGCGGTGGCGTTTCGCGGCCTGACCCCGGCCTCATGGCGCGCCACCTTCGCGTTGAACCTGGAATCCGCTGTTTGGGCAACGCGGGAAGCCTACTGTCTGATGCGACCGCAAGGGGCCGGGTCGATCGTCAACATCGCCTCGTTGGCGGCGCATGGGCCGGGGAAATGGATGGGAGCCGATTATGCCGCAGCCAAGGCGGGATTGGTCAGCTTGACGCAGAGCCTGGCCTTCGAGGCCGCCCGATTTAATATCCGGGTGAACGCGGTCTCGCCGGGATTTGTGGAGACGGATTTGACGGCTGTTCTGACGCCCGAGATGCGCGCCGGGTTAAATATTCCGCTCGGGCGCCTGGCCCGGCCGGAGGAGATGGCCGGTCCCGTGGCTTTTTTATTGTCGGAGCATTCCGCCTATATCACCGGTGAAGTCTTGCATGTGGATGGCGGATTATGGATGAAAGGGTAAGGCGATGTCCCGTCGTGTTGTGATCAGCGGGTTGGGTCTGGTGTCCCCCCTCGGGCTGGATGAAGAGACCGTTTGGGCCAACCTGATGGCCGGGCGGACGGGGATTCGCCGGATTACGGCTTTCGATGCCAATCTGTTCCGAGCCGCAAACGGGGCGGAGGTTGATGCCGCGGCTTTGGATTCAGCGCTGGCGGCGCGCGGGTGGAAGGGCGAGGCGAAAGTGGTGGATATGGCGCTGGTGGCGGCCGATCAGGCCTTGCGCGCGGCAAAGTTGATCAGCGACGATGGCGCGCGGGAGCCCCAGCCGGTGCCGGTGATCATCGGATCGGCCAACGGACCGGCGGCGGCTTTGCACGAGGCGATTGCCTCCTACATTCAAAAAGGAGTGCGGGGGATTCGTCCGACCACCGTACCCCAATGCATGGTGAATATCGTCGCCACCCGGTTGTCGATCGAGTTCAAACTGACGGGTATTCATTATAATATATCAGCCGCCTGCACCTCTTCGGCAACGGCCATGGGAAACGCTTTCCGGATGATCCGGGATGGATATGCGGACCGGGTTTTATGTGGCGGAGCGGAATTTCTGTTTGTGCCCTCCTATTATTCGGCGTGGAATAATCTGGGCATTTTATCGAGCGAGCCCGATCCGCTTCGCGCTGCCCGCCCCTTCGATTTGGGCCGGAAAGGATTTGTCATGGGTGCCGGGGCGGCGATGCTGGTGATGGAGGAGGAAGCCTCCGCCCGCCGCCGCGGCGTGCGCATCCGGGGCGAAATCTGCGGGTATGGCGAGTCGTCCGACGCCGAACACATTGTCCGGCCCCAAGCCGCCGGTCAGACCCAGGCCCTTCGCCATGCGATGTCGGACTCGGGTTTGGCACCGGATACGGTGGGCCTGATCGTCAGTCATGGGACTGCCACGCTGATGAATGATCGGAGCGAATGTGCCGCCATCCGGTCTTTTTTTGGCGAAATAACGACGTCATCGCCCCGGGTCAGCGCCTTGAAATCCTATTTCGGCCATACCATTGGCGCGTCCGGTGCGATCGAGACGGTGGTTACTTTGCTGGCTTTGGAGCGGGGCCGGATTCCACCCAATCTGAATATCGATCAGCCGGATCCCGAATGCGATGTGCGCCTGGTGGGGAAGAGCCCGGAGCCGCTGGAGAAACCGGTGGCCGTCAAACAGAGCTTCGGATTTGGGGGCGCCAATGGCGTGATGGTGATGCGGCGGTGGGACGGCTGAGTCCGGGTGTGGCCGGCAGGGCCGGCAACCCCACAGGAATCAGACGTAGGGCCTTCGCTTGTCGAAGGCCGGGAGCGAAGAGACGGCTCGCCGACGAGCGGCCGCCCTACGAGGGCGAAGGGGAGAAGCGCGGCGCACTGACCAATGAGGCACCTCAACGTTTCTACAAGGTCACGGTGCGTTTACCCTAGAACTGTTCGTTGGACCAAACAGACGAACACCGTTTTTTTCATACAACAGAAGATGGTTCGGCGGGACTGTGCCCTCGCCGTCGATTTGGAAATAATAGATGCGGGGGTTGGCGCCATACCAGGCGAAATCGTCGGGGTCCAAAACGATCCAGTGGCGGAGATAGTGGATGGCCTCCGAGTAGATCGAACGCCAGTTGCCTTTAAAGGCGGGGCGTTGCTGGAGCGCGGCTTGAGTTTTCAGGGGGGAGGGGGAGGTGAAACGGGGACACCCGGAAACATAGGCTTGGATCTGCCGCCGGGCCATGCCGGGCGCCTCGATTCGAAAAGGGCCCCGGGGATCGAGTTGTTCCAGGAACTGCGCGGCATCATAGAGCCTGCGGGGCATGGCGTGAAGAGATCGCTCCAGCAGTATGGCGCCCGCGCCGAGCGCCAAGAGGGCGAGGGCACTCGACTGGAGAATGCCGCGGATTCGGCCGGGAAGAACATCGATGCACCCATAGCCCCGTACCGCGCTCCAGGCGACAAACGGCAAAGCCGGCAGGGCCCCGTACATTTCGCCGGCGCAGGCCAGGGGCAGGGTCAGGACCAAACCCCAGAATAGAAAACGATCCGCCGGCGGGAGGGGGAATTTTCGCAGGGCGAGGATTCCGGGGATGAGTAGAACGCCGAGAATTCCGAAGCGAACCGCCAGGTTGCGGAGGGGGCGCAGACCAGCGGTCAGGCTCGATTCGGCTCCGGTGAGCAACCAGCCCAGGCCCAGAATTCCGATGCCCAAAATGAGAAGTACGGGACGTGATCGGGGTGGGTTTGGAAATTTGAATCCTCCGAACAGAATCAGAGTCAGAGGAATAGCCGCGAGGCTGACCTTATGGGACAGCAGGAGCAGCAAGGCCATGCCCGCCAGGCCGATCCAGCGGCGGGGGCCGCGGGCCGGCCCCAGGCAGAACCAAAGGAAGCCCGGAAAGAGGGCCATAAAAAGGCCCCGCCCCGTGGCCCAATGGGTATACCGGATAAAAACCGGGGCCAGCAGATAGAACAGGGTGAAGAGGAAGGCCTGCCGGCGTTGGGGCCAGAGCACTCTACCTAATGCCCAAGAAGTGCCCAAGGCGATCAGGGCGGTCACGGTCGAGATGAGATAAAACCCCCAATCCACACCCGTTCCCCCCAGCATTTGAAGGGTGGCCAGTAGTAAGGGGTAGGCCGATGGATAACTGCGCGGAGCGTAGCCGAACAAGGCGAGGGGATGGGTCAACCAGGGGATGGACTGTTCGACCGCAACCGCCGTGGCCAGGTCCTGCCATTTATAGGTATCGATACCGGCCAGATGAGTAAAGGGCAGGAGGATCAGCGCCATAACCCCGGCCAAGGCGATCCAGCGGGGATCGAGGTCGGTTGTGGCCGGAAGCCAGGGGGTTTTTAGAAGGGGCCGCAGGGCCAGGATGGCGGCTAATACCGATAGATGTCCCACCGCCAGGAAAAAGGGTGTAATTGGAGTATGGGTTATTTGCATCAACATCGGAACGGTGCAATTCAACCCCACCAGCAAGGGACCCCAGAGTAAAAAATGAAGGTTAGAATCGCGCTCGCCCAAGAGCAGACGGGCCAAAAGCCACGGGGTAAAAATCAGGGCCGCCCCAAGCGCCATTCGGGTAAAAAGGAAATCGAAGAGAAAGCTCATGGCGGAAAAGGCTCTGGAAGAGGCCGGATCTTAGATGCCCGATTCACTGATGGGGGGGAACGTGATGGTGGTGGTACTGGTGGTCGTCGTGGTGGTGGTCGTCGTTGTGGTGGTCGTAGTGGTTGGGAAGGTTGGAGGAGGGGGGGGGCCGCCGCCCCCGCCGCCCCCACCGGTGGTGGTGGTGGTGGTCGTCGTGGTGGTGGTATATGCCGTTACCCGGCCTTGGTTTTTAAGGCCGGCGGACGAATTTTCCTGTTGGGACGGGTCGCCCAGAAAGCCTTCCGGGATGCGGTCGACGTAGGAAGGCATTTGACGATAATACGCCTCATAGAGAGCGATGGGGAACTCGGCGATCGGGGCATCCGATCGGAGCGAGTGAAAGGAAAAATATTCGATTTTCAGGTTTTCGCCGTAGAGAACCCGCCACAGACGGTTACCGGCATGGTTCTGTTTTTCATCATCCGTTGGGGCGACGGGCGGAGCTTCGGGTTGGTCGAAGAGAGCGGAATCGCCGGGAAGATTGGGATTGGCAAGGGGGCGGCGACCTTGGGCGTTCTGGAAAATGGGCGGGGCGGACGCGGAGGCCCCGGCGTTTCTGGAGGGATCGGAGAGAGACGAGCCGGTGGCGTTTAAATCGAGGGGGAGGGGCTCCGTGTCCTGAACCGATTCCCAGAGCAGACGGCCGGCAATGACCACCGCCGCCAGCAATAAGCCGGTGACGATTCCGCCCGCGATGCCTGACGATGTTATTTTCATGGGTGTATACCGCTAAAACACTTTTCATTGTAACCGATTCCGGCTCAGCATTCAATGTTTTCGTGCGATAACCCTCAAAAATATGAGGATTGCATTTCGTGACATTAAACGCTAAACAATCGCCACTTTATGGATGCATCATCTCTCATTCCCGATGGGATTCAACGTCGTTTCAAACGATGGTTTTTCGGGCTGTTGGTATTAAGTCTGGGTTGGTGTGGAGTGGGTTCGCTCAATGCCGCCGGTTCCCTCCTGGTGCTTCATTCCTATCATTCGGGGTATTGGTGGACCGACGATCAGGCGGAAGGGATTCGGCTGGTCATCGACTCCGGACTGCCGCCGACCGAGCCGCACCTGGAATTTTTGGACGTCATGCGGCAGGACACGCCCGAATATCGGGGGCGTTTTCTGGATGTGTTACGGGTCAAATATGCGCGGGAATCGGTGGCGGTGGTATTGACGACCGACGAGCCGGCCTTGAAATTTGCGGTTGAACACCGCTCCGTTTTATTTCCGGAGGCGGCGATCGTTTTCTCCGGATTGCACGGTGAATTGCCCGCTTTTTTGGACGGGCAGCGGAAAATCACCGGAGTGATTGAAACGCGCGATCCGACGTCGGCGTTGACGATTATTCGTCGATTTCATCCGGGCTACCGGCGGGTGCTGGTGCTGTTCGATCCTCTCGCCCGGCCCGATGCCGCCGCCTTTCAGGCGGACCGGTTGGTGCCGGCCGTCCCCGGAGCGGCGGGCGACGTCACCGTGCTGTCGTATCCGGACTTTGAAGCGGCGTTGGGTACGCCGGGGTTCAAGCCGGAACCGGAGCTGATTTTGTTGATCAATTCCCTGCGGAACCTCCCGAATGAAAGAACCGAGATTGACCGGCAGGTCCAATTCATCCGGCGGTTTGCCGATGTTCCGATTTACCATATTAGTTCCCCCACCTTGGGCAAGGGATCGGTGGGTGGGGAACTTTATAGTGGTCGACGGCAGGGGATGGCGGCGGCCGCCTTGGCCTTGCGGATTCTGGGAGGGGATGATCCGGAGAGTCTGCCGGTCCAGCGCCAGCACTTTGCGCGGTTTGTGGTGAACTATCCGGAATTCCTGCGATGGGGTCTGGACGAGAAACAGTTGACCCGGGATCTGGTGGTGATCAACCGGCCTTTTTCCTTTTATGACACCTATCGCCTGCTGGTCTGGGGGGTGATCGGGGTGGTCGTGATCCTGTTGGCCCTGATTGTGTTTTTGGGGTGGACGATCGTGGGGAATAAGCGGGTGGAGCGATATCTCAAGGAAAGCGAGAAGCGCTTTGAATTCACCCAGTTCGCGGTCGATCATTCCGCGATGGGGGTGATCTGGATGGATGCGCAAGGCCGGGTGACGTATGCGAATAAGGCTGCCTGCCAGGCGCTCGAATATTCGGCGGAAGAGCTGGTACAGCGGACGGTTTTCGATTTCGACCTGAAAGTTACCCCGGCCAACCTGGCGGCGCACTGGGGAAAACTCCGGCGCCAGACGGCGGTCAGCCTGGAATCGGAGCACCGGACACGCACGGGGCGCGTGTTTCCGGTGGAGGTGAACTCCAATTACCTGGTCTATAACGGGGTGGAATTTCTGTGCGCCTTTATCCGGGATATCAGCGACCGGAAATCAACGGAGCAACGGTTGCGCGATGAGCGCAATTTATTGCGCACCTTGATCGACAACCTGCCCGATCTGATTTACATCAAAGACACCAACAGCCGGTTTATGGCCGGGAACCAAGCGCTTGCCCAATTATTAGGTGTGGCGACGCCTTCGGATTTGATTGGCCGGGCGGATGCCGATTTCTTTCCGCGGGAATTATCGGAGCGGTTTGCGCGGGACGAGGCCGAGGTGATCCAAAGCGGCGTGCCGCTGATGAATCGTGAAGACAGGGTCCGCTCGGCGTCCGGCGACCCCGTATGGTTCATGACCAGCAAATTGCCGTTGCGCAATCAAAACGGACAAATCATCGGCCTGGTGGGGATCGGGCGCAATACGACCGAGCGTAAACAGGCGCTGGACGCCTTGCAGGCCAGCGAGGACCGTTTGCGGAGAGTGGTTTCCGGCGCCCCGATTATTCTGTTTGCCATCGATTCCGACGGGATTTGCACCCTGTCCGACGGCAAGGGATTATCGTTGCTGAATTTAAAGGCGGACGAGTTGGTGGGGCTGAATCTGTTCGACTATTTTTGGGACGCACCGCAATTTTTGGGCGATGTCCACCGGGCCTTGGAGGGGGCGGCGTTTGCCGGCACGCACGAGATTCGAGACCGGATTTTCGAAACCTTTTTCACTCCGATTCGGGCGGCGGATGGTCAGGTGATCGGCACCACCGGCATATCCACGGATCTCACGGACCGGCAGAAGGCGGAACAGCAATTGTTTCGCGCTCAGAAGATGGAAGCCATTGGCGAGCTGGCGGGAGGGGTGGCGCACGATTTCAACAACATCCTGACGGGGATTCTCGGGTACGCGCATCTGGTCGTTCACCAGACCGACCCCGGGAGTCCCGTGCATCTGGCGGGGGAAACCATCGAAAAAGCAGCCGAGCGTGCGGCCGAACTGACCAAGCAATTGCTGGGTTTTGCGCGGCAGGGCAAACAGCAGAATATACCGGTCGATTTCCATGCGGTGATCGGCGAAGTGATCGCATTGCTGAACCGCACCTTTAATCCGAACATTCTCTTGAGTCAACGATTACAGGCTTCGTCCGCCACCATCCAAGGGGATCCGTCGCAATTACAGCAAGTGGTGCTGAATTTGACGGTCAATGCCCGGGACGCCATGCCCGATGGCGGCAAATTGACCTTTGTGACAGAGGAACAGGTTCTGGATACGGCGAAGGTTCGTCTTCAACCGGGGATTCAACCCGGGCGATTCCTTCTCTTTGCCCTGACGGATACCGGGCAGGGCATTCCCCGGGAGATTCAGCAACGCATTTTCGAACCCTTTTTCACCACCAAGGAGGCCGGTAAGGGGACGGGCATGGGGTTGGCGATGGTGTATTCCATCGTCAAAAATCATGGCGGCTTCATCCAGTTGGAGAGTGGGGAGGGGAGAGGGACGACATTTCGGATTTATCTGCCCTTGGCGGCGAGTCCGATCACAACGGAGCCGGTGGTAGCCGGGCTGGAAACGACCGCCCCCCGGGGACAAGGTCGGGTATTGGTGATCGATGATGACGAGATGATTCGGACGCTGTCCGCCCGACTGTTGCGGGAATTGGGGTATTGGGCCGTCACGGCGGCATCCGCCGAGCAGGGGTTAAACCAGTATCGGGCGACTCCCGGCGATATCGACCTGGTGCTGGTGGACATGGCGATGCCCGAGATGAATGGGCAGGCTTTTTTCCGGGCTTTGCGGACGCATGATCCCAAGGCGTGCGTGGTGCTGTTTTCAGGGCTCCGGTTGGATGCTCAGATCCAAGCTCTGATGGATGAGGGTTTGGCGGGATATATTCAGAAGCCCTACAAATTGGCGGATTTGGCGCAAGTCCTGCAACAGGCGCTGGCGAGGCGCGCGGGTCCGGGTTAAAGATGAGGTGGAGGCCTCATGAAACGAAAGGATAACGCATGCAAAGTTTGGCCAATTTATTCGGGGAATCGCCGTTCGAACATATCGTGACGCATGCCCGTAAAATTCATGAATGCGTCAATCTGATCCGTCCCATCACCGAAGCGCTGTTGGTCGGGGATATGGCGCGCCTGACCGAACTCCAGGCCCTCATGTCCGCGACGGAATTCGAGGCGGACAAAATCAAGGATGGCATCCGGCAAAATCTGTCGCGCCGGATGTTATTGCCGGTATCCCGGGAGGATATTCTGACCTTTGTTCGACAACTGGACCGGATGGGGGATGATGCCGAGGATTACGCGGTGGTGGCGACTTTTCGCAAAATGGAATTACCGTCTGAACTGCGCCAGGACTTTACGGGGCTGGTTGACAAGATCATCCAGACGAGCGAGGCCTTGTTGAGCCTGGCGGAGGAACTGGCTCGTTTGCAAAAAGACGCGTTTGAAGGCAGTGAGGCCGAGCGGGTATTGCTGAAAATCCAGGATGTTTGTCATCTCGAATGGGAATCCGACAAATTAAGCCGGGCCCTCGCCCGCCGCTACTATTCGTTGCCGGGAATCGATCCCTTGACGGTGATGATTTTGGATAAATTGTGCCGGACGCTGACGGGAATCGCCGACCATGCGGAAAATGTCGGCAAATCCCTGCGCCTGATGATTGTAAGACAATAATCCCAGGGTGTTTCTCATGGAACCGTTATTGATTCTGGCCTTTTTAGTGGCGCTTTACATGGCGTGGAACATTGGCGCCAACGATGTGGCCAACGCTTTTGGGACTCCAGTCGGGTCGGGTGCGATCACCTTTCGATGGGCCATGATTCTAGCGGCGATTTTCGAATTCAGCGGGGCCTTTTTCGCCGGGGCCGAGGTCACGGACACCATTCGTGGCGACATTGTGCATCCGGCCGTGTTCGCTGCCCAGCCGATGGTCTTTGCGATCGGAATGATGGCGGCGCTGTTGGGCGCCTCGATCTGGCTGAATGTGGCGACCTATCTGAGCCAGCCGGTTTCGACGACCCATGCGATCATCGGGGCCGTCATCGGGTTTGGCTTGGTGGCGGCGGGACCTTCGGCGATTCAATGGCATAAAATGGGGGGGATCGCATCCAGTTGGGTGATTTCTCCCCTGGTGGGCGCGTTGTTTAGTTTTCTAATCTATCATGGGCTCTTGCGGCATGTATTGCACCATGCGAAACCCATTGCCCGGTCGCAAATCGCTGTGCCGCTCGGGTTGGGAGCGATGACTTGTGTCATGTTTTATTCGGTCCTTCAAGGCTACTATCCGCGCGCCCTGCACATCGAAAAGGCTCAGGGTTGCTGGTTGGCCGCCGGAACGGCGGTAGTCATGGCCAACCTGATCGGAGTGGTGGTTTGGGCGATTATGAAGCGACGCTGTAATCCGGACAAGCCCCTGTCCGAACATAGTGCGGATGTGGAGCGTTTTTTCTCCCGGGTCCAGGTGATGGATGCCTGTTATCTTTCCTTCGCGCATGGCGCCAACGATGTGGCCAATGCGGTGGGGCCGGTGGTGGGGATCATGCAGGGCTTGCGCGGCTCAGTCGCCACCGCGGCACCTATCCCGGCGTGGGTTCTGGCATTGGGCGGGTTTGGAATTGTATTGGGACTGGCGACTTACGGCTATAAGGTTTTGGAGGCCGTGGGCCGCAAAATCACCGAAGTCACGCCCACCCGCGGATTTGCCGCCGAATTTTCGACCGCCACCACGGTTTTGGTGTGTTCCCTGCTGGGCTTGCCGGTTTCGACCACCTTTGTTTTGGTGGGTGCCATCATGGGCGTGGGGTTGGCACGCGGGTTCGGCGCGATTGATCTTCGCGTGGTGCGGCGGATTTTCGCTTCCTGGGTGGTGACGCTGCCGATTTCCGCACTGTTGTCGGCCGGTCTATTCATCCTTTTGCGGAAGATATTTATTGGAACCTGAACAGGAGTGTGATTCATGCGCAGTCCATTGCGGGTGGGGATGGCGTTGGGCTTGAGCTTGATCTGGGCGGGAGCGGGAAGCGGGTGCGGCGGGAAACAGCATATTCTGACCGTGGCCGGTTCAACCGCCTTTCATGCCACCGCCGTGGAATTGGCCAATCGCTACTCCGCGGATCACCCGGGCGTGACCGTGTCGGCCCAGGCCATCGGGTCGGCTGCCGGCCGGGAGGCGATTCTTTCCGGGGCCGCGGATATTGCAACCATCGATGTGGGGGGGGGGGATGGAATGCCGACCGGGCTGGTCGGCCAGGTGGTGGCCTGGGATGCCATCGCGGTGATTGTCCATCGGGACAACCCCGTGATTGGATTATCCGCCTTGCAAGTGCGCGATATTTTTACCGGGCGGATCAATAATTGGGCGGACGTTGGGGGGCGCGATCATGCGATCAACCGGATTTTGCGGGAGCAGGGATCCGGGACCCGGCAGATTTTTGAGGAGCGGTTGGGCATTACGAATTCCGACAGCAATGTGGTGATTGCGGAGTCCAATGGGGGGGTGCGGGAGAAGGTGGCCGAGGATGCCGAGGCCATCGGGTACATCAGCCGGGGATCCGCGACGGCGCGCGTGCGGTCGTTGATCATTGATGGGGAAAGCTGTACGGAAGACCGCATTGCCGCCCGCCACTATCCGTTGGCCCATCCGATCTTGATGGTGATGCGGGATGGTTCCCCGGCCAAAGCGGCGGATTTCATTCTTTTTGTGCAATCGGGTGCCGGTCGGGAAATGGTGCGGCAAGGAGGGTTCGTGCCGCCGTGAGAACGGGTGTGTTTCAGTAAAACCGGCAGGGAACCGGTGCGCCTTTTCTGGCCCCCACGACGACCAGGGGGTAGGGGAAGACCCCATGGTTGAATTCTGAATAATCGCGTATCCTTTGACTGTTGAGATAGGAAATCCCTAATAAAAGGAGTACGGCGATGACACTTGGAACCATACTGTTGATCGTTTTGATTCTGATCCTCGTAGGTGCCTTACCGACTTGGCCCCATAGCAAAAGCTGGGGCTACTATCCGAGCGGCGGGCTGGGACTCGTGGTCCTGATTTTGCTCATCTTGGTCCTCATGGGCAAGCTTTAGCGCTATCTCCTGTAGGGCCGCCGCTTGTCGGCGTGCCTGTTCCCAAAGACGGCCTTCGACGAGCGAAGGCCCTACGATAACGGGGGTTGAGGTGCATCATGAATCTGCTGCTCATCTATCCTGAGTTTCCGGATACATTCTGGAGTTTTAAGCACGCACTGTCATTTGTGGGTAAACGGTCCGCCTTGCCGCCGTTGGGATTATTGACGGTTGCGGCCCTGTTACCCTCCTATTGGTCGATGCGGTTGGTGGACCTCAATGTCCGGGGCTTGACGGAACAAGACCTGGCTTGGGCGGATTGCGCCTTCATCAGCGCGATGGTCGTTCAGCGCGAGTCGGCGCATCGGATGGTGGCTCGCTGTAAAGCGGCCCACCTCCGGGTTGTCGCCGGCGGGCCGCTTTTCAATACCGAACATGAGCACTTCAAGGAGGTGGATCATTTTGTGTTGAACGAGGCGGAGTTGACGTTGCCGCCTTTTTTGGAAGACTTCAAACAAGGCCATCCGAAGCGGATTTATTCCACAGACCAATTTGCGGATTTGCACCAAACGCCCATTCCCTTATGGGACTTGCTGGACCTTAAGAGATACGCCACGATGAGTCTGCAATTTTCACGCGGATGCCCGTTCAATTGTGATTTCTGCAATGTCACCGCGTTGCTGGGACACCAGGTTCGCATGAAGAGCTCGGCCCAGGTCATCGCCGAGCTAAACAGTTTGTATGCGACCGGATGGCGGGGTGACATCTTCTTTGTCGACGATAATTTTATCGGGAACAATCAACACGTCAAAAAGAATCTCCTGCCCGCCTTGATCGATTGGCGCAAAGACAAGATTGGAAATGTTTTCTTCACCGAAGCGTCCATTAATCTGGCCGACGATCAGCTCCTGATGGATTTGATGGTCCAGGCCGGCTTTAATAAAGTGTTCATTGGGATCGAGACTCCGGATAAAAATTGCCTGGCCGAATGCAGCAAAATCCAGAACGGGAATCGCGACCTGATCGAGGATGTGAAACGCATTCAACGGGCCGGACTTCAGGTTCAGGGCGGATTTATTGTGGGCTTCGATCACGATCATCCCTCCATTTTTCAACGGCAGATCGATTTCATTCAGAAGAGCGGAATCGTGACCGCCATGGTCGGCCTGTTGCAAGCCCCGGTCGGCACCCGGCTTTACGATCGCATGAAACAACAAGGCCGGCTCAGCGCCGAAACCTCCGGGGATAATGTGGATGGGACGACCAATATCGTTCCGGTAATGAGCATCGAAACACTCAAGGAAGGCTATCGGCGAATTCTGGATCACATTTATTCCCCGACACCCTATTACCAACGCATCCGCACGTTTTTGCGGGAATATCGCGGGCCCCAGGTGAGGGGAAAATTCCAAGTCTCCCATATTCTGGCCGTCGTTCGTTCCATTTTTCGGATTGGTATCGTGGGCAAAGAACGGTTTCACTTCTGGTCGCTTTTGCTATGGACCCAATTCCGATGTCCCCGCCTTCTTCCCGAGGCGATCATTCTCGCCATCTACGGCCATCATTTTCGCAAGATCTGCGAAAGACATGTCGTTTACGGAACGGCAAAATGAGCTCCTTACCGGAATTCTAAATACGGCGCGGGTTGTCTATAAACCGCCGATGAATTCGGACTCAATGCGCTGAAGTCACGACCCGTTTCCTCCCGCTTGCGCTGTAATGATGGGTTTGTTACCTTCGTTCATCGCCCTTTGCTGGAACCAGGAGCTTGACGCGCATGAAAAAAATCGGGTTCGTTTTTTCGCATGTCCATTGGGATATTGAATGGTATCTTCCCTATCGTTCGTTTCGTTTCTGGCTGGTCAAATATTTGGACCGGCTCATCGATCCCGTTGCGAAACAAAAGGGCTTTAAAACCTTCGTTCTCGACGGTCAGGTGGCACCGGTGGATCACTACTTGGAAGTGAAACCCGAAAATGCCGGGGCCCTCCGCCGTCTGGTTCGCTCCGGCAAGCTCTCAGTCGGACCCTTTTACACTCAATTCGACGAATGGCTTACCGGTCCCGAAGCCATGGTCCGCAACGCCCTCTACGGTGATCGCCGGGCCCGGGCGCTCGGCCGGGTCATGAAGGCGGGGCATCTCCCCGATAATTTCGGGCATCCGCCTCAAATGCCCCAGATCCTGGCCGGATTCGATCTCAACAGTCTGGTCTTTATGCGGGGAATGCCCGAACGGTCCGACGCCATCGGCGACCAGTTTTTCTGGGTGGGCCTCGATGGAACCCGGATCCTGGGTGTTCATTTGCGCAATACCTATTGCCAGGCGCATGCCCTCGGAACCACCTCGTCCTTCAATCCCTGGTGGCCGCCCCAGTTTCGATCCGCCCCCTTTGGCGAGTTCATCCAGACCCCCGAGTTCCTCCACCATGCCGCTCGGGAAACGGATCTGGACAAAGGAGCTCAAGCCCTCACGGCCGCCGCCCGAACAGCCGAACCGGGCTGTCATAGTGGGGTCATCCCGATTCCCAACGGCTACGACTCCGCCTGTCCCCAGGAAACGATTGCCGCCGTGATCGAACGCGCCAACCAAGTCCAGAACGAATATCGGTTTGTGCAGGGCAATGTCGAACAGCTCACGCAGGCCATTTTGAAATCCGGCGTTTCGTTGCCGGATTATACCGGCGACTTATGGGGCGGGAAATACCAGTTGCTGTTGACGGGCGCCAATACGACCCGCAGTTATCTGAAACAGGCCAACTTCATCGGGGAAGCGCTTCTGGAGCGCTACGCCGAACCGCTCTCGGCGCTGGCTGCTTTGAACGGAGCCCCCTGGCCGGCCCGGCTTTTGGAAGAAGCCTGGCGCTGGTTGTTCCTGAACGAGGCCCACGATGGGATCCATGGGTCCAGCGCCGATTCCGCGCACGAGGAGATGGTCCAGCGGTTCAATGCCGCCAAACAAATTGCCGTCGGCCTCGCTCATGAAGCCCTGGCGGTTTTGAGCGCCCGGATGGATGACCATCGCCCCGGCGGGCTCATTCTGGCTTTTAATCCGGCGGGCGGATCGGTTCGAACCCCCGTGATCGACACCTGGCTGCACGGCTTCGATGCCGAAAAACAGTGCGTCGTCGATGCCCAGGGCCGGGTTGTTCCCCTTCAGGTCGTCGCCAATCCCTGGGCCGCCGATACCGCCACCAACACGGCCAGTTGGGTTCCACCGTGGCCCGATGGGAATCCCACCCATGTGCTGATGACCACTCCGATCCCCCCAGGTGGCATTTCGTCTTTGCGGATAACCGAGGGGCCCGCCTCCCGGATTCCATCGATGGGCCGGCAAACCCAAACCTCCATCGAAAATGAGCATCTCCGGGTGCGCTTTATTCGCGGCGCGCTCGATATTTTCGACAAAGCCACCGGACACACCTATCGGGGACTTAACACAATCGAAGACGAGGCGGATCGGGGCGATGCCTGGGATTTTTCGCCGCCCTGGATCGATCAACCGGTTTTATCCAGCACCGCTTTCCCCAGCACCTGCCGGCTGGTGGAATCCGGCCCGGTTCGAGCCCTGCTGGAAATCACCACCCGGATGAAAATTCCCCGGCAGTTGGACGGTGAACGACGTTCCCGTGAAACGGTTCCTCTCGTTCTGATCAGTCGCGTCGCCCTGTATCGGGATGCGCGCCGGGTCGACGTCGCTCTCGATTTCGATAACCCGGCCCGCGATCATCGGCTCCGGCTCAAATGCCCAACCGGTCTTGCGGCTGAAACGGTCCTCAGCCAGGGGCATTTCGGAATTCTTGAAAAACCGATCCGCAATCCGGATGAAGGAAAATCCGGCTGGAGCCAGCCGCCCCCGACCACGTTCCATTTCCGGGAATGGGTCGCCGTGCGGAATAAGCGGGAAGGGTTGGCCATCGCGGCCCGGGGTCTTTACGAATACGAATCCCGGTCCGCTCGCTCCGGCATCGATCTGTATCTAACACTGCTTCGGGGATTCGGCCGGTTGGGCCGCGCGAATCTCAAAACGCGCACCCCGAGCACTTCGCCGTCCCTGCCGACACCGGGGGCCCAATGTCTGGGCCCGCAATCGTTTCAATACGCCTTCATTCCTTACTCGCCGGTTCCACGGAGCCGGGCACCTTTTATGGCTGAAGCGCTTTCGTTTTTGTATCCGCCGATGGCCCATCAAGCCGATCCGACCCATATTCTCGTGGATCGATCGCTCCTCGCAAAAGGCCGTCAGACCGCCATCAAGGCCCCGGTTTTTCGCATTCACCCCGCCAACGTCCAGGTGAGTGCCTTCAAGCGGGCGGCGGAAGAGGATGGCTGGATCCTCCGATTCTGGGAAAATGAGGGACGGGCAACCCCCGTGCGGATCGAGCTGGATCGGATCTTCCGACGGTGTATCGAAACGAATCTGAACGAGGATCCGAAACGACCGATTCCCATCCGGCGGAATGTCCTCCAGGTTTCAGTGGCCCCCTATAAGATCCTCACGCTCAAACTATTTGCTACATGACGCCATTTCTGCAGATGATCGGAATAGGAAAGGATTTTTCCGGAGTCCGGGTTCTGGACCGGGTCTCGTTTGACCTGCGGCGGGGCGAGGTGCATGTCCTGGCTGGGGAGAATGGCGCCGGGAAAAGCACCCTGATGAAAATCCTTTCGGGCGTCCACACCGGTTACGAGGGGGGGATCCGGCTGGAGGGACAACCGGTGTTGTTTTCATCGCCGCAGGATGCCGTCGCCCGGGGGATTTCGATGATTCACCAGGAGTTGTCCCTGATTGAATCCCTGTCGGCGGTGGACAATATCTTTCTCGGTCGCGAACGGGTTTTTACCGGCGGATGGATTCGCCGCCGGGTCCAGATCGATCAAACTCAGGCCCTTTTCCGCCGATTGGATCTGGATGTGGATTTACATCGCCCGATCGGCGAATTTTCGTTGCCGGTCCGGCAGATGATCGAAATTGCCCGGGCCCTCGCCTTCGATGCGCGCCTCCTGATCATGGATGAACCCACCAGTTCCCTGAACGAGCCTGAAGTCATCCGTCTTTTTGCGCTGATCCGAGAACTCCGGCGGACTTGTGCGATTGTTTATATTTCTCATAAAATGGATGAGATCTACCAGTTGGCGGATCGAATCACCGTGTTGCGGGATGGGCGGCATATCATCACGGCCGATGCCGGCGCGATGCCCCAGAACGAGCTGGTGCGGCATTTGGTCGGGCGTGAGCTCGGGACCTATTTCCCCGTGCGTCAGAAGACGTCCGGCGCAGTTGCCGTAGAGGTTAACAAGGCGTCCATTCCCTCCCCGCCCGATCAGTCGCGGATTGCGGTTCAAAACATTTCGTTTACCGCGCACGCCGGGGAGATCGTGGGATTTGCCGGCCTGCAGGGGTCGGGGAACAGCGAATTATTTCAGGGTCTTTTTGGCGTGTATGGGCGGGCCCTTCAGGGCGCCATTGCGGTGGAGGGGCGGCCCTATAGTCCCCGTTCGCCCCGCCATGCCATTGCATCCCGGATCGCCTTGTTAACCCATGATCGCAAGGGCACCGGTTTGATCCCTGATTTTAGCACGGGGCCGAATATCACCCTGGCCTCCCTGCGGAATGTGTCCGCGGGTGGTTGGATGCGGCCCGGCCGGGAACGGGAGTTGGCCGGGCGATATCGGCAGGATTTCAACATCCGGCTGGCGACGATGACACAGGCCGTTTGCGAGTTGTCCGGGGGCAACCAACAGAAGGTCGTGCTGGCGAAATGGCTGGAAACCCGCCCCCGGTTGCTTTTGTTAGATGAGCCCACCCGCGGAGTGGATGTGGGTGCAAAGCATGAAATCTACGAATGGATCAACCGGTGGACGGCGGACGGCATGTGCATTTTATTGATTACCTCTGAGTTGCCCGAATTGCTGGCCTTGTCCGATCGTATTCTGGTCATGCACCGGGGCACGATCCGGGCGGAGTTTTCCCGGGCGGAGGCCACGCAGGGAAAAATCATTCAGGCGGCCATGGGAGAAGATATCAGGAATTGAAAATATGACTGAAAAGAACAAATCGGCAACTTCTGTTGGAGCCGGGGTGCCCTCACCCCGCTGCTGCCCGGATGGATCGAAAGAGCGGGGTGAGGGCGCCCCGGCTCCAGCGTCGGATGAAGCGAAAAAGCGGGGGGGAACGGCATCCCGGCTTCTGCGGAGTCCTTTTGCACGGGCTTTGTTCGCCCTGATCGGGGTCATGCTGTTGGGATTCATTTTTCACGCAGACGGGGCCTTCGATAAATGGGCAACGCATCGCGATATGCTCCGGCAGGTTTCCGTCATAGGGATTCTGGCCTGCGGAATGACCCTGGTCATCATTACCGGGGGCATCGATCTGTCGGTGGGTAGTATCCTGGGGTTTAGCGCGGTGCTTTTTGCCGAATTAGCCATCCACCAGGGATGGCCGGCAGAGGCGGCCCTGGTGGTCACGCTGGTGGCCGGACTGTTATTCGGAACCGTTTCGGGGGGACTGATTGCCCGCTTTAGGCTCCAACCGTTTATTGTGACCCTGGCCCTGATGGTTTTTGCGCGGGGGCTGGCGAAATGGATATCCGGCGGGCAGAAGATATCGACGGCGGTTCAGCAGGCGGATGGTTCCTATCAGTATGTGGCGGCGCCCCCGATATTCGATTTGCTGAGTTCGAGGATTTGGGGCGGGAATGTGGCGGTGGTCACCCTGGTTCTCGCGGGGTGCGTGATCCTGTGCGGGGTGGTGCTTTCCAAGTTGCGCTGGGGTCGTTACCTGTATGCGGTGGGTGGCAACGAAGAAGCCGCCCGTCTGGCGGGGGTGCCCGTGACGGGCGCCAAGTTATTGGCCTATGGGTTCAGCGGTTTGCTGGGAGCGGTCGCCGGAATTTGTCAGGCGGCCCAGGAACTGCAGGGCGATCCGGAGGCGGGCGGCTCGTATGAACTGAGCGCCATTGCCATGGTGGTAATCGGGGGCACCAGCCTCGCGGGGGGACGGGGCGGGATCGGGATGACCCTTCTGGGCTGTCTGACCATCGGGTACCTGGAGAAGATTCTGAGCATCAATGCGGTCAGTGAATCCGCGCGGTTGATGTTGACCGGCGCGATCATTGTGGGCGCCGTGTTATTCCAGCGTGGAAAAAAATAACCGGCAGTCCGGTAACCGGGTGTAAGACTCATTTCGGGGGAATCGGGGGAAAGCCTTCCTATTTGGCCTGCGGGAATATACCAAAGATCAGTCGTGCAGGTGTAACCCGGAATAATCGGATCCCCAAAAGCCATCGGGATCGGATTATTTTCACGCAAAGGCACAGAGTCCGCAAAGTGTGAAAGGCGCAGGGCCGCGCGACGAGCCCGCCTGAAACAGGCGAGTGCCTCGCGCGTCCGGTCTCCGTTCTTGTCGCGACGCCACGAAAGCGCATGCAGTCGCGCGAGGCACCCGCCGGCCTGGCGGCGGGCTCGTCGCGCGGCTATCAGGACCTTGGCGAACTCAGCGGCTTGGCGTGATAATAATCCGGCCATTACAAACCGGTTTCATTTCGGACTTCACCCCTTTGCCGCTTAACTGAAGAAATTTGCCTTATCCCCCGGGAACCATGGTTTTTTATTTTCGTGCCCCCGGGACAATAATAAGATAAATAGAGAAGGAAGCATTCCAAAAAGGACAACCTATGAAAAACTCGATTCTGCTCGGCGGGGCTGGTTTATTGGTGGGGTTGGCGGTTTCGGTGTCCGCACAGACCAAGACCCCATGGACGATCGGAATGAGCCAATGCAACCTGGGAGAACCCTGGCGGGCCCAGATGAATGCCGATCTCAAGAAGGCGGCGGCTGAACACCCGGAAATCAAGGTCATTTTTAAGGATGCCCAGAATGACACCTTGAAACAACGGGCCCAAATTGAGGAGTTTGTCAGCGCAGGGGTGGATCTATTAATCGTCTCGCCCAAGGAGGCTCAGCCCCTGACTCCGCCGATCGCCGACGCCTATAAAAAAGGGATTCCCGTCATTGTGCTGGATCGCCGGGTGGTCGGGGATCAATATACCTGTTTCATCGGCGCCAATAATAAGATCATCGGCAAGTCCGCCGGACAATGGATTGCGAAAAAATTGGGCGGCCAAGGTAACGTGGTCGAACTCAAGGGCTTGATGACGTCCACGCCCGGGCAGGATCGGCATACCGGTTTTTTGGAGGGGATCAAAGACAGCGGGGTCAAAGTCGTTTTCGAAGCCGATATGAAATGGCTGGAGCCCGATGCGCGGAAGGAAATGGAGTCGGCCCTGGCGCGGTTTGACAAAATCGATCTGGTCTATGCGCATAACGACCCGGGGGCCCATGGCGCCTACCTGGCGGCAAAGTCCGCCGGGCGTGAAAAGGGAATGGTATTTGTCGGGATTGACGGTTTGCCGCAGGAGGGGATGGCGTATGTGAAGCAGGGCGTGTTGGGCGCCAGTTTTGAATATCCCAACGGCGCGCGCGAGGCGATCGATGCGGCCCTGACCGTGTTGAAGGGTGGAAAAATCGACAAGGAAATCCTGCTCAAATCGCGGGTGTTCACCCCTGAGAATGTGGATCGCGGTGGGGAGTTTTTGAGGGAATAGATGTAAGCCTGTTCTACGAGGCGGAAGTAGCGCAAGCTTCCAGCTTGCTTTGTGAGGATGACAGGCTGGTCGACTATTCGACCGTAGAATCATCGGTGCGGCGGAGCGCCCCTCCCACTTTGTCCTGCAGGATCACCCGCGATCCTTTGGAGTGCGGGACTACAGTCCCGCTTTGGGAGGGCGCAGGGAACTGCGCTGGGGAAAAGCGGCAGTGAACTGCCGCAGTCCTAAAAAAGGAGAGTTTTGGAGTGCGGCAGTGAACTGCCGCCTTTGCGGAGGCGCCGTTCACTGCATCGAAAAGGGTCTAATGAGCGGAGGCATAGTCCGACGGGCCGACCCCAAATCGTTTGCGAAAAAGCCGGGCGAAGTAATTGGGGTAGCGATAGCCGACGGCCCGCGCCACATTGCCCACCGGGAATCCCTCTTCGGTCAACAACTCTTGCGCCTTGGTCAGGCGCACTTCCCGCAAATGAGCGGCGAACGAGTATTCGGATTCCCGGCTGAAAACGTGCGACAAATGGTATGGCGACGTGCCCAATCGGGCGGCGGCGTCGCGGAGTCCGATGGGGTGCGAATAATTCGCGGCGATATACGCCTTGGTTCGATCGATGAGCTCCTGGGCCCGGAGTTGGCGCCGGGGCGCGATGGCGCTTCGGGTGAGTGGCGCCTCGATCTGTTCCGTATGGCGCAGAAGCAACAGGAGGAGGGTGAGCAGGCGGGCGCCGGCGATGTGGCGGTCAGCGGACGCCGGTCCCCAGGCCCGTACACTCAATCCATCGAACCGGTCGGCGATATCCGACTCCGACGCGTGAAACAACATGGACCGCAACTGATCGAAAAGTTGGGCCAATTCCGCCTTGGCGGGCCCTGGAATTTTGAGGAGTTGAGCATTGTCGACCCGCTGGAAATACAACTTACCCAACGGCCAGGTAAATTGACAGACAAAGACCAGCAGGGGTTCGGCGGGATCGAACGCATCCCGATGGGGCACACCGGCCTGGACGAGCAGGGTATCGCCGGGGCCGGCGGCCACCGAGCCCTGCGCAGTCACCAGTTCCATCTGTCCATGAAGAATGTGGATGACCTCATGGTCGGCCGGAACGTGCAGGTAAGTCGACCATCGCCTTTCGTAGGGCATGACGGCCATCCGGAGGATATTGGGCAATTTACGGGAGAGGCGTTGCGTAAAACCGTTCGCCAGTTTTTTTTGTTTTCGGATCAAACCCGGCCCTCCATTCGGGAACGCTTTTAGCGTAAAAAGCTTTGCGAGAGAAGCTAAAAATACGCAATAAAGTTTCCGTAATAGCAAATAGTTAGCATTGTTATTATCGCCCCGTAATGCGATAATACCCCCAATTCTAATACATATTGCTGGGTGTTAACCGTGACTTGGGGAATGCCCTTTCTGAGCACACAAATACTAAGGAAACGATTATGATGCGCTCGATATTATTATCCGGACTGAATTGCCGTTTGCGGCGAGGGATGTTGGCCTTGATCGCGTTCCCCGCCCTCCTGATGTTAGCGCTGGCGCAACCGGCGTTCGCTGTCACCTCCATCGCGAACGGCAACTGGAGCAACACCACCATCTGGTCGGGAGGCGTCGTGCCCCTGGTCGGTGCGGATGTGGTCATCGCCAACGGCCACACGGTGACCGTGACCGCCAACGTGACGAACTCCCCCGGCTCGCTGACGATCGATGCGGGTGGCCAGTTGACGGTGGGCGGTTTCAACTTGAGTGTCATGGGGGCGACAGCCGTCAGCGGCACTCTCCTGCACAACTCCGCTTCGGGCACGCACAACTTCACCGGTGACGTGACGATTGCCAACGGGGGCGCGTGGACGGAAAGCGCCGCCGTGCCGGTTTCGTTTTGGGGCCATCTGCAGAATAATGGAACTTTGACCGCCAGCACGGGGATCCATACTTTTACGGGCACCGGCAAGACCCTCAGCGGAGCCAATGCGATCGTCATCCCGAGCGTTACGGTTAACGGTACCTATCAAAACGACGGGACCTTGACGGTGGCGACGGCGCTGGCGGGATCGGGCACCTTGACCCAGGGGGCAAATGCGATTCTGAATATCGGGGGCAGTTCGGCCACCTTCATCCTGAATGCTGCGGCTAGTGAAAACTCGGTCAGTTACACGGGCGTTGCTCAGACCGTCAAGATAACACCCTACTTCCATTTGAATCTGGCCGGCAGCGGGGCCAAGACGCTGACCAGCGTCACCAATATTCTGGGTAATTTTTCGATCGGGGGTTCCGCGACGGCGACTATGCCGGTCACCAACATCGCCGGCAACCTGATGGTGAGCAATACGGCGGCGTTGACCACCGGCTCCAACCTGCTTTTGGGCGGCGATTTGAGCATTGGGTCTGGCTCGATCCTGACGGTCGGCGGTTATACGATCACGGTGAACGGCAGGACGTCGGTTTCGGGCATCCTCTTGCATAACAATGCGACCGGCTTGAAGACCTATACCGGCGACGTGATCATCAACAGCGGCGGAGCGTGGACGGGTTCGGTCTTGACGATCGCCTATGCGTTCGGCGGGAGTCTGACGAACAACGGAATTATCGTCGCCAACACGAACGGCGCACATACCTTTACCGGGACCGGCAAATTCTTTGGCGGAAGCAGTCCGATTGCGATTTCGCGGCTGACGATCGATGGTACCTACCAGAACGACGGTGTGTTGATCGTGTCTAACGCCTTGGCCGGGGCCGGGACGCTAACCCAGGGGCCGAACGCGCAGTTGATCCTGGTGGGGCCGACCAATGCTTCGATCACCCTGGCGACGCTGGACGCAACGGCGAATGGCAACACGGTCAATTACACGGGCGCGGTTCAGACGGTGAAGGCCACGCCGTATTACCATTTGATCCTTTCCGGAAATGGTGCGAAAACCCTGACCGATGTCACCACGATCGGCGGGGACTTGCTGCTGTCCGGCAGTGCGACGCTGCTCAGCAATGCGGTGATGACGGTGGGGGGTACGTTAAATTACGGTTCCAGCGGCTTGTCCACGTTGACGAACAGCGTGAGTGGCGGGGCCCTTACCCTCACCAGCGGCACGCTGAATCTGGGCACCAATTTGACGCATGTCTTTACCGGCGTGTGGACGCGGACGGCCGGCACGCTTTTAGCCAACTCCAGCACCTTGAAGGTCGGGGGAAGTGTGAGTGGTTCCGGCGGCGCCTTCACGGCCGGCACGAGCACGGTGGAATGGAACGGGGCGGGGGATCAGACGCTGGCCGCTTTGACCTATAACAATTTGGTTCTGTCCGGCGGCGGGGTGAAAGGTTTGAGTGCGGGCGCCTCGGCGACCGGCGGGTTGAGCGTCGCCACGGGGGTTCAGATCGGTGTCGCGGATGGGCTTAACCTTCCCGTGGGAACGCTGACGATGGGCGGAGTGGGACGCCAGAACGGGACTTGGGGGTCCACTCTCGCGACGGCGGCGAGTTTCCATGACGATGTGTTCTTCACCGCCAACACCGGATATCTGACCGTCAACAGCGATACGCGGTCATCAACCGTGACCTGGCGGGGCACGGGCGACTGGTTTGCGAATCCGGGCAACTGGAGCAACGGCATACCGGGGCCCGGCTCCAACGTCTGGATCGCCTCGGGCACGGTGAATCTGACGAACG
>CAZCDO010000024.1:0-30276 GCA_964497135.1 uncultured Verrucomicrobiota bacterium
CCAGCAACCTTCTGATCCGTAGTCAGATGCTCTGTCCAGTTGAGCTACAGGTACGCAAAATCGAAAGGCTTTTATAGCTGAACCGGGGTGTGAATGCAACCCTCTATTTTCGTATTGCGACAATACGAAAATAATTTGACCGGGTAACCGGTTTGACAATAGAATGCAGGCCAATGGAGAGGTGACCGAGTGGCCGAAGGTGCAGCACTGGAAATGCTGTGTACTCCAAAAGGGTACCGGGGGTTCAAATCCCTCCCTCTCCGCCATTTCCAGTGACGGTATTGAATGGCCGAAGTCGTAGTGGGGTGCGACGGGGTAACGGATCATTACGGTAAGTCCTTTGCCGTTTGATTCGGGAACGTGGGATGCCATGAAATTACGAACGCGTTTCCTGCTCGTGTTTTCACTCATTACCGTCATCATGATTGTCAGCGTGGCCTTATCCACCCGGATCGTGCTGACTCAAGTCGCGCTCCACGCGGATGAGGCATGGGCTGTTTTTCTTCTCCAAAGAGGCCAGAACATCCTGAAGGACGATCAGGATTCGTTGCTGGCGACGGCCGGAGACTGGGCATCCGGGGCCGACCCCGACGATTTCATAACGACCCCCAACCCCCGCTTTTCGGAAGTCAACTGGGTCGAGGGGACCTTCGACCGTCTACGGGTGGATGCGATCGTATTGTGCGATGCGAATGATCGGACGATTGCCGGTGCCGCCGTGGATTCTGCCGGACGGCGGGTGGCGGATATCCCCGCTGGGGTGCGCGGGATCATCGAGCGGGATTCCGGCCTTCTCGATCAGGCCTCCGGTAAACCGGTTTCGGGTTATCTCTTCGAGGGGGATGACTTGTTTCTGATCGCGGCGGTTCCCATACCGGCCCGCGAGGGACAGGGCTTGGCTCGCGGGACCTGGGTCATGGTCAGGAGGATGGATTCAGTGGAGATGGCGCGGTTATGCCGGATGATCGGTCCCTCTTTTGGTTTTGTGCCCGTTGCCCGCGGCTGGCCTCCGGGGCAGAGGGAAATCCAGAAAATCGGACTGAGCGATCTCCGGGCTCGGGTCGCTCTCGCCGATATCTTTGGACAGGGCCGGATCGCCTTTGAGCTGACCCTCGCGCGCACGGCATATAATCAGGTGACGCTCAGTTCGTTGCATCTCATCGGATGGATGATCGCCTGGGGCGCGGGCATTTGGTTGTTTTCGGTTTGGATTCTGAATCGGTGGGTATTGCGCAGTGTGACCGAATCCGTGAGTGCGCTCCAAAAAGGCATTGCCTCGGCCGGGACGACCCGTCGGACGGACCCGCTTCTGAAAAAAATCCATGATGACGAAATCGGGGAACTCGTTGATGCCATCAATTCGGCGATTGCGGCGGTTGAAACCTTTTCGCGGGAAGCCGACCGACGACGTGCGGAAGCCATTCATTCACAGCGACTGGCGGCGCTGGGTACCCTGGCCGCCGGGGTTGCTCACGAGATCAATAATCCCAATGGTATCGTGAATCTTAACAGTAACGTTCTTCGCCGGGAGTTGGAACGGTTATTCGCCCGGATTCGAACCGAAGCGACGTTCCATCGTGAAGGGTCAGCCCGTGAGATCGATCAAATCTCCGGGAATTTCAATGAGATTATCGATGAGATCCTGATGGCATCCAAGCGGATTGCGGGAATTGTCGATTCGCTCAAGAGTTTCACCAAACCCGTCAGCGGGCTGGAAAAGGATCGGGTCGATATTCCCGAACTGATCCATGAGGCCGCGCACTGGCTTCGCCACGAATTCAAGCAGACCCAATTCCAGATGGAGAGTTGTTGCGCTCCGGATGTGCCGGAGCTGACGGGAATGCGGACCCAATTATTGCAGGTATTTGTGAATCTTTTCCAGAACGCCTGTCAGGCCGCGACCCATCCGAATTCCAAGGTGCGCGTAGCGGCGTCGTGCGACCGCCCGAATGGGATGGTGGTGATCACGGTTGCCGACGACGGGATAGGTTTGTCACCGGAGGATGTCGAGCGGGCGTTGGATCCGTTTTTCACGACCCGCCGAAACGAAGGGGGAATGGGGCTGGGCCTCTCCATTTCCGCGGCTATCGTAAAAGCTCACGGCGGCCGACTTCAAATCGAGTCTCGCGAGGGCGAGGGGACAATGGTGACCGTGATGTTGCCTTTTGAAAAGGAAATCTAACGCATGCCAGAGGAACTGCCATTCGGCGTGAATTCGCCCCGCATTCTCGTTATTGACGATGATGAAGCCATGCTCCAGAGTCTCGCGCGCGTTTTGCGCTCCGAAGGGTTCGGCGAGGTGCTGTTGTGCGGAGACCCGCGGCAAGCGGTCACGCTCCTGGAGACACACGATATCGGGGTTGTCTTGCTCGACCTGGTGATGCCGCATTTGTCCGGCGAGAAATTGCTCGACGCGATGGTCGCCGGGTGGCCCGGCATCGCCGTCCTGGTCCTCACCGCGACGAATGAGGTCGATACGGCGGTTCGCTGTGTCAAGGCTGGAGCGTTTGATTTCCTGGTGAAGCCGGTGGACTTTCCCCGGCTCCTCACCGCCGTGACGCAGGCGCAACGGCACCACCAGTTGACCCTGGAGAATCGCCGCCTTCAGCATTTGATCCGGGAGCCGCAACTGCGCCATCCCCAGTGTTTTGCGCCCATCATGACCCGCGCACCCGTCCTGCAGGCGATGTTCCGTCACATCGAGGCGATTGCGCCGTCGCGGGAACCGGTATTGATTTTTGGGGAAACCGGAGTGGGAAAGGAACTCGTGGCCCAGGCGTTGCATCGGGCCAGCGGTCGGCCCGGCGATTTACTGGCGATCAATGTGGCGGGCATTGACGACAGCTCCTTTGCGGATACCCTTTTTGGTCATGTGAAAGGCGCTTTTACCGGAGCCGACCGTGACCGCGAAGGCATGATTGAACGCGCGGGGGAGGGCACCCTCTTTCTCGACGAGATCGGCGATTTGGGGATGGACCTGCAGACCAAATTGCTCCGTTTGCTTCAAGAGGGTGAATTCTTTGCGTTAGGGTCGGATCGTTCCCATCGAAGCCGATGCCGAATTCTCGCCGCCACCAACCGGGACTTGGGCGTTCGCTTGCGTGAGGGTCGGTTTCGTGCGGACTTATATTACCGGCTAAACGGGCATTTGATCACGGTCCCTCCCCTTCGAGACCGAACGGAAGATATTCCCTTACTGGTCGAGTGCTTCCTGCACGAGGCTGCTGAATCCCTGGGCAAACCGGTTCCGACCGTGCCGAAAGAACTGGCCGTTCATCTCTCGGCATACCGGTTTCCAGGCAATGTCCGGGAACTTCGTGCCATGGTGGTCGATGCGGTCGCACGTCACGAAAAGGGCGTTCTTTCGCTGGTTTCCTTTCATGAACACATGGATAAGACCGCCCCGCATGTCTCCACAGCGAAATCGGCGGTGAATTCCACGGGTTCAATTCTCTCTTTTCCGGACGACTTGCCGACTTTGGAAGAAATGACCAATTCTTTGATCGCTGAAGCGCTGAGACGGACGGACGGAAATCAAGGCGCGGCGGCGAGAATGCTGGATATTTCCCGTAGAACCATCAGTCGTCATATTAATGATGGGGGATCTCCTTCCGGTGTTTAACACCCTTGGGACAGGGTGCAATATTGCGCCGCTAAAATTTGGTGGGAATTAGTCGTAACTCATTTACTTATAGGGTAATATGCGATAAGTGATGTTCGGCAACCTCAATTTTGGCAATTTGTCTCAGGGGTGACCTCATACACACCTCGAGGATATAGCCCTTTGGGGAAATTATTATCAGGGTGATCCTATAACTCGGCGCAGATTATCCTGTCCGATTCTCTCAGTCGTAACCTATTGTGGATAGGTTTTTTATGAAATCTGAGGCGGGTGTCGTCGATCAATAACCGGGCTAAAATCGGACTGTTCCTTAATTTTATCCACCCTCGAAACCTCATTTTTTCGCGAACTGGCATAGCAACTGCTTATAAATAGCCAGAAACAGGGGAACCGGACAATCGTACAAGCGAGGGCCGTGGTATGAATAGTGGCAAATTTAATGGAGGTGGGGAAGTCGCAAGCAAGTCCCCCAAAGGACGGTCGGGAATGACTTTGGTTGAAGTCATGATTGCCATGGTATTTGTTGCCATGTTGTGTGGAGGCTTGTATGGCGTGGGGATCAAGGCGCGACAGTTTGCGGAACACAATCGGGTTGCATTTGAAGCCCGTTCGCTGGCCAAGGAACGTTTGGAGGAGCTGATTGCCTACGGACTGGCTAATCTGGCAAAGCCCAGCAGTACCCTTCTGAATTGCGATACGAATTTAAGTAGTTTGGAGTACGAAATCGTCCGGCGTCCCCGCTGGGCGTGGCATGACAATAACGGCAATGTCGTGGGCAGCACCAACGCCGCCTACGTCGAGATTCATCTGGACGTGACGTATCAGTCGCCACTATTGAAAAGACTGATGACGGATTCATATTCCATGATCATTGAAAAGTGATCCACCCCTGGAGCCCATCATGAAAAACGAACGCAACGCATCCCGGGCGGGTTACTCGGTGACCGAGGTGCTCATTGCTCTGGCGATTTCCACGATTGTTATTTCCGCGGTTCTGACGGTCTTTATCTGGAGTGCCCGGCAAACGTATCTCTCCGCCAAAATCGCCTGGTCCCAGGGGGAGGCCATGAATACCACCAGCAAACTCACCATGTTAATCCGCAACGCGCAAGCCATTGCCGGAATTGATGAATCCGAGGGAAGCTGGATTTCACTTCGATTCAATGATGGTTCCATCCTGAGCCTCGTTTACTCCAACGCCGTCCCGGAGTTGCGCGATGGACGAATGTACATCGTCAGAACCAATCGGACCCAGACGTTGGTCGCGCGCGGTTTGACTGAAATTCAGAGTTCCGAAGGGTTTACAACGCCCGTTTTTTCTGTCGTTCGCGATAACGCGGTACGGATTGCCTATCGGGTGGCGGAACCGGCTGCGTCCGGTGGACGCGACGCCAATGATGGTCCCTATGCCGCATGCACCCGTTTCGCGGTGTGTTTGCGGAACGCGGAAGAGTAGTCCTGCAACTAAAATAGCAATCAGGGAGGAATCAACATGCAAACAACCCAACCGACCCCGCGACCTGCCCCGAGAGGCGGATTTGCCATGGTCACTGCCGTGGTCATGCTGTCGATCGCCGGGATAACGGCCGGCTCTATCATGGTGGCCACGCTAACCTATCGGCGCACGGCCGAGGCCAATCATAATCGCGAAAAGGCCTCCTTCTTAGCCGATGCCGGTTTGCGGGCGGCACTGGTTCAGTTGAACGCCTATTCCGAAGGAACCATTTCATACAACCAGTCGCGGAATTATTTCACTTACACCAATACGCTCACGGCCCCCGATTGGGGATTCAATACCCAGATTGTGGTCACAAACGGGCGAAACCTTGTCAGATCCACTGGCCGGTATAAGGCGAAAACCGTTGAAGTCAGTGCGGAAGTCTCGCTGGGAGCGGGCTCCCGAAGCATTCATGCGCTATACGCCCATGCCCTGTTTGCCGGTAATTCCAGCGCCAGCACGAACTACTCACTCGATATCGGGGGGACGGGGACCAGCGCGGATTTCGTGAGCGGTGACGTTTATTCGGGGAACAAAATCACGCGTACGGGCAATTCCCTACTCCGGCTCCCGGAGGCGTTCATCAACGATTTTGACCACGATGACATTTTTGATCCCGGCACGGATACCTGGCAGAACGCCTACTGCGCGAATGTTTATACGAATCCTTTGACGCAGTCCGCTTTCAACACCTACTCGAATTCCATGGCCGCCAATCTGGGTAAGGTCTATAAAAACGGGAAATACGACTATGGTGAGGCCTTCATTGATACCATTGGCAACGGGGTTTACAATATCGGGGAGCCTTTCGTGGATGCCAATGCCAACGGCGTGCGCGACCCCGGGGATTCATTCATCGATCGAAACGGCAACGGGGTCTATAATGACGGGGTCGATACGGTGGTGGACTTCGGCAACGGCCAATATGATAACGGCGAAGAGTGGACCGAGGATGTCAAACCATTGCGGCATAACAAGCGAAATAACGGTCGATACGACCCCGCCGGTGGGTACTGGCTATACAGTAGCGGCAGTTGGACCTGGAAAACCGCCTCGTACAAGGTCAGCAAAGTCACCTACTACCCCTCGACCTGGCCGGCGGAGCTGTACGAGGACGCCGGTGACGGGCAATACAATCCCAGCGGCGAGACCTATACGGATCAGAACGGTATTTACGACGTGGGGGAGAACTATCTGGATGATCGAAACGCGGTCTATGATTATGGAACCCAGGCCTATGGCACCATTGCCGGTATGCCCTCTCCCGGCGTCGGTCAGCGGGCGGCCACCGGCAACGATTCCCTGATCACTCCGCCCGACTTGATCAATATGTATTACGGCCTTGACCGCGATGCCGCCGAACCGGTCAACGCACTGCCTCGATGGGGTAACGATGTCACGGTTTCAGCCTCCGATTATGGCACCTATAAGTGTATTACGGATGTTACCAAGCCGGAACATATCTTTGTGCGCAATCCCACCGGGAGCGACATCAACAACAGCTCGACGCGGAACAAACTCATTTGCGGGCGGAGTTATACCGCCCTCTATGACACCGCGGGAAATCGCATTGACGACTACTTCCTGGAGGATCCCACGGACGCCACCTTCAATACAATTCCCGGAGAAAGCCTGTCCATCGCCAAGAATGACAGTGATAAGACGCATACGATGCTGATTAACGTCACCCAGGATGCCAACGGTTTGCTCTACTACGTGGACGGCAATGTCTATATTCATCATCCGCGAGTCTATTCCATGCGTTTCCGGCAACCGGGAACGCGAATCACGATTGTGGCCAAGGGCAACATCACGATTTCCGATGAATTCTATTATAATGCCCAATACGACTCCAATTTGCAGTATTCGGCCATGAGTAGTTCGGCCGTCAAAAATCCATCGGATGCGCTGTGTCTGATCGCCTTGAAAAATCCCAGCATTGCGAACAGCGGTAACATCTACATCGGCGATACTCAGTTCGGCACCGGCGGCAGTATTCATGCCATGTTGTATGCTGAAAATGATTTTGTCGATAACAACATCAATTCCCTGGACCAGCAGTTCATCAGTGTCTTCGGCAATATGACGGCGGGCGATCATGTGCGACTCAACCGGCAGGTCGGCAGTGGGACTTACCGGACGCGACTCGATGTGACGCTGGATGAGCGCATTCGCGAAGGATCGATTATCGTGCCGGGTTTGCCGCATCCGGTCGGAAGTCAGCGCAGTGTCCAGTTGGATACCGCGTGGCGCGTGGTGCCGGGGACCTGGTCGAGTTGGACGATGCTTCGATAGGAACCCAAACGGTGTTGAACAGGACACAGTTCGTTGCGGCAACACTGATCATAACCCTTCTGGTTACCGGGAGGGTCTTGGGGCAAATCGGCCAGGATGCGGATGCTTGTGCCCGCCTTTGGGGCGCTTCCGTTGGCGGACAGGTCGATGGCAACGGGTTTGGAACTCTCCAATTTGAGTCCGGAGATTTGTCCATTGAAGTGGATGTGGTCGCCGGACGAGTGCAGAGAGGGGTCTATCGGGCGCCGGTCTTGGGGGACGAGGCCATTCGGGGTATCTTGCATCGCAACGAAGACGGATCCAAATGGAAGGTTTACCACCGCCCGGGTGGGGATGCCGTTACCAACCGTCACCCCATGTGGTCACGAACCGATGAATCCGCCATGGCCGAGCTGGTGGACGGGACGCTCACCATTCTCGGGTCAGGGTGGTATCAGCACTTGGTTGAACACGGGACTGCTTTGTCCACGAATACCCCGGTGGCCGGAAGTGAGGATCGGGTTCCCGAGGTTATCTCCACCAACCGGATGAGTCGGCAAGGTGAAGAAACTTCGGCGGTTTCCCGCGCAATGACAGGGGAATCGGGCCACGTGTCCCGACCGGTGTTCGATCGAATTCCCGACCCGCCACGATGGATTCCGCCCCGGCCTTCGGTGTTGCCCACCCAAGGCGAGTCCCTGCAAAACGTGTTGCTCATGCTGGGTCAGCCGAACGGAACTCTGTCCTCCGGCAAGCGGAAAGTTCTGCTTTATTCCTGGGGAAAGGTCTGGATTGTGAATGGCGTGGTTGAGGACTTGGAATAGAAATGCGATTAGCCAGACCCGACGTCCTGCTCGAGGGCAGTCATTCCTCCCGCCCGGCGGCGGAACGCAGGTAGCGATCCAAATCGATTTGAAGGGTCGATACCGCCAGTTCATTGGTGGTTTTTTGCGCCACAGCCAATGCTTCCTGGGTGATATCGGCGGCTTTTTGCGGGCGGCCCAGGGAGGCATACGCGGCGGCCAGGGTTGTCAACGGTTCGATCGACTGATGTTCGGTGGTTTCACTAGCCTGCCAGGCCACCTGCAAGGCCCGTGGGGCATCGCGCAGGGTTGGCTCGTTGGCCGACATCAATAGACGCGCTAGCGGCAGGGCCGCATCCACCCAGCCGGGATTGAGCTTGAACGATTCGTTGTAATGCGCCAGGGCCCCGGCCTCATCCCCTAATATCAAAAGCGCGTCGCCCAGGTACTTGTGCGCACCGTGCGAGCCCGGCTCTCGTTGGAGAACTAATTCGAAATGATCGCGGGCCTTGGCGGGTTGCCCCATATTCAAGAGCACGTAGCCCATGCTTTTGTGGGCGCGAACGGATTGGGGTGAGTTCTCGATTTCGCGGCGCAACAAGAGCTCGGCTTCCGAAAAACGTTGCTGGACCATGTAGGCCATCGCCAGGTTATTGATCGATTCGCTGTAGTCGGGATTGATTTCCAGTGCCTGTTGGAAGGTGGCGATGGCGGGGTCAAATTCTTTGCGCCGCAAGTAAATGCAGCCCAATAGATTGTGAAAAAAAACGGTTTCAGGACTTTCCTTGACCAATGTTCGGGCCTCTTCAAGAACCTCGTCACCCACCTCATTGACGAGGATTTTGGCCCGTATGGAAAACGATTTGCGTGAAATATGGAGTCCGTCCTTGATATCGCGGAGATTGAACAAGGCGGTCCAGGCCGCATCGTTGGTATAGGCGGCCTCAATGGACTTTTGGCCGCCGGCGACATACCCCAGGGCTTCGAGTTTGCGGATGTCTTCCGAAGCCAGGGGTTGAGCGAGGGGGGCTGTCCGCTCCAGGGTTTTTTCGAAATCGAGCAACTGGTTCAGTGCGGCGCGGCTTTGCTCGGCGGTATTCCAACGATTGGTGTTTTCGTGCGGATCCCGGGATAGATCGAACAATTCCATGGTGGGAGAGCGGATCAATTTCCAATCCCGATCGATGAGCCCTTGTTGGGGAGCCCATCCGAATTGATGATAGGCATGGATGGTTTCGGCGTAGAGGGAGCGGGCTGGAATGCTGTCGCCGCACAGCAAGGGAAACAGACTGCGTCCCTTGGATCGGTTGAGTTGGGCGGTCACCATCGGGTTTCGGGTTTGGCCGACACATTCGAGGAGGGTGGGGAAAATATCGACCAGTCCCACCGGAATGACGATGGGATCGGCGGACCGCAGGCGGGGCGGTCCGGAAAGAATAAAGGGCACGCGCAAGGCGCTTTCGTAGAGGGTCAGTCCATGAGTGGCTTCGCCATGTTCGCCGAGGCTTTCGCCGTGATCGCCGACGATGAGAATCAGGGTTTTGCGTTTGAGCCCGTACTGGTCGAGCCACTTGACCAGACGTCCCACCTGGAAATCGGCATAGGCAATCTCTTCGTCATACGGATCATCGCGGCGAACTTGGGGGAGGTTATCATGCCGGTCATACGGATAGTGCGGATCGTAGAGGTGGACCCAGGCATAAAAAGGGCGGTCCCGGACCGAGTCAAGCCAGGCCAGGGCCGCATCGACCACTTTCGCGCCGGATCGCATCGGGGGGGTCAGTTCGGGAAGGTGGCCGGTCCGTTCATAATCCTCACTGCTTATTTTGGGGATATCGATGCGGTCCTCATAGATTTCACAGCCGCGATTTAGGCCATGGCGGCGATCGAGGACGGTGGCCGCGATAAAGGCGCCACAGCGGTAGCCGGCATTGGAGAAGACTTGGGGCAGGGTGACCAGATCGGGAGCGAGCACATCCTGTCCATTGATGCGGAGGCCATGTTCCGGCGGATAGAGTCCGGTCAGCAGGGTGGTATGAGCGGGGAGGGTCAGCGGGGTGGGCGTCCGGCAGGATTGAAAGCGGACGCCTTCCCGGGCGAGTTGATCGAGAACGGGAGTCAACGCCTGGGGATAACCATAGCATCCGATCCGATCGGCGCGGGTGGTATCCAACGTGACCATCAGGACATTGTAACGGTCGGGTTTCAGGGAACGGCGACAGGCGGTGAAACCACCGAGAAGGATCAGGGCGATGAGCGCGGGAAAAAGCCATGAGTGACCGGACAGGTGGTTCCGGTTATCGGAATGAGCGTTTTCGATTCGGGAGTGCATAGAAAGGGATCATCCGGTCTACGATTCCGTCTTTGGTTGTGGAGCCCTACATTGTCGATTATCGTCTCTACGGTTTGACCGTCATTCCGGCTTTTCGGGCGAGCGCCTTCTGGCGGGCATCAAAGGTGAAGAAGTCCTTGACCCCGAGTGCGGCGGCCGCCGCCACATGCAAGACGTCAAAACCGCGGGTACCAAGCGTACTCGTATGCCCGGCGCTCAGGGCTTCCGCCTGCGCGTAGACTTCCGTCCAGGCAACGGGAGTTTCCACCAGCGCGCCGGCTTGGGAGTCGGACTCGACGGTGTTCAAGAGGTTTTGGCATTCATCGACGGTGATATCGCCACGAAACGCGGCCAGTCGTAAGGCGTTGCGAAGTTCATACCGTTGCAGTGGCGTGAGGACGAGCGGCGCCTTGAAAGCGGTGGCAACCTGGCCCGCTCGAACGGTGTTCGAGTCCTGTGCATAGAGCGAGAACAGAAAACTGGTGTCGGCATAGGCTACCATCGGCTTTCCTCCCGCTCTAACAACACGATATTAGGAATTATCCTATTCCCGAAAATCGCCTTGGCCCGCGCGGCAAAGTCCGGCATCTTAAACTTGGCCGGAGCCTGGGCGCGGGGTGGGCAAATCCGGGCCACCGGCCGGGTTCGGTTGAGAACCGTAACTTCCTCACCCTGGGCAACCCAAGCCAGGACCGTGCTGAACTCGTGGCGAACTTGCCTGATCGTTGCTGTTTTCATGTGTCACAGTATGTGATACATACGGTGTTCCGTCAAGGATAGAGGTTATTGTCGATTGCGATATAAGTTTGACCGAATGGCCGTGCGCATGGCCATCGGGTCGGGATGTCTGTCTAGAAAAACGGAAATATCAGAGAGGAGGGGATCGGGGTTTTGGATGAGTCGGTTGTAATCGCATTCCATCCAAGGAATCTTTTGTTCGACCAACCAACGACTAACTTTGGTCAGATGGTTTTCGTAATGACGGCGCATTTGGTCATCCGGGGGACCGGGATCGGCGACCTGACGGCGTTGGAGCATGGTGCGTTGCGAAGCTAGAATTTCGTCCAGGTTGCGCTTCATGAAAATAATCCGGCACGGCAGACCGGGGGGAAGATCGAGGAGGAGCAGGGAAATGATTTTTACAGCCCGACCGCGGGCTTCATTGAGCCAGGGCGAGTCGGTCTTGAGTTCCTTGATCCGTTCCCATTCAAAATACCCGGCGGGATTGTCGTCATCGGCGGCGCGTAATCCGTCCATCATCGGGGGGATGCCGCCGGCGTCGAGCATTTGCATCATGAGCGAAGTGCCCGACCGGGGAAGTCCGGAAACAATGGTAATCCAGTCGATTTGCATCGTTACAGATTGACTTTCATCGGTTTTTTGAGAATCCAGGCCAGGAGGAACGAGGCGGCGATCAGCAGAACTCCGCCATTCCAATCGATACCGGCCAGGCGCCAGGAGCGTTCGGGATAGCGCAGTTCGACGGAGCGGAGCGGGCCCTTGGCGGACAACACCGCACCCCGGGGATTGGTCAGCCATCCGGTTATGTTCTGAATGACCCAGTGATTGACGATTGGGCGCCAAGGCCCGCTCAGCGCAAGAGGGAATTGCCAGACCTGGTCGGGTCCGCGCAAAACGATTTGACCCTCACGAGGGGAGGAAGGGGCCGGGAAAGACCAATAGATGGTCTGTTCCTCAGGAATTCGCACGGGTGACTCGAGCGGGGATCCGTCACCGATCTGGAGTTGGAAGGGCGTTTCCAGCATTTGTCCCGGGGGCAGGTTGAGCGTTATTTTGCAGATCAGTTGAGCGGGCGGTTGGGCCGGTCGATGGAGAACCCAATATTGGGATTGGACGAGAATCCAGAAGATGGGAATGAGTGAGAGCAAAAAGGGTATCAGAAGGGAACGGAGGTAGACCGCTTGGGCAAGAAGCAGGCGGGGAAATGCGCGCAAAGCAATCCAGGGATCAGCCCGAAACAGGTGGAATTCCATCAATCCCGCGATCATCCGGTTTTTGCGCCGGTTCAGAACGGCAGAATTTGATGACCATCTAAAAATAAGCAGGACCACCACCGCGATGACCCCGGCAAGCACCATCAGGATGCCGAACGGGGTGAACCAGCGGCCCATGCTCATGAAGGTGTCGAAGAGTGTCGTCATGGCAGAATCCGGGTCATTTCAAATAGCCCAAACCTTTCAATCGTTCACGGACCTGATTTTCAGACAAGGATTCTTCCGCTTCCCGGGCGGTTTTTTCGAGAATGTGCAGGATGAATTCATCGGTTGATGAATAGCCCTGGGCGGCGGCCAGTTTGGCCAGCCGGTCGTGCAATTCGCGTCGAATTTTAATTTTAGGTTCAAACATGTCATACCTCTGTATCGAAAGCGGTGCCCGTCATGCCCGGTGCGGAAGGAGCCCCGAACCATTTGAGTAGCGTTGGGGCCATATCGTCGAGACCGGGTCGGTCGACCTTCATCGGGCGGTTGGCCAGCATGACTCCGGACATAAAGAGCGAGTCGATGGCATGGTCGCCACTCCAGGGGTCGAGGTTATCGAGAAATATTTCGCGGGGGTAGCCGCCGAGTATGGTTTCCCAGGAAGCGCGGTAATTGGGGGCATAGCACACGAGCAGATCCGGAGCCCGATCCAGGCAGGGGCCGGAATAAATTTCGGCCGGTCGGCAAACCCGGTGGATGACCGGTTCGCCATTAAGCGGATCGCGGATATCCTGGAGTTGTCGGGCCAATGTTGCGGCCACCGTCTCGATGTCATTCCGAGGGACGATGCCGGAATTTTCGCGGCCTTTGACGTTGAGATAGAGTCCATTGATGCCGAGGCCATAGGCCCGGGTACCGGACCAGTCGACGTCGGAGAAATAGGATCCGTCGCCGCGTTCCCTGCCGGCGGCAGGCGCGGCATAACCTTGATCCATCAGCCAGCCATTGAGGTTGAACTGGCGGCGGAAGGAACCGAACCCATGATCGGAGACGGCCAGCAGAAGGGTGCGGTCATCGGCGAATTCCAGGGCACGCCCGACCGCCCCATCCATCTGTTCGTAAAGCCAGGGCAGGAAGTCACCGTGTTCGCGGGCGAGTTGGGGGGAATAGAGCGGATGGTTTCGATCGATGGTCCGCCAGAACATGTGCGAATTGAGGTCCAGGGCGGAAAGATAGACAAAGAGAAAACCCTCGTTAAAGCGGGAGAGCGCATCTTCGTAGAGGCGGAGATTTTCAGCGAGAACCTGCATCGACTGGTTTCGATAGAGATGGTCATCGAAAACTCCGGCGGAGAGTGCCCGGGTATCTTCAGGCATACCCTGGGTATAGAAGGGGCCGAGGCGGGCGGCGAGGTCAGCGGCAAAACCAGGGGGCGTGGAAATGGGGAGGGTCGCCCGGGCGGGGTCCATATTGACCGGTGTCAGATAGAGCTCAAAATCACCCCGGGCCTTCTTGAGATGGAATCGGGCGATTCCGTGAACGGTGGCCATTCGGGAAAGCAGGGGGAATTCGAGCCGGATCCAATCGCTCCATTGGCCTTCGCGCAGGACGAATTCCCGGCCGGGCAATCGGATCAGGACCGATGAATTGACCGGATCGAGGCGGATCTGGAGCGGCACATCCGCGGGTGGGGCATTTTGAATGAGGCTATTGATGGGGCCGGGAATATGGGTGTCAACCCGATGATCGATCACCCGGACCCGCTCGATATGGCCGCCGGGAACATCCCGAGTGGATTCATTCCCGCGGTCGGTGAAATAGGTGAAAATGCCGTAACTGCCGTGGATATCCGGAGTGCCCATGCCGGAGAGCGTTTGAGCGGAATCAGCGGTGGGCGGATAATTGGAGGGGATGCGTAGAACCGTGCAGGGGATATCCTGCTTCCCCAGTTCATTCCAGAGGACGGGTCCGGCACGGAGACTGACGGGGACCGGACTTTTCAGGGGCAACCGCAATTTCCCGAGCGGGAGATTCCACGCGGACCCTTCGATGCGTGCGCCCGACAGGTAAGGTTGTTGGGTGGCGGGATCGCGGGCGATAAAATCGAAAATTCCGTGGCCGCCCGGATTGGTTCCCGAGATGAAATTAGCCCAGGCAACAGGACTTTGAGGCGGATCGCTGGTGCGCAGGGGACTGAAGAGCCCGCGTCCAATGAGTTTGCGAATATGGGGCATACGGCCTTCCGCCAGGAATTGTTGAAGCAGAGTGGGGTCCATGCCGTCGATGCCGAGGACCAGTGCCCGGCGTCCGCGGGGCCGGGCCTTGAGAATCGCCGGGAAGCCGAAGGCGAGGGCGGTCGTGCTCAAGGCCAGATTGCGCCCAAAGGTCCGACGCGAAATTAAATTAGGTTGTTTTTGCATGGCGTGTCTCAAAACCGGTCCAAGCCGTACCGTCCATATAGGCGGGTGGCGTGATGCCAAATAGTTTTAAAATGGTCGGAGCGAGATCGAGGATGGAGGGCGGCTTGCCAGCCGGGGCGTGGAACGGGCGATTACACGCGATCAAGGCCGGGACCAGGGAGCGATCGACACAATGATCGCCGCACCAATGGCGGGTGTTATCGCTAAATACTGTCGGGGCGACCGCCCCCACCGCATTATCCCAGGATGCGCGGTAACCGTCGGCGAACCCCACGACCAGGTCGGGACCGTTTTCCGCATAGGGACCGGTATAGATCGTTTTGTTGTCATAGACTTGAAGGATCGCCCGGGTGCCGTCGATCGGATCGATGAGATCCATGAGCAGGTTGCGAATGGATTCCTTAAGATCGACCGCTTCCTCCGGGTTGACAAGGCCCTGAGATTCCCGGCCTCTCAAATTGAGATGGATTCCGCTCAAACCAAAACTGTAGGCCCGCGTTCGAGTCCAGTCGATGGCGCCCAGGAAATCGGCGTCCGCCGCATCGGGTTTCAGAGTGAGCCAGCCGTGATCGCGAAGCCAGGCATTGAGATTGACCCCTCGCCGAAAAGCGGCAAAGCCATGATCGGACATCACGAAAAGCAGGGATTGGGGATCGAGTCGATCGAGGGTCTGTCCGAGCAGGTTATCCATGCGGCGATAGGCCGTGTCGATGGCATTGTCGGCGGTGGCCCGGTCGGCCCAGAAGAGATGTTGGATCCGGTCCGGCAGGTCGAAGACACAGGTTAAGAACCCGCGGGGCATGCGGTTAAGGAGGGCAAAAAACATCGCCTCGCGCTCCGCCTGGATGGAGTCTGCCTGGGCTTGGAAGCTGGATTCGTCCAGAATGCCTTCATTGCGTGCCCAGGTATCTTCAGCGAGGCCCAGGGTGGCGAAGGGACCGATCAGTTTGGCCAGGTAGATCGGGAAAGCGGCGGGATGGCCGATGGGCAAAGCGGGGTGTTCGGGGTCGATTTGGATAGGCGTGACATAGAGCCGAAACGCGGGCGAAGGACCGGTGAGCAGGAATCGGGCGATTCCGTGAATCCGCCGCCAACCGGAGCGAAAAAAAAGGCGAACCCAGGGGGAGTGGACGCCCCGTTGGAGGCGGAGGGTTTCGCCGCTGACATCCAGGAGGAGGAGGTCGGGCTGGCTTGGGCTCCAGCGGAAAGCGAGCGGGATCGAAAGAAATTGTTCGTCGATCCGGGGGCCATCGAGCCGGGTCTCTGCCCGGCCATTTTGAAAAACCACCTCAACCCGTTGACCGCCGGTCAGGGTTTGACCGGATCCAACTTCCTCAAAAACAGTAAAGGTTCCCTGTGTGCCTCGCAGATCGGGCACACACATGGCGGCCAGGGAGAGTCCGCCAAAAGGTTCCGGAGGAAAGGTGATGGGAACCCGAAGGGCGGCACTGAGGATGCCGCGATCGGCCAGCAGGTGCCAAAAGGGGCGACTTTTTCGAAGCCCCGCGATTTCGGGCGCGTGTTGGCGCCAGCGGGTTCGAACCGGAGAGGATATCCGGGCCGAAGAAAGTTCCGGCCGCAGGGAATGGAGATCGCGGTTTAAAAAATCGAAGATATTGTGTTTGCCCGGATTGACGCCGGTCATAAAGGAAGACCAGGCGACGGGCGAGATTGGCGGGCAGGTGGACTCCATTTCAGACATCTGTCCGAGGTCGACGAGACGGGTGAAATTCGGCAATTCACCGCGATTCATCATGGCGCGGACCCGGCGCGGGTCGAGTCCATCCATTCCGAGAACAATAACGCGGCGGGTCGGGTCGGCGGAAGATCGGGGGTGTCGAACGAGATTCCAAACGAGACGGAAGGGCAGCGCCAGTAGGGCCAAAGCGGCGAGGGCCAGGGCGGCGACCAGGATCAGAAAAGATCCCAAAAACGCGAAACCCGCGCCCGGCCCGATATAAGCAATCAAAGTCATCCTGTCATTAGCTCCGCACTTCGTTGATAGGAACCCAGTACCTATTCACCGTACGGTACCATTTACGATGGGGAGAATCCAGTCAATCCGCTAGATCCACCGGTTCTGTGATACTGTTCCGGTTAAACCGGAAGATCGAGGGCCGCCAGGAATCCGGGGGGAAGTTCAGCTGCCCAAACCTGGGCTGAACCGGTCCGGTCGGAATTAAAAATAACAAACCGGTTGTCCGGCGTCATGAAGGCATGTGGATGAGTGTATTGGGGTGATCCGCAACTGGCGCCGGAGTCACAGAACGGCAGCATCCGTCCATTGTCGACATTACCGATATAGATGCGGCCGCGCGCAAAGTCATCGACCACGAAATATCGGCCATCGTCGGAGGTGGCGATGTGCCCGAAAGGCAGGCCGCGCCAGAGCAGGCGGGATCGCCGTTCACCCGGAACCACCAAATGGATTTCCCCGCCGGCCGTTGTCAGGATGATTCGTCCCGTCCGCCCGACCCAGCACTCATGGCCGGTAACCGGCGGAGTATAGGGTTTGCCGATGGGCAGGCGCTGGATATGCCGCCCGTCCGGATCCACCAGGTAAAGCGTTGCCCCGATGGGCCCGATCAGGCGGACGATATTGCCGGCCGCATCGACGATGCCGCCGCGGTTATGCTGGACCATGATCTGTTTGCCCTGGGCCGGTTCGAATTGTTGGTGGGGATTCAGAATGTGGCGTTGCTGGTGGAAGACTTTCCACGTTTTGTCTCGGAGATCGACCCGGTACAAACCCCACACGGTTGAACTTACCCGCAGACTGGCGACGAAATAACGCTCGTCCGGCGAAACGGTGGCGATCAGCCAATGCCCGCCGGGACATTGGGCGAGGTCGAAGACATCCTCCATTTCCAGGGTTTTGAGATCGAGCCGGGTCAGGGTGCGAGGGGAGAGTTTGCCGGGATGGCAAAAATAAATCGAATCGCGATAGCGGGGAGCAGCCGGAAAGCCGTCGATTTGAGTACAGATGCGGGAAGAGCGGCCGGTGGCCATGTCGTAAAGCCATAAATCGGATGAACGCGACGCTTCGTCGAATCGGATAAAGGGAAACCGGGAGGCATCGGACGCCATGTAGCGTTCTTCACAATAAATATTATTGGCTAAACTGGCACCGCTGGTTAACTGCACCAGGCGCGCCCCCACATTGTTGTCCTGTCCACGTTCGATGGATTCCGGTTGCCATTGGACCTGTAATTTCATGGGGTTGTCTCCTGGGGGCCATATCCGACATAGGAATCGTTGACGGCAAACTCAATGAAAACGACATCCGGTGAATGGTCAAGGACCAGGGACTTGAGTTGGGCCAGGCCGGTATTGGACGCCCGGCTGCCTTGCCCGCTGTTGATCAGCGTCAGGCGCCTGGGATAGAGGGTCTCAATCCAGGTATGAAGCTGTTGGACCCAGGCTCCGCCAGCGGTCAGGCTGGTTCCATAGACGACCGCAGTCACGCGCGCTTTGGTTCTCAATGCGTCAAACAACATCTATGAATCATAGCGGACTGATTGTGAATTTGCATTCCAAAACTTTTTAAAAATCGATTTGGATTGCACTCGTCTTCACGGCCGTTTATGGTAGGGCCATGATTCCACAATGGCTGATTGAGAAAAAACGCGATGGCGGGGTTCTGTCGGATGATGAAATCCGCGGATTCCTGGCCGCGTTTACCGTAGGCACCGTGCCGGATTACCAAATGTCAGCCCTGGCGATGGCCATCTATTTTCGCGGGATGTCGATCGCGGAAACGGTTTCGCTGACCCGGGCAATGCTGGAGTCGGGTACGCGTCTCGACACCTCCGGACTGGGCTGCCCCACAGCAGACAAACATTCCACCGGGGGAATCGGCGACAAGATTTCGTTGATTCTGGCGCCTCTGGTGGCCGCTTGTGGGGTAGCGGTTCCGATGATTTCCGGGCGCGGTTTGGGACTTACGGGGGGGACGCTCGATAAACTCGAATCGATTCCCGGATATCGGACGGATTTAAGCGAAACCCAATTTCTCAAGGTGGTAAACACCTGCGGATGTTCGATCATCGGTCAGACAAGCCGCCTGGCACCGGCCGACCGCAAACTCTACGCCTTGCGGGATGTCACGGGGACTGTTCCTTCCATCCCGCTGATCACCGCCAGCATATTGAGCAAGAAACTGGCCGAAGATCTGGATGCCTTGGTGTTGGATGTCAAATGCGGACGCGGCGCTTTCATGAAAACTCCGGTCCTGGCCCGGCAGTTGGCCAAAACCCTGGTTCGGGTGGCCACCGCACTGGGAACCCGAACCGCCGCCGTGATTACCGCCATGGACGTCCCGACCGGCCGGTCTGCGGGGAATGCCCCGGAAGTGGCCGAGGCCATTGCCGCGCTACGCGGGGAAAGCCCGTCCGATATCGAAGATCTCACCCTCTCACTGGGCAGTCGCATGTTGCTGTTGTCCAAAGTCAGTCGGACCCCGGCGGTTGCGCGTGCAGGACTTCGCGATGCCTGGAAATCCGGACGGGGTCTGGATGTTTTTCGTCGCATGATCGAACTTCAGAAGGGGAATCCACGCGTCATCGATCGCCCGGAACTCCTCTTTAAAGGGGCACAGCGACACGTTGTCAAGGCCCGGCGATCGGGATTTATTGCGCAAGTTGATGCGGAAGACATCGGGCGGGCCTGTCTATGGCTGGGCGCCGGACGACGGCGAACGACCGACCGGGTCGATCCGACGGCCGGCGTGGCTGATCTCAGGCAAGTCGGGGAGCGCATCGACAAGGGGGACCCGCTGGCCGTGCTGATCAGCCGGTCGCCATCGTCTTTTCCTGAAGCCGCCCAATTTGTCGAACGTGCCATGTCGGTGCAGGCTCGTGCACCCGTCCACCCCCCAAAACTCATCCTGGGAACCTGCGAATGAAACCTTTTCTCGATCGAAGTCTGCTGGAGGAGGCCGCGCGTGCCGTGCGAGAAGCCTTTCCGGATACACGTCCCCAATGGGCGGTCATTCTCGGTTCGGGTTGGACTATGACCGCACCCGGTTGGCGGGAAAAAGGCAGTCTCCTATATCGCCGGATTCCCGGATTCGGCATTCCCTCGGTTGCGGGGCATCTGGGTGTGGTGAAAGTGTTTAGCATACCGGGCGGTGACCTGCTGGTGTTTCATGGCCGCCGCCATTGGTATGAAACGGGGGATTGGAATCCGATCGCCCTTCCCATTCATGTGGCCCGACGGATGGGATGTCGCGGCGTTTTATTGACGAATGCCGCGGGGGGAATTCGCGAAGATCTGTCACCCGGCCAACTGATGGTCGTCGACGATCACATCAACGGGCTGGGGTTGAACCCCTTGGTCGGGAACGCCGATTGGTGGAGTGATCCCTTTTTTACCGATCTTTCCGTGGTTTACGACGCCGAATTGCGCGCGATCTTGTGCGCGGTGGGTCGGGAACAAGGCGGGGTGCCATTGTCCGGAGTCTATGCGGCGGTTTCGGGTCCCTCCTATGAAACTCCGGCGGAAATTCGCGCACTCCGGAGTATGGGCGCGGATGCCGTGGGCATGTCCACGGTCCCGGAGGCCATCCTGGCCCGGGCGGCCGGGCTCAAGGTTGCCGCTTTGGCTCTGATTTGCAATCGGGCGGCGGGGCTGGGCGGACCAACCCTGTCGCATTCCGAAGTATTGGAAACCAGCCGTCAATCCGCAGATCAGGTGATGCGCGTGTTGACGGCGGGGATCGAAAAAATGATGCTGAGTCTCGGGCCAGATCCATCCCTGAAATGAACACAAACCAAACGACCGATCACGAATTGTTGCGTCTGGCCGCGGCAGCGGCCAGACGGGCGTATGCGCCCTATTCTCAGTATCCGGTGGGGGCGGCCCTGATGGCGGCAGATGGAACTGTTTTCGTTGGCTGTAACGTTGAAAATGCCTCCTATGGTTTGACGATTTGTGCCGAGCGGGCGGCGGTTTGTGCGGCCGTTTCGGGGCGCCGGTTTAAAATCATCAAAGTGGCCATTGTGGGCGGTACGGCCCGCCAGCCGGCCTGGCCGTGCGGCGCGTGCCGGCAGGTTCTTGCCGAGTTTTGCGACCCCGCAACCCCGATCCTGGTCGCCGGGCGGGGTCGCCTGGATCGATGGTTGACTCGCACCCTGGGCGAACTATTGCCCGAATCGTTCCGGCTGAACCACGGGAAACGTCGGCCATGACGGTGGCTTTTTCCATTTGTGTCCCGGACGGGAGGGCGGCCCTGTCTGCCGTTGGACTGGTCCGATTTCTACAAGAAGCGGGCCATACGGCGTATTGGGCGGGGGGGTGTGTTCGCGATCTGCTTTTGGGCAAGACCCCGATCGACTACGATATTGCCACGTCCGCGGTTCCGGATCAGATCGCCTCCTATTTCCCGCAGGCGGAATTGACCGGCAAATCGTTTGGCGTTTGCCGGGTCCAATTTGAAGAAGGGATGTTCGAGGTGGCGACGTTCCGCTCGGATCTGGCCTATCTGGATGGACGCCACCCGGACGGCGTTCGGTTTACAGATGCGCCAACCGATGCCCAGCGTCGCGATTTTACGATCAACGCCCTGTTTTACGATCCGATTGCCGGCCACCTGCTGGATTATGTGGGCGGGCGGGCCGATCTTGAAGGGCGGCTCATCCGGGCGGTGGGCGATCCGGAAGCCCGATTCAAGGAGGATCACCTGCGGATCCTGCGGGCCTTGCGATTTGCGGCGCGTCTTGATTTTGAAATTGATCCGCCAACCCTTAAGGCCGTGATGGCCGATGCTCCCCAACTGGCGCGAATCAGTCCGGAACGAGTGCGCGAGGAATTGGTGCGAATATTCATGGAAGCCGTTAGACCCGGAGACGCCTTCCGTCAACTGGAGGCAACCGGGGTCCTGGCGGTGGTGTTTCCGGAATTGGTTCGAATGAAGGGTCAGGCCCAGCCTCCGGAGTTTCATCCTGAAGGGGATGTATTTACCCATACGGCCGTAATGCTGGATCGGATGACCCGCCGATCGCCCCGCCTGATCTTCGCGGTTCTCCTCCATGATGTGGGCAAGCCCCCGACGGCTGAATATCGGGACGGCCGATGGCGTTTCGAGAACCATGCACGGGTGGGCGCCGAGTTGGCCCGCGAAATCCTCGCCCGACTGCGTTTCTCAAACGATGATATCGAGGCCATTGTGCACATGGTGGGAAATCACATGCGATTTCAAAATGTGGCGGAAATGCGACGGTCGACCCTGCGAACTCTGGTAGGGCATCCCGCATTCGATGACGAGTTGGACCTGCACCGGCTCGATTGCGAAGCCAGCCATGGAATGTTGGATAATCTGGAATTTCTGGAGAATTTCAGACTGGCCTTGAAATCGGAACCGGCACTCCCGCCCCGTTGGATTAGCGGACATGACCTTTTGGCAATGGGCCTCCCTGCTGGTCCGAGCTTGGGACAGTGGTTGAAAACCGCCTATGAAAAGCAACTCGAAGGTCAATTTCCGGATCGCGAGCGTCTTCTGGCCTGGTTGCGCGTTGAAGTTGTTTCAAGCCGCTAAAATTGGCTTTCCTCAGGTCGTTCGAAGGGAGCCTTGCTTTTTTTGACGGCTTCCGGCATTTTGTACGGATGCATCGTTCAATACAGAAACAAAAAACCGCCCTGCTTCCGGTGGAAGTCGTAACCCTGGCAAATGGGGTGCGGTTGGTGATGACCCCCCTGCCGCAGGTCGAAAGCGTTTCGTTGGGGATCTGGGCCGGCGTCGGGGGCCGGCACGAATCCCCGGCACAATCGGGAATCAGTCATTTTATCGAACATCTTTTGTTCAAAGGAACCCGTCATTTCTCCTGTCGCGCGATTTCCCAGGCGATCGAAGGGCGGGGCGGATATCTGAATGCTTTTACCCAGGAGGAGACCACCTGCTATTACGCCCGGGTTGCTGCCGGACAGGCGGGGAGGGCTTTTGATGTCCTGGCGGACATGGTGCGGCGTCCGAATCTGGCCCTTGCTGATATCGTTCGCGAACGGGCGGTGATTGTCGAGGAAATCCAGATGTACCGCGATCAACCGGCCCAATGGGTCGAGGATTTGCTCGGCGCCTTGATGTGGGTCGGGCATCCGTTGGGCCGCCCGATTGTGGGAACACCCGAAACCTTGCGGGGACTGAATCGCCGGAGTATCGCCCAGTTTCACCAGACCGCCTATTCGGCGCGAAATATCGTTCTCTCCATCAGTGGCGCCATCGATCGGGATGCGATCATTCGGCGGGCAGTCGCGGAATTTGAGCCCCATCGAACGGCCCCGCCCCCCCGGTTTGCGCCCGTGACCGCGCGCGTGGCACAGCATCCGATTGATGTTCGACCCCGGGATATCGAACAGGTCCACCTGGCGCTTGGGATTCGGGTTGAGTTCGGGCGGGCAGACCGCCGCCGTTTTTTGTTTAAACTCCTGAATGTGATTTTAGGTGAGAACATGAGTTCCCGACTGTTTGTCACCCTTCGCGAGCGGGAAGGGTTGGCCTATGAGATCCATTCGAGTTGTCAATTGATGGATGAAACGGGTTCCCTGGATATCAGTGCGGGATTGGATCCCCGCCGAACCGTGCGTGCGATCCGGTTGATCGTGAGGGAACTGCATCGGTTGCGGACCGACCGCGTAGGCGCCCGTGAATTTCGACGGGCGCAAGAGTACACCGTGGGCCAGATCCGGCTCGGTTTGGAAAGCACCTCCACCCGAATGTTATGGGCCGGCGAGACGCTGTTGAATAGCGGACGGGTCGTCCCGCCCGAAGAGGTGATCGACGGAATTGAACGATCCACGGCGGAGGATCTGCGTGAGCTGGCCGCGGAACTGTTTACTTCGCGTCGCCTGAGTCTGGCGCTGGTGGTCCCCGAAAAACTGCCGACCGATCATCCATCCTATTTGGATGAGATCAATCTCGTGTGACCTTTCAAAGGGAGTAGGGGCTCAGCGTCTTCCTTCCGGGGGGAATCCGGAAAAAATCTACAGTCGAATATTTTTCAACCGCAAAGCATTGGCCACCACGGAAACGGAACTAAAACTCATCGCGACCGCCGCGAGCATCGGACTCAGCAGGATTCCAAAGAGGGGATATAAAACCCCGGCGGCCACCGGCACGCCGATCAAATTGTAGATAAAGGCGAAAAATAGGTTTTGCCGGATATTGCGCATCACGGCGCAACTGAGGGTATGAGCCTTGACGATTCCGCGTAAATCGCCCTGGAGCAAGGTCACTCCTGCGCATTCAATCGCCACATCAGCGCCGGTTCCCATGGCGATTCCCACGTCAGCCGCGGCCAGAGCCGGCGTATCGTTGATGCCATCCCCGGCCATAGCCACCACCTTCCCCTGTTGTCGGAGGGCCATCACCCGATCGAGTTTCGCGCCCGGTGCGACGCCGGCCGAAACGGAATCGATGCCCAATTCGGCCGCCACCCGGCGGGCGGTGGGCTCGGTGTCTCCCGTTACCATATGAATGGTTAAGCCGGCTTCGCGTAGGGCGCGGATGGACGCGGGAGCGCTCGCCTTGATCGGATCGGCCACTGCCAGGAAGCCGACCGTGCGATTCTCGCACGAGACCCAAATCACGGTCTGTCCCTGATTTTGCAACTGAAGGGATCGGGATTCCAGATCCTCCAACCCAGTCTCCCCGGTTCCAGTTAGGAAATCTTTCCGACCGGCCGTTACGAGGTGCCCCTCCACATAGCCTTTCACGCCACCGCCGGGGGTCGATTGAAAATCGACGACATCGGGAAAGACGAGGTGTTGCGCGTGGGCGGCGCGGATCACGGCATGGGCGAGAGGATGCTCGCTGTGTTGTTCGACGGCGGCGGCCAGGCGCAGTACGGTGTCGGGTTCAAAACCCGGCGCGGGCACACTGTTCGTCAGGGTGGGATGGCCTTCGGTCAAGGTTCCGGTTTTATCGACGAGGACGGTATCGATGCGGTCTAGAATCTGGAGGACTTCGGCATTTTTTATCAGGACACCGACTTGAGCCCCGCGCCCGATACCGACCATGATCGACATCGGGGTGGCGAGCCCCAGGGCGCAGGGGCACGCGATGATCAGAACCGCAACGGCATTGACCAGCGCAAAGATCATCCGGGGTTCGGGACCCAGCCAGGACCAGACGATGAAGGTTCCCAAGGCGGTAAGCCCCACGGCGGGCACAAACCATGCGGCGACCCGATCGGCCAGGCGTTGAATGGGGGCGCGGCTCCGCTGAGCCTCGCTCACCATCCGAATGATCTGGGCCAGGACGGTATCCCGTCCCACCCGGGTGGCCCGAATCAGGAGCGTGCCATTTTGATTGAACGTCGCACCGGTTACGCCGTCGCCGGGTTTTTTATCGACCCCCGCGGATTCGCCGGTTAGCAAGGACTCGTCCACACAGCTATGTCCTTCCAGGACTACGCCATCGACGGGAATTTTTTCGCCGGGTCGCACCCGAAGCCGATCCTCCACCACCACGGATTCGAGGGGGATCATGAGTTCCTGGTCATCTCGCAGAACGCGTGCCTGACGGGGGGCCAGTTCGAGCAGACCTCGGACCGCGGTGCGCGTTCGACGCCGGGCATGGGTTTCCAGAACCTGGCCGAGCAGGACAAGCGTCAGAATGACGGCGGCGGCTTCGAAATACATCGGGACCGCCCCGTCATGTCGGAGCGAATGGGGGAACCAGGGCGAAAAGAATAAGCCGCAGAGGCTGAACAGGTAGGCGGCACCGGTTCCGAAGAAAATAAGGGTGAACATATTCAAATGCCCGGTAATCAATGACACGGCTCCCCGCCGTAGAAACGGAAAGCCCGCCCATAGGACGACCGGGGTTGCCAGGGTTAATTCAATCCACGGGGTGATCCCGCCGGGCAGCAGGCGGCCCAGGGGATTTCCGGGAATCATGGCTCCCATGGTGATGAGGAAGAGCGGCAGAGTAAAACCGGCCGCAACGATCAGACGGCGGGTCAGATCGCGCGATTCGGAATCATCTTCATCAACACGGACCTCGCTGGGTTCCAGATCCATGCCGCAAATAGGGCAGGGGCCGGGTTCTGTGCGGATCACATCCGGGTGCATGGGGCAGGTGAACTGGCGGGCGGTTGCGAGATCCGGGTCGGATGAATCGGAGGGGTGAAGAAACCGTTGACGGCAGTGCTCGGAGCAAAACCGGATGATCTCGCCGTGGCGTTCAACTCGATGGGGCGAATCCGTAGCGACGGTCATGTGGCATATCGGATCGACGGGCATGATGAGTTCCGTTCCGAATCGTCTGTTTATTTTTACACACACGAGTAAGTGGGAAATGTTTTCATATTAACCCTTTCCCGGTGCTTCGCGAGAAAAAAAAACGGCGAACAGCGATCATTGAATATCCACTTGCCTAGATATCCAATATAAACTATTAAGGTGCAGATTGAGATGTCGACGGTGGACGAAGAAGGATAAAAAGGCCTACCCATGACCCAAATCATTTTGATGTTGTCGGTGGTCGTTCAATTCGTCGCCGCCGGTCTGGCCTTGAACCTGATTCGAAAAACCGGTCGCATCCGGGCCTGGCTTTTTATTGCCTCCGCCCTGTTGTTTATGGCGGTTCGACGGGGCATTCCTCTGGTTGCGTCCTTTTCCTCTCAGTCGGTCAAGATCGATCCCCTTTCCGAGGGCGTAGGCCTTGTGATTTCACTCCTGATGCTGATGGGAGTCTGGATGATCGGGGGGCTATTTGAAGACCTGAACCGGTTGAAGGTTGAAGCCGATGGGGAAATCGGGAGACGCAAACAAACGGAAACGGATTTGCGCAGGAGCGAAGAGAGCCTCCACGTAATTCTCCAATCCATGGGCGATGCCGTCATTGCCATGGACATTACGGGACAGATCACTCATTTCAACCCGACTGCCGAGCGCCTGACCGGCTGGCCTGCCGATGAAGCGAAAGGGCGTCCTTTACGGGATGTATTTCAAATCATCAATGCCCAGACCCGGGGTCAAATGGAAATTCCGTTGGAACGTTCGTTGCGGGAAGGTGTCGTGGGCGGGTTGGTCAATCACGCGGTGCTTGTCGCCCGCGATGGGAAAGAGTGCCGGATTGCCGATAGTTGCGCCCCCATACGTAGTTCCGGAGGGCAGATCACGGGAGCCGTACTCATTTTTCGGGATGTTACCGAGGATTATGTGAGGCGGGAAGCGTTGATGGAAAGCGAGTCTCGGTTGCTTTTCCTCAGCGACCATTTGCCGGGAGGTCTCGTCTACCAGGTCGATTCGGGGGTTGACGGGAAGGACCGACGGATGACCTATATCAGCGCCGGGGTCGAGACGCTCCACGAGATCACCGCAGCCGAGGCTTTGGCGGATTCATCCTCCATTTATGTCCAAATAGCGGAAGCCGATCGGGTCATAGTTGCGCAACGTGAGGCCGCGGCGATCAACGCGATGGCGCCCTTTAATGTCGAGGTTCAGGTCAACCTCCCTTCGGGACAAACGAGGTGGCGCCTCTTCGCTTCGGCTCCCCGGCGACTCGCAAACAACCATCTCGTTTGGGACGGCATTGAATTTGACATCACTGCTCGCAAGAAGGCTGAGGAGGAACGTCTGCGACTCCAATCCCTTGAGAGTCTGGGCATTGTCGCCGGCGGCATTGCGCACGATTTCAACAATCTGCTCATGGGGATTTTCGGCAATGTCGAGCTCGCCAAGCTCGACTTGGCGACGGATCATCCGGCCTTCGCTTCACTGACGGCCGCCCATCAGGCGTTGGAAACCGCCCGCCAACTGACGACCCGGTTGCTGACGTTTGCAAAAGGCGGCAATCCCGTGATGGAAACAGTTGATCTTCGACAACGCATCCGCGACACCGTGCAATTCAATTTGACCGGCAGTAATGTGGCTACGCATTTCGATCTGTCGGACGATCTGTGGCCTGTGAAAGCTGACAAGGGTCAACTGGCCCAGGTTATTGCAAACCTGACCCTTAATGCCAAGGAGGCCATGCCCACTGGGGGGAATTTCCGTATTCAAGCTCAAAACATGCCGGATATCCAGGAAATCGCGGCTCCGGACCTTCACGGCGACTTCGTCAAGCTGACTTTCCGGGATGAGGGAATCGGGATTCCGGCGCGCATTATCGAGCGAATCTTTGATCCCTACTTTACCACCAAGCGGGCGGGTAGCGGCCTCGGCCTGGCGATTGCGCACGGCATTATTTTGAAACATAAAGGCCATATCCGTGTCGACTCACAACCGAACATCGGAACCACCTTCACCGTATTTCTTCCCGTTGACCTGAATGAACGCCCCCCGACGGAACCGGCCCGGGTGCCGGTCCCGGAATCCTTTCCCCGCGCCTCCGGACATGTTCTACTGCTGGACGACGAAGAGTTGATCCTGCAAATCACATCACGGATGTTGGTGCATTTGGGATATACGGTTGAAACGGCCCGTGACGGCAAGGACGCCCTTCTTAAATACGCCGCTGCGACGAAAGGCGGACGGCCTTTTGATTTGGTTATCACCGATTTGACGATTCCCGGCGGGATGGGCGGAAAAGAGACGATCCAGGACCTCTTGGCCATCAATCCCTCCGCCAAGGTTATCGTTTCCAGCGGCTATTCCTCAGATCCTGTTCTGGCTAACTGCGGTCAGTATGGATTTTCAGGTTATCTGACAAAACCCTTTCAATTACAGAATTTGAAAGATGAACTGTTGCGCATTTTAACGATGCGCTAAAAAAGCGGATGGTCCGCAGCCCCGCTTTTTTGCTTTCGCCGAAATGAGACCTTTGATACCTTACTCACCCATATGCGTAATACCTTTGGAACCTTATTCGCGGTGACCACGTTTGGGGAATCCCACGGGGCCGGTGTCGGTGCCGTTGTGGATGGCTGTCCGCCCCATGTGCGACTGGTGGACAAGGATATCCAGATCCAATTGGATCGGCGTCGTCCCGGGCAGAGCGATCTAGCCACAGCCCGATATGAAAATGACCGGGTTGAAATTCTGTCCGGCATCGAAAAAGGGGTGACCTTGGGCACCCCGATCGCGCTATTGGTGCGCAATCAAGACACAAAACCCGACGATTACAAGGCGATGCAAGCTGCCCCGCGCCCCTCCCATGCCGACTTCACCTATCAGACCAAATATGGAATCAGCGCTTCGAGCGGGGGCGGGCGGGCGAGTGCGCGGGAGACTGTGGGCCGGGTGGCGGCTGGTGCGGTGGCTGAACAATTTCTCATCCAGCGCCATGGGGTTGACGTCGTGGCCTGGGTCAGTGCCATCGCCGATATCAGTGTGACATTGCCCGAGGATGGCAGTCTGTCACGCGCTCAGGTGGACCGTCATCCTGTGCGGTGTCCGGATTTATCGGCCGCCGTGGAGATGGCTCAACTCATCCGGAAGGCCCGGGATGACGGGGATTCGCTGGGTGGAGTCATCACCGGGGTTTGTCGGGGTGTTCCGGCGGGTTGGGGGGAGCCCGTGTTCGACAAACTCAGTGCCCGGCTGGGCGCGGCGATGCTATCGATTCCGGCGGTGAAAGGGTTTGAAATTGGATCGGGGTTTGCGGGTACGCGCCTGCGAGGTTCGACCCATAACGACCGATTCATTCACCAGGGCGGCCGCCTGCGCACGGCGACCAACCGGAGTGGTGGCATTCAGGGGGGGATCAGCAACGGCGAACCGGTGGTGTTTCGGGTTGCCTTTAAACCGACTGCGACCATTTCACGGGCGCAGGCGACCTCGGATTACGAAGGGAACGAAATTCTGTTGGAGGTGCGCGGACGACATGATCCTTGCGTCCTGCCGCGGGCCGTTCCGGTGGTGGAAAGCATGGCGGCTCTGGTTTTGGCCGACTTGGCCCTCTGGGCGGCGGGAGCGGGTGTTTCTTGAAATCGCCGGGAACCTTTGAAATTCTGGCGGTTGATCCGGATACCCATGCCCGGCGGGGGCGCCTTTGGACGGCACACGGCCCGGTGGAAACGCCGGTTTTTATGCCGGTGGGAACCCAAGCGACGGTCAAAGGCATGAGTCCGGCCGATCTCGAGACCGTCGGAGCCTCCATCATCCTCGGCAATACCTATCATCTCTTCATCCGGCCAGGAATGCCGATCATCGAGGCCTTGGGCGGATTGCACCGGTTTATGGGCTGGACCCGGCCGATTCTGACCGATAGCGGGGGATTCCAAGTCTTCAGCCTGGCGGCACTGCGCAAGGTGAAGTCCAACGGGGTTGAATTCAATTCGCACATCGATGGCAGTCGTATTTTTTTGGGGCCAACCGAAGCCATGGCGGCTCAGCGGACGTTGGGATCGGACATTGCGATGGCGTTTGACGAGTGTCCGCCCTATCCCTGTTCCTACGATTACGCTTGTCAGGCGGTGGATCGGACCCTATCATGGGCCGCTTGTT
>CAZCDO010000025.1:0-14058 GCA_964497135.1 uncultured Verrucomicrobiota bacterium
AATCCAGCCCGCGGGCTCTCTTGAGGGAACCGAGTTCACAGGAGTTGTTCTGTGCTCTCCTGCTCCTTCCTTAAACCAACGCGGACAGACTTGGCACGTTGCGTGCGAAGGCTGACCGCATCTGCGGTTTTCTGGCTTTCACCTCCGTGTATCGGTGACTCAGTGGTGAATCGCTTTCCCCTCAGTTGCATTGTTTTAGAAAGAATCCGATTTCAGGCGGGCGGCAGGAGATCGATTACGGCGGCGGAGAGGGCGCTGACGCCGGTGGGAATTGCGAGGTCGGCGACGGGCGCCATCTGGGGCGAATGCAAGGGGGGAAAGGGGGCGTCCGAATGGGTTGGACGAATGCCCAAGCGGAAGATGGAGAGGGGAATCGAGGGGGTAACCCGACCGAAAAGACCGAAATCTTCGCCGACCATCTCCGGCTTGACGGCGACCACTTTTTGTTCTCCGAGTACCCGGCGAAACGAGGCGCCGATGCGGGCGGTCAGGTCGGGATCATTATAGACGGCCGGACAGAAAGCGGGGTTGACCGTGACGACCGGGAGGCGGTCTTCCGGCAGGCCGGCGGCGAGACCCAGTCCGTGCGCCTGCCGGCGGATGGCCGCGATGAGGGTGTCGCGGACTTCGGGGGCATAGGTGCGGAGGGTGAGGGTGATCCGGACTTCGTCGGGAATGATATTGAAGGCCGATCCGCCGTGGAGGGTGCCAATGCTGATGACGGCGGGATCGGTGGGGTCGATTTCGCGGCTGACGATGGTTTGAAGGGCCAAAATTAATTGGGCGGAAAGGACGATGGGATCGCGGGTTTTGTGCGGAGTCGCGCCATGGCCCCCGACGCCGAGGACGGTGATCTGGACCTGATCGGCGCAGGCCCAGGCATAACCGGGACAGATCCCGACCGTGTCGGCGGGAAGGGTGGGGGCAACATGGAGCGAGAGGGCAAAATCGGGGCGGGGAATGCGTTGGTACAGGCCATCCGAGAGCATGGCTTGGGCGCCATTCATTTTTTCTTCCGCCGGCTGACCGATGGCTATCAGGGTGCCGGACCAGTTTTTTCGATGGGTGGCGAGGAGTTCGGCGGTCCCGACCAGAACGGTCATGTGGATGTCATGTCCACACGCGTGCATGACGGGAAGGGATTGACCGGTTGGGGTTGAAACGCGAACCCGGCTGGCGTAGGGCAGGCCGGTGTTTTCCTCGACGGGCAGGGCGTCCATGTCGGCGCGCAAGAGGATGACCGGGCCGGGTCCATTTGCGAGGAGGGCCGCGACGCCATGTCCGCCGATGCCGGTTTGGACTTGAAAGCCCAGGCGGTTGAATTCTTCGGCGATCCGGGCGGCGGTGGCCTGTTCGGTGGTGGAGAGTTCGGGGTGGGCGTGCAGATGGCGGTAGAGTTCCATCCAGCGGGTTTGGAGCGGGGTCGATAGGGGGGGAATTGGGGCCTTACTCATTTGCATGGGTCACGGTAGGGGTTATTTCCCGGCTCCGGCCTGCAGGAGCTTTTTCCGGGCTTGCAGGGACCAGCCGAGTTTTTTTGGGAAATCGTTGAAATCGCGGAGGGAGCGCAGAGTGGGGCCGTCGGGCGGGACGGCGAGGTTTTGCAGAAGGGCGTAATCCTGAAGACTCAAGCCGAAGATTTCCCAGCGGATCGAATCGATGGGCCCCTGCGGGCCGGGATAGACGACAAAGGTATCGCCATAGGCCCAGCCGGGCCAGGCGAGTCCGGACGATTCGGCATAGGGATCGATCAGGTTGCGTGTTTGGGATTGATACCAGTAATTGTAGCCCCAATGGAGGAAGCCAAGGGCTTTAAAGCGATAGAAGAGCCAGCCGCTCATGCGGATTTTGGGCAGGGGCGTATCGAGCAGGCGATTGAGATAGGTGCCGCGCGGGCCGCAACAGAAATAGGTCATACAGGGGATGTTTTCTTCCATGAAGGCCTTGGTCACCTGGATGCTGGGAATGGGCATATCGGTGACTTTCTCGCGGCCATAGACGATTTCGCTGAGGGCGTCCATGGTTTTCATCCAGGGCGCGAGTTCCTTGAGGAGGGCGCGGGCGGCCTTGTAGTTGGCCAGGGGCTCCTCGCCATGCGGTTCATCGCTGACATGGAAGAAGGATCGTTCGGCGATTTTTTCGCGATCGATGAACGCCTTTAATTCCGGTAGGAATTGGGCGAGGAATTTGCGATAGACGGGAGAGCAGGCGGCGGTATCGACGGGCCAGAGGAGTTTTTCCGATTCACCATGGCCCTCATAGATCCGGATGGCGTTCCGGACGCCCCACTGGGTGAAGAAGTGGGTCCATTCGAAATTGCGGATGCCCTGTTTTTTTGCCAAGTCCACATAGCGTTTAACCTGGCGCCAGTCGAATTCATAGCGGGTGCCGCGTCGGCGGATGTGGAGGAGTTGGGTGGGCCGTTTGACGCCATCGAGGGGGGGCGTGAAGACGGGGGTGTAAATGGTGTCCTGACCGTGCGCCGGAAGGTCCGCCATGTAGGCGGCCAGGATGGGCCAGAAGCGTTCTTCGAAAGGTTGCAGGCGGTACCAATCGAGCAGGGCATCGACATAGAACCATTGGACGACGGGAAAATTGCGGCGGGGCCGGGCGGGAAGATCGTACACCGTCACGGGGGTTTTTAAGCGGGCGACGGTGCGTCCTTCGCATTCGACGCGGAGGGTGATGGAGTGGCGTCCGGGCGACACACCGGGGACCGACTGAAGGGAGATCCAGAAGGGAACGGTTTCGAGCGGAGCGACGGGGGCGGAGCAGTCGTCGAACAGGGGATCGGGGACGAGGCCGGGGATGCGGCCGACGCCATCGCGCTCCGCGTCAGGGACTTGGGTGTTGAAATGGGGGAGGGGAACAAACCCGACGCGGCGAATCCGAAGGGAAAAGCCTTTGGCGGCCTCGGCGAAAACGGAGATTTTAGCGACTTCGACCGGATCGGGGTTTGAGACGGCGAGTTGAAAGGCGGCGGCTTCGCCCCGGGCGATATCGAGTTGGGGTGCGGGGAGGGAGCGGGGATTGGCGGAAGGAAAAACGCGGAGATGGGCGTCAACCAGGCGGCAAAGCAGAGTCATGAGGGGATGCCTTTTGAGTTTTGGCAGGGCTTTTAGGGGGGCGTTTTTTGAGATGCGAACGGGAATACGTCGAGGCCCCGATGGCCCGACGAAGACGGGGAATAAGGCGGGGCGGGATACTGACGGTATCGATGCCGAGTTCGAGTAATTTCAGGACGCAGTCCGTCTGGCTGGCAATTTCGCCACAGACGGACAGCGGTTTTTTGAGCCGTCGGGCGACAGCGGCCACATCCCGGATGAGATTCCAAAAGACCGGGTGGTCGTGTTTGAAATCGCCGGCGAGTTGCTCGTTGTTGCGATCGAGGGCAAAGAGATACTGGTACAGGTCATTGGTGCCGAGGCTGGCAAAATCGGCGACTTTCAAAAGGTTCCGGGCATCGAGGCAGGCGGAGGGCACTTCGAGCATCACGCCATGCCGGATGGAACCGGGTTTGAGGGGCGCCATGATTTCGTCCACCAGGGCCCGCAATTGAAGAAACTGGGCGGCATCGGTGATCATGGGATACATCAGGTTGAGCGGGGCGATATGCGAGGCGCGGGCGATGGCCCGGACCTGGGTGCGCAAGAGGTCGGGCCGGGCCATCAACAGGCGGGCGCCGCGCAAGCCGAGGGCGGGATTTTCCTCTTGCGGCAATTCGAGAAAATCGGCCGACTTGTCGCCCCCGAGATCGAGCAGGCGGAAATGGACCGGCTTGTCGGGAAAGGCGTTGAGGACGGCGGTATAGCGCTGGAATTGTTCATCCTCTGAGAGAGGTCGGGATTCCGCGAGAAACTCGAATTCCGTGCGATAGAGACCGATCCCTTCCGCTTGCATTTGGAGGGCCTGTGCGAGATCGCCGATGAGGTTGATATTGGCGTACACCTTGAGACCCCCGATGGGGTCACAGGGTTCGGTGTTCAGTGAGAAGGCGCGGGCGATCGGGAAACGGGCTTTGGTGGCGGGGGACGGCCAGAGGATGACCTCGCCCGTGTTGCCGTTGATCAGTGTTTCCGCGCCACAGGCGAGCAGGTCGTTGGCCTTGGGGATGCCGCTGACGGCGGGAATCCCGAGCGCCCGAGCCAGGATCGCGGCATGGGAGGTGAGTCCCCCGTGTTCCGTGATGAAGCCCTGGACGTGTTCGGCATCCAGATCCACGGTCAGGCGGGGCGTCAATTCCCGGGCGACCACGATCCGGCCGCGACCGCGTCGGCACACGTAATGGGAACATTGGAAGCCGGACGCGCCATGACCGAGGGCTTCGAGCAGGCGGCGCTTCACTTCGCTGATATCCGAGGCTCGTTCACGGAGGGTATCGGAGGCGACCGCGCGCAGGCGGGCTTCGAAGGAGCTCAACGTCCGATGCACGGCGGTTTCGCAGGCGAGGTTTTCGTGACGCATGCCGGCCCGGACCGATTTGATCAATTGTTCGTCCTGCAGAATCATCTGTTGGGTCGTAAAAATCTCGGCTTCGGCTGGTCCAATTTCCTTGGCGACCCGGGTCTTGACCTCGTCGAGACTCTGGTTGACGGTGATGAGAGCCATTTGGAACCGGTCGTTTTCGCTGTCGAAATTGTGGCCGGTACCGCGTTCGGTGGGGAGGGCGGCCACTTCGTTTTCGCAAAACAGGCAAACCCGTGCGCAAGCGATACCCGGACTGATCGGGACGCCTTGAAACCATTGCTCGGGATGACTGTCTTGTTTATGCATGATGGAATGGGGATCAAGCGTATCACATTTTCGCGTGACGGCCACAGTAAAAAAGAGCCGCGCCGGAAAAACGGGCGTATCTGTGATTTGGTGCACGTTGCAACCGGCTCTCAAGTAGGTCACTCATCCTAGTGCCTGACACGTCCCCGCTCCCCGGAGTCGGGCAGGAATGCCCGACTTACTTGGATTCACGCGGTCACTGCACCTAATCACAGATGCGCCCGAAAAAAACGGCCGCAAAGTCCATCTAGACGGTGAGGGGGGTCTATGGTAAAGAAGGAGGGTCAAAGGGGGGTTGGAAGGCGCTGATTCAAGGAGGCGATTATGTCAACTGTGTTTGAAAATGCGGTGAGGCTGGTCCGGGAAACGTCGCAGATCCTGGATGTGGACCGGCGATATCCGGGAAAACAGCTCGTTGAGCGGTTTATTGTGCCGGACAAAGTCATCATGTTTCGCGCCACCCTGCAAAAGGATGACGGGACCATGGACTGTTATCTGTGTTACCGCGTTCAACATTGCGACATGCTGGGCCCGTATAAGGGTGGAATCCGGTTCCATCCCCAGGTCGATCTCGATGAAGTCAAGGCCTTGTCATTGTGGATGACGTTGAAAACAGCGCTGGTTGAAATCCCCTTTGGCGGGGCCAAGGGCGGAATTTCCGTCGATCCGGCCTCCCTGACCGTGAGTGAACTGGAACGGTTGGTACGTAAATATACGCATCGGCTGGTGAACGATATCAGTCCGAACATCGACATTCCGGCGCCGGATATGGGGACCAGTTCCCGCGAAATGGCCTGGATTTACGATGAATATCGCAAGCACCGCGAGGTGGCGCGGGCGGTGGTGACCGGCAAGCCGGTTGAAATCGGCGGATCGCTCGGCCGCAAAGAGGCCACGGGACGAGGGGTGGTGTGTGCGATGATGGAGGCGGTGAACGATCTGCACCTGAAGGATTTCAGCGTATCGATCCAGGGCTTTGGTAATGTCGGCAGTCATGCCGCCTTGGATTGCGAAGCGCGCGGAATCAAGGTGGTGGCGATCGGCGATGTCACCGGCAACCTTTACAACGCCACGGGGATTAACATCGGCGAACTGGTGAAATTCCGGGAAAAGACCGGCGGGATCAAGGGGTTCCCGGGGGCGGCCCCGGTGGCGGATGTGATCACCTGTCCGTGCGATGTGTTATTGCCCTGTGCGATTGAAAACGCGATTCGAGCGGACAATGCTGAAGCCATCCAAGCCAAACTGATCGTCGAAGGGGCCAACGGCCCGACGACGCCGGAAGCGGATGCGATTTTGAAGCGGAAAGGGGTCCTGGTGGTGCCCGACATTCTGGCCAATGCGGGCGGAGTGATCGTTTCCTATTTTGAGTGGGTTCAGAATCGCGAGGGGTTCTACTGGGAAGAGGAAGAGGTCAACCAGCGTCTTTTTCAGCGGTTGCAAAAAACCTATCGCCGGGTTCGGGAATTTGCCGCGGAAAAAAAGATCACCCAGCGGCAGGCTGCCTATTGTTTGGCGCTCGACAAGGTTTTCCGGGCGACCGTCGCGCGCGGAGTTCAGTAACCGAAGGGAGTGGAGTTTATGTCCAAGGAACGAATTTTGGCGTTCGGATGTCATCCGGACGATATTGAATTCATGGCGGCGGGGACGCTGGCGTTGCTGGCCCGCGAAGGTTACGAAATCCACCTGGCTTGCATGGCGGGGGGGGGGGGGGGGTCGCCGACCGAGGCGCCGCAAGTGATTCGGGCTCGTCGATTGAAGGAGGCGGAAGCCTCGGCGAAATTGTTGGGCGGTTATTTTCATTATGCCGGTGGGTATGATCTCGAGGTTGAGTTCAGTTCGCTCTACCGGCAACGGACCACCCGGATTGTGCGGGAAGTGGATCCCTGGATCATTCTGACCAATCCGCCGATGGACTATCTGGTCGACCACGAGGAGACGTCGAAACTGGTGCGAACCGCGGCGTATATCGCCTCGGTGCCGAATTACGATTGCGGCTATCCGGTCCCGGCTACCGCGCGATTCCCCTATCTGTATTATTGGAATGCCATCACGCTGAAGGATATATTTGGACGGTCGATGCCGGTATCCTGTCGGGTGGATATTTCATCGGTGATCGAAGAGAAGTCGGCGATGCTGGCCCAACACGCCTCCCAACGCGATTGGTTGAAGCATCACAATGGGTACGATCAATACCTTGAAATGATGCGGAACTGGTCCCGGGAAGAGGGCGCGGTCATTGATGTGCCGTATGCCGAGGGGTTCATCCAGCATATCAGCCAGGGGCATCCGCAGGATAATATTCTCAAGACGTTGCTGGGCGACCGGTGTCATCCGGCGGTTTGAAACGGTGGGGGCGGATTTCGTCCGGGATACCACACGCATGAAACGACGCGGCTTGGAACGGCTCGAAAATTTCCTGATCCAGGTGATTCAGCAAAAGGATACCCACAAAATCCCCAATCCCTGGTTGCGCCTTTTACTGTGGATCCTTAAGCAGTTGTCCCGTCTGTTCGAGTCGGTGGTCCAATTCCGGCTGTTTCTTTACTCGTGTGGAATTCTGCGGCATCACACGCTCGGGTGTCAGGTCATCAGTGTCGGCAACCTGACGGTGGGGGGGACGGGCAAGACGCCGGTGGTGGAGGTTTTTGCCCGGGACCTCCAACGGGCGGGGCGCAAAGTGGCCATTCTCAGTCGCGGCTATAAAAAACGGGAGCCGCAATGGATCGAGCGGGTGATGGATTCGATCCTGTTGCGCGATCGGCGGCGCCCGCCCCGGATTGTTTCCGACGGTCGGACGCTGTTGCTGGATTCTGACATGAGCGGCGACGAGCCTTACATGCTGGCGAATAATTTACAGGATGTGGCCGTTCTCGTGGACAAGGACCGCGTGAAAAGCGGCCGGTATGCGATTGAAAAGCTGGGGTGCGACACGCTCATTCTCGACGATGGATTTCAATATCTGGCGCTCAAGCATCGGGTCGAGATCGTGTTGGTGGACCGGCGCAATCCGTTCGGCAGTGGCTATCTCCTGCCGCGCGGGATTTTGCGCGAGCCCATTAAGAATCTGCGCCGGGCCGATTTTATTTTTATCACCAAGTGCGATGGGCGGGACAACAGCCCGCTCATGGAGCAGATCCGGGCCTTGAATCCGCGGGCTGAAATCAGCGAGTGCGCCCATCGTCCCCAGTATGTTCAGAATGTCATCACCGGGGAGCGGCATCCCCTGGAATTTCTCCGGGGCCTGGACGTAACAGCGCTTTCCGGCATTGCCGCGCCGGAAGGCTTTGAACAGGAATTGGAGCGACACGGGGCGACCCTGGTCAATCGGGAACGATTTGAGGATCATCATCGATATACCCAGCAGGAAATCCTGGATATCATCAATCACGGACGCGAAATGCGGGTGGATGCCATTCTCACCACGGAAAAGGATTCGGTTCGATTTCCCAAGATCGACCGGTGCGATGTCCCGCTCTATTTTTTACGGGTCGAAATTCAACTCTTAAGCGGAGCGGAAGACTTCAATGCCTGCATTGCCCGAATATGTTTCCGCTGAGGTGCGCGACCGGCTGGATACGGCCCGGAAGGTGTTGGTGTGCGGGGTCAACTGGTTGGGCGATGCCGTCATGACCCTGCCGGCATTGACGGCTTTTCGCGCGCGGCGTCCCGAACTGCCCATCACCCTTTTGGTGCGTCGGTCCCTGATCCCGTTCTGGCAGTGTGTGCCCGGTTTCGGGCCGCTCTTGGAATTTGAACGGGGAGGGCGCGGAACGTGGCGGACCTGGCGGCGGGTCCGGGAGGGGGCCTTCGATGTGGCCGTGATTCAGCCCCATTCATTTCGATCCGCCGTGATCCCTTTTGGTGCCGGTATCCCCCTGCGCATCGGAGCGCCCGGTCATTTTCGGGATTGCCTGTTGACCCACCGGGTTCAGCCGTCAAGGGGGGACGGACGGAGGCACCAAGCCTGGGAATCGATGGACCTTTTGGGATTGGATCTAAAAGCACTGCCGTCCCCCCCTTACCTGGAGCCTCCCCTCGAAGGGGGACGGATGATTTTAAAGGAAGCCGGGCTGGATCCGGATCGGAGCCGATTGGCGGCCCTGTTTCCCGGGGCGGCCCGGGGGCCGTCCAAGCGCTGGCCGGCGTCACATTTTGCCGAGATTGGTCGTCGGCTCGAACGGGAGGGCGTACGCGTTGTACTGGCGGGTACGGCTGGGGATCGACCGGTGTGCGACGAAGTGAGTGACACGATGGGGGGGGGGGGGGGTCAATCTGGCGGGTCGGACCGATCTAATCGAACTTGCCGCCATTCTCAAGGTGTGTATGCTGGTGGTGGCCAATGACAGTGGGGGGATGCACCTGGCTTCCGCGGTGGGAACTCCGGTGGTCGGGATTTTTGGTTTGACGGATCCCGCACAGACCGCCCCGCTGGGGTCCCGAAGTCGGGTGGTCAGCGATTCCTCAGTGCGGGGAATGCGGGATATTGTTCGCAACTCCGAGAAAGCCCAACGGGTGTTGGCCCAAATTGAACCCGATCGGGTTTGGAATGCGATCCGGGAATTGTCCGAATAAACGGGAGAAACGGTCCCGGTCGACTGATTCTTCAGAAGGTCAAAAATGAATCGCGAAAAAATATCGGCCTGCATCACGGCTGGCGATGAGGAACACAACATCCGCCGATGTCTCGAGAGCCTCCGCTGGGCGGACGAGATCGTGGTGGTGGATAGTTTCAGTAAGGACCGGACGGTTGAGATCTGTCGGGAATACACGTCCCGGATTTACCAACACGAATGGTTGGGCTATATCGGCCAGAAAAACCTGATCAAGGATTTTTCCGCGGGTCCCTGGATTCTATTTGTCGATGCCGACGAGGAGGTTTCGCCGCAATTACGCGATGAGATTCTGGATGAATTCGAGTCCGGTCGCAACGCGGGCTATGACGGATATGAGTTCCCGCGCATGGTGTTTTATATGGGCAAATGGATCCGGCATGGGGAATGGTATCCCGACCTCAAGATGCGTTTATTCCGGAAGGATCGGGGGACCTGTGCGGGAAGCGAACCGCACGATCGGACCACCGTGCCCGGCGAAGTCAAGCGGCTGAAAGGGCATCTCTATCATTACACCTATGACAACATGCGGGACCAGATCAAGACCTTGAACGATTTCTCGACCATCACCGCCCGGACAATGTTTAATGTCGGCAAAAAATTCCGCTGGAGCGATTTGTTTTTCAGGCCCCCGATCCGTTTTTTCAAGGCCTTTTTTCTGAAACGGGGATTCATGGATGGCCTGCTGGGATGGATGATTGCGGTTATTTCCGCCTACGGCGTTTTTTTGAAATATGCCAAGCTCTACGAGATGTATCGTTGCCCGCCCGCTCGAGAGAAAGAGAAATGATCAAGGGGCTTTTAGCCCCGGAATCAAACGCAGGGCGTTTTTAAAGTAGATGGACTCAAGGGTGGCGGGGGGGAGACCGATGCCATAAATGGCCCACCGGGCCCGGCGGAAGGTTCCGTCATAGTCGGGCGGAAAGAAATATTCATCGAACGTCTCCAGAAATCGGAAATAACACCGGTACATGTCCAGGGTGGGGGGCATGTCGGTTCCGAAAAGGATCCGGTCTTGATACCGGATCATGAATTCCCGGGTGGTATAAGGTTGGCGTCCCAGCTCGTCCAGGCGGGCGCTGAAGTCAATGCAAGCATTAGGATAGGTATCGAGGATCCGGGCGACTTCGCCTAAATCCTCGGAAAGACCCGCGGCATGGGCGAGGATAAAAACCGTGCGGGGATGCCTCGCGAGGAGGCGGTCCCGTTGGGCCAGGATGGTTCGGGCCCGGGGAAAGCGGGTGGTATCGGCGAAATTCCAGGACGGATATTTGAGCAGGGAGTCGTAATGTTCGTTATCCGGCGTGGCGGGGTCGAAAAAGCCGAGCGGATCGGCCTGATGGAGCAGGACGGGAATCCCGAGCTTGCCGGCGGCGTCCCAGATGGGGGAGAGACGCGGATCGTCGACGGCGATCAGTTGTCCGGCGCCATCCCGATAGTGCAGGCCCAGTTCCTTGAGGATTTTGAGGCCCCGCGCGCCGCGGACCACATGGCGTTCCAGCAGGGCGACCGTTTCCTCGGCGAAGGCGTTGGCATCGTTGAAAAGGGGTTGATTCACGGACCGGGAAAATGTCGCGACGGTGAATCCGAAAAAACGACCCGGATGGCGATCGGCGCATCGGGTAAAAAACGTCTCGATGTCGGCCGGGGCGAATTCGTACCCGCCGGGCACGAATTTCAGGTCGAGATTACTGGTTAGATCGGCATATTGAACGACGCCGACTTCGTCCATGATGCGGACATACTGATCAACCTGATCCCATTGTCCCCAGAGATGGTTATGCGCATCGATCACCGGGCAGGCGGCGCGGGTGGGGATATGTTCCTGGCGGACGAGATGACAGTTCGGTGGCATGCCGTCTAATGTCCTATTATTTCCGGGTTGGTACAATCCGAAAATATTACACATCTTTTACTTTGCAGGTCACCGATTAACGGGCAAAATGGACGGCATGAACCTTCTGTTGGTCGAGGATGAAGTCGTCTTGCGCCAGGGCCTGGTGGATTTGCTCCACAACGCCGGACACGCGGTGGAAGTGGCCGGGAACGGTCCCGAAGCCGTCGCTAAAATTGACCAGGGGACGTATGACTTGGTGTTGCTGGATGTGATGTTGCCGGGGTTTGATGGAATTGAAGTCTGTCGGCGCATCCGTCCCACCCATCCGGCTCTACCGATTCTGATGTTGACGGCCAAGGGCTCAGAAAATGATAAGGTTCGCGGTTTAAAAGCCGGAGCCGATGATTATGTGACCAAACCCTTCGGGGCCCGGGAATTGCTCGCCCGCGTCGAGGCGCTGGGGCGCCGGGTTCGGGCTGTGCCGACAGCGCCGGAATTGTTGAAAATCGACGGTTGTACGCTCGATTTGGGCCGACTGGAAGCCATCCGAGGACGGCAGACTGTGACGCTGACCGCCCGGGAAGGCGCCCTGATCCGTTGGCTTCATCGGCATCGAACCCGGGCCGTAACGCGGGCGGAATTGCTGGAGCAGGTCTGGAATCTGCGGCCTGACACGGAAACGCGGACGGTCGATATGACGATCGCCAATTTGCGTTCCAAAATCGAGCGCAACCCTGCCGATCCTCAAATCGTCGTTTGCGTCAAAGGCGTGGGATACGCCTGGGGGCATGATCAGTCCCGATGAATTTTCGATTCCATCGTTTGATTTTGGCCGGCATTCTGACCGCCTTTGCTGTGGTTATGCCGTGTATCGCCTGGTATTGGGTGGGCTGGCACGCCGTGGAACAACAGGCCCAGGCGTTGCTGACCTCGGCCGATCGGTCTGCCGCGGATATCTCGGCCCGGCTGGCCTCTCGGTTGAGCGAACGATTGAGTGCGCTCTTGGAGGTTGAATCCCAGCGGCCTTTTTATCATTACCAGGCCTACTTTCATGATCCCCAAGGGGCTTATGAAGGAGCCTCCGTGGTTCCCTCGCCCCTGGTAGCCGGACCTGGCGATCCGTTGATCCAATGTTATTTTCAGGCTGACGGCGAGACCGGTTCGGTGACTATGCCCACTGCGGAAGCGGATGAACGCCTTCAACAGCGGGCTGTCCGGAAAGGGACGGGCGCCGAGGCGGATCGGCAAATCCAGCGGGAATTGGAGCGTGGATTGGCGTCTATTCTGTTTGCCGTGCGGGGAGAATCCGTTCTGGCACCGGCAAACGGCCCGACAGCCGCGCAACTCCCCGCCGAAGGCTCCGTTCCCCTTCAACCGGCCGTTCCGGAATCTGCGCAACAGCAGGTTCAGAATGCTCCGGTGCAAGCCCGGGTGGAGCAGATGGAGTCCCGGGCCTGGGAACAAAACGTCGATGCTCAGGAGCTGTATTCGAACTTACGCGAAGGTAAAAAAAACGTTTCATCCGCGGGTCTATCCAAGAAAAGTCGATCTGAACCGATGCCGGAGCAGCAAGTCCAAATATTTGTCGGCCCCTTGAAATGGCGAACCGTCTATCTCCAGGGCACACCGACATTGGTCGCCTTACGGGAGGTGACCACGCCGCAAAACCGGCGGTTGCAGGGATTCGTGCTTTCGGTGGCGGGCTTGGAGGATTATTTCCGGGCTGTCGACATGCCGGCCCGGTTGTTGCCCGGTCGGCCGCGAGCCGACACGGATGTGGCATTGGAATTGGGCGGAGAGCCGTGGCGGGTCAGCGTCGACCGTCAAGCGGGGCGGGGAAAGGCGCGGCAGGATGCGGTTGAGTTGCGCCGCGGTTTTCTCCGGGTGTTTGTGGGCGGGGCTGGAATTGCCCTCCTGGCCGGATTATGCGTGGTGGGTTTGGTCTGGCAAGCCGACCGTTTGGCCCGGCAACGCGCCCAGTTTGCGGCCAGTGCCGCGCATGAATTGAGGACGCCGCTGGCCGGTTTGCGGTTGTATGCCGATCTGCTGGCCGACGGATTGGGTGACCCTTCAAAAATGAAACACTATGCCCAATCGATCGCGGGTGAGGCCGAGCGCCTGGGACGGGTGGTGGGCAATGTTTTGGGGTTCAGCCGCTTGGAACGGGGACGAATGTCGGTTCGGGTGGAGTCGGGCGATTTAGCGGAGACGGTCCGGGAGGGGCTGGGACGGCACCAACCCGCTTTGGAAGCGGCCGGGGTGCAGGTTGTTGTGGACAGTCCGGAAACCATGGACCGGGTTTTATTTGACCGGGATGCGGTGGTGGAAATTCTGCAGAACCTGTTGGATAATGCCGAGAAATATTCACGGGCGGCTGCGGATCGGGTTTTGCGGGTGACGATTACAGCCGAGGGCGAATGCGCTGTACTGCGGGTGATGGATCACGGGCCCGGGATCCCGGCCGAACAGCAGAAACGTTTATTCAAGGCGTTTGAGCGGGGAGGCGGATCGGATACTCCGGCCGGGTTGGGATTAGGTTTGGCTCTGGTCAAGGCTCTGGCCGAGGCCCAGGGGGCGGTGGCATCGCATATGGATAACATGGGTGGGGGGAGCATATTTGCCGTGCGGTTTCGCCGAAAAGAGATGGGGTCGGCGACTGCCGGGATTCCATTCTCTCCTCGATCCTGAAGAATTTCGATGACTCAAGACTTTTACACCCCTTTTACTTAACTAATGGGCATTTGGGTGTAGATTGATTTCAGATTGAAAACCGATCGGGTCATCATCCGGCAGGAGGAGCATCCATGAACTTCAGGCAGAAACTTCGCACGGCGC
>CAZCDO010000025.1:14068-30091 GCA_964497135.1 uncultured Verrucomicrobiota bacterium
GCAAGGTGTCAGTGTGGGTCGGCTTGGTCTTCGCCTTGGGGCTGGGTTTGCGACCCCATGATGCGGCGGTTGCCATGGATCAAAATCCGGCAATTCCCGAAATCACGGTTCATGCCATTCAATATTCGGGAAAAATCAAAGATCAGACCGCCCAGTTCACTCTGATTCTCGATCTCGAAGTCGCAGCCAAGGGGTCCAAAGTCCTGCCGATTCTCTCGGGCGATTTGACGGTGGTCGAGTCACGTCTGCCCCAGGACTTCCAGCTGGAACGATCAGGCAAAGCCTATCGGCTGATTGCGGGCCGGAATGGACGGTTCAACGTCGAATTGGATTTGGTTGCCAAAGTGATCCGCCAAGAGCCGTGGAATCAGGTGATTTTGAACGGGCCCGATGCCATCGTCGGTTCGGTCGATCTTCAGGCTGAGGGAAAAGATCTGGATCTGGAGTTATTGACGGGCGTCGTAATTGAAAAAAACATTCAGCCCAACAAGGTTCAAGTCCGGGGAATTCTGGGAAATGACAGTGTCGTCGCCCTCCGGTGGCAGAGTCGGGCAATGGAAATGGCCCGGAAAGCAGTTCTGACCAGCGAAGCCACGGTTTCCCTGCAGGTTTCGCCGACGGTGGTGAAAACCGCGTCCCATTTCAAATTCGATATTATGCAGGGCGTTTTGTCCCGTCTCGCGGTCAGGATTCCGGCCCATCAATCCCTGACCCAGGTCCAAGGGGAAGGAATTCGGGATTGGCAGATTCGGACCGAAGGGAGAGGGCAGATTCTATCGATCGAATTTCTGAAACCGCTTGAAAAGGCGTATCACCTGACCCTCCTGACCGAGCAGGCGATTCTCAATCTGGCGGAAGGGGTGGCCATCGATTTGCCCCATCCCCAGGATATTGAGCGGGAGACCGGCCGGATGACATTACGGGCGGAGGATGTGGTGGTGGAAGCGGACACTGCGACCGGCCTGCGGCAAATTAATGCCGAGGCAGGTGCGGTGGCAGCGTATCAGTTTCATGCGGCGGATTTCGGGTTGAAGTTAAAGATCAGGCGGATCGAGCCGGTGGTGACGGCCGATGACCGGGTGACCGTGCGGGTGGAGGAGTCGCGGGTGATGGTTCAGCATCGGGTGGGGTTGACGATTGAAAAGGCGGGATTGTATGCGGTGGATCTGAACCCACCCAAGGGATTTGTCGTGGCCGAGGTCCGGGGCGATGACGTCGCGGAATGGAAGCTGAATAAAGGGGTTTTGCAGGTTCATTTTGGGAACCGGGTGTTAGGCGTGCGAACGCTGGATATTCAACTGGAGCAGGCCTTGCATCGGCCGGCGGGCGGGACAAATGAATTGCCGATCCTGACCTTTGAGCCTGTTCGGGTGGTGAGTGCCATCCGTGAAACAGCGCAAATCGGCGTGGTGGCGGCGGGCGGGATTCAACTGAAAGCGGTGATTGAAAAAATGGCGGGATTGCGCGAACTGCCCATCGCTCTATTGCCTGTGCGCGGGGATGCCACACTGGCCTACCAGGCCGAGCAGGCCGATTGGAGCCTGGTGCTGAGAGCGGACCGCCTCCAGCCGAAGGTCACGGCGGAAGTCTTTAACCTGATTGCGGTGGGCGACGGCCTCTTAGGCGGGAGCGCGACCATTCGCTATGCCATCTTGAACCAGGGCGTGCAGGAATTCCGCGTGCGGGTACCGGCCTTATGGAAAAATGTCGATTTCACGGGCCCGAACATTCGACGCAAGGAATTGCAGGGGGCTGAATGGGTGATCAGTCTGCAGGACAAGGTGTGGGGCGGGTATTCGCTGGTGGTGACGTATGATTACCAATTCGATCCGCACAAGGCCACCTTGCCCTTGGGCGGCATTCATCCCGAAGGCGTTGAACGGGAGACCGGCAGTATCGCGATCACCAGTGCGGGGAACCTGAAATTGAACACCGTGCCGGGCGGCGATGCGATCCGGCGGATCGATGAAACCGAGTTGTCGGAAAGCGACCGGGCCCTGATTTCACGGCCCGTTCTGCTGGCCTATCGTTACCAGGGCGGAACTTACGGACTTTCGGTGGAGGTTAACCGTTATGAAGAACTTCAAATTCTGGATGCGGCCGCAGACCATATGCAATTGACCACCGTTTTGACAGAGGACGGGCAGATGCTGACGCAAGCCTCCTTCATGATCAAGAATAATGACCGCCAATTCCAGATGTTCACTTTGCCGGAAGGCGCCGATTTCTGGTCCTGCTACGTCAAAGGGGACTCCGCCAAGCCGGAGCGGAAAGGCTCGCAGTTATTGATTCCTTTGCCGCGCGACGGGCGGCGCGACCAGGCCTTTGCAGTGGAAATAGTGTATGCCCAAAAAGTGGAGGGAATCCGCCAGAAAATGTTCCAACCGGTGCGCATTGAAGCGCCGAAGACCGACATGCAGACGACGTATGCGGAGTGGGAGGTGTTTGTGCCCGATGATTGCCGGTTGGCACGCTTTGCGGGGAACATGATCATTGCCCGCGGGACCACCTATGGTTTTTATGAGGCTTGGCGGGAGTTTGTTCGATTTTTTGAACGGAATGACAACTTGATATTCCCGTTGGCCATCGGGGTGGTGCTGGTGGGGGTTTTGGTGATCATCGGATTTTTTGTCGCACGAAAGGGCGCGCGGGGATGTCTTCTGGCCATCGGGGGAGCGGTGGCTGTGCTCCTGTTGCTCGCCATTGCGATTCCCAGTATGACGCGTTCGAGAGACCGATCGCGGGCTGTGATGACCGAAGTTGTTCTTCCGCCCGAGCCGGTGGCGGAACCCGCGCCGACGGCTGACACTGCGGCTCGGGAGGATAGGGGTGGAGGGCCGAAGGATGAAAACGGAAGCGGTTCAGATGTAGCCGGAGCAACGTATGGTTTTCATAAGGTTGGTGGGGTTGCAACGATTGATAGACAGGGTCAATTCTTCTCCGGAAAGCCGGCGTCTTCAGCACCCGGATCGGCGGTTGCTGCCGGCCTGAAATCGCTCCGAATTGAAATTCCCCGCACCGGTCAGCGCTATGTGTTCACAAAGGTTTTGAATGTCCGGAACGAACTGTTATCCATCCAAGCCTTGACGATGAAGCGGACGGCCCATGAATTGATTCGAGGCGGGTTGCAAGGACTATCCGTTCTGGTCGGCTTGTTACTGGTTATTTGGCAATGGCGACGTGAAGAGCGGCATAGCTTGTTCATGGCTCTGGGTCTGGCCTTGATGGCGGGGGGATTGACGAGTTGCCTGATTCAATATCGACTCCTCGGCGGTATATTGGCATTGAGTGCCGTGGCCATCGGGTTTGCGATTCCGATCGCCGCGGTGGTGTTGATTTGCCGCAAGATCCGGTCCTTACCCAAGCCGGAGGGCAAATGCCCCCCAACATCGGAACCTCCCGTTCTGCCGCCTCCGGTTCCCCCCATCCTGACCGCCCTGTTAATCGTGGCATGCCTGGTGCCGTCCGATTGGGCCTCCGCGCAAGCCTCCCTGCCGGCGGAACCGGAATCGGCCTCCATTCTGTCCGCCGTTTACAAAGGAGAGATCCGGACCGCAGATCCTAAATCCGCACTCCGGATAGGACATTTTGAAGCGATTTATGAAATCAAAACCGAGCAAGACGACCAGACAATCTTCTTGATGGGAAACGATGTTGCCCTGCAAGGGTTCGATGTTAAATCGACTCCCGGTTGGGGATTCAATCGGCCCTCTGTGCAACTGGTTCGAAAACAAGGTCGCATTGGAGTATTTATCCCGCGCCCCGGAGCGGTCAAGGTCCATCTGCGGTATTTGGTCAAGCTTCAGGGCGACACGACCATTCGCCGTTTTCAATTTGGATTGCCCAATGCCCTGTTGTCCAAGGTGATCCTTACGATTGATGAACCCGAGGCCACAGTGGACATTCCCGCCGCTATCTCATTGACTTATCTGGCGCTCCCCAAGCCGGGACCGGGTGCTCCCGCTGTGACTTTGCCTCCGGAGACTCGGGTGGAAGCCGTGCTCAGCAATACGAATCGCCTGGAGATGAGTTGGACGCCCAAGATCATCCGGGCGGCCGATATTGCGGCCACTCTATTCTGTCAAAACGCCGCACTGGTGACCTTTGACGGGGGGGCGTTGCATGTGGCCGCAACCCTCGATTACCAGGTGATGCAGGGAGAATTGAAGACCTTGCGGGTTCAGCTTCCCACTGGACAACGCTTGATGCGGGTGGAGGGACAAATGATCCGGACCTGGACGGTTGAAAAAGACGTCTTGACGGTCGAGTTGATGAAAGGGATTTCCAATCGGTATCGCCTGCTGGTTGAAACCGAAAAATCACAAGGCGCGGTTCCGGCTTCTATAAAAATCGAAATACCGCATCCCGTCGATATTACCCGCGAAACCGGTTTGGTGGGATTCAAGGCTCCGGATGAATTGAGCTTATCTTACGAAGCCCAGGATAGCGTGCAGAAAATCGATTCGGCTGAATTCAATCAAGCCTTGGCCGATGCGTCGCTCGAGGGTGCCCCGGGGGACAAAGTGAGCCTGGTCCCCACGGCCCAATCGGGAATTACGGCAGCCTATCGCTTCTTAAAGCCGGATTTCGGCTTGACGGTCAAATTGGACACGGTGTTGCCGCAGATTGAGGCCGTTGTGCGGAATGTTTTTCGGATCGGATCGGACCAGGTCGCATTGGATGCCGAGATCCAATATACGATCAAACGGGTTGGGACTTTCATGCTCCAGGTTGGATTGCCCGAAGGCTATCGATTGGAAAAATTGACCGGAACCAACCTGGCGCAGTGGATTCTGAAAAATCCCCCGGTGACCGGGGGCGGGCAAATTATTGAGATCACCCTGAAGGAACGGGCGCAAGGGGTGTATCATCTCAAACTCGAATTGATCCGCTTCCTGAATCCGTTGCCCGCGTCGCTGCCGCTTGCCGGCGCACAGCCCTTGGGGATTCAGAAACTCAGCGGCGCTATTTCCGTCTCTGCCGATGAAGGAATTCAGATCAAGAGCGATCATTTTGAGGGCATAACAGAGATTCCCGTGGCCGCTGTGGACGGAATAATCGGGTCCGGCTTGGGCTTCAAAATTCTACCGGGCGATGCCGGCGATGGACTTCAACCTCCCTGGGCCTTGACGCTGACGACCGAAAGCATGCAGGCGTGGGTCCGGGCTGAGGTGGTGACCCTGGCTTCCCTGACGGAAAACCTAGTGAATGGACGCAGTCAAATCCGCTATGAAATTCTGAATGCCCCGACCCGGCTATTCCGATTGCGGGTTCCCGCAACCTACCGGAATGTGGATTTGACCGGACGCGATATCCGGCGGAAGGACTACGATGAAAAGACCCGCGAATGGACGATTGAATTGCAAAACAAGGTGCGGGGGAGTTATCTGTTGACGGTTAGATGGGGGCGTCGCTGGCTGATCAAGGACGGGGGGTTCGATTTCGGGGGGGTAGAGGTGTTGGATGTGGAACGGGAGACGGGAATGCTGGCGATTTCGGTTCCACCGCGACTCAAACTGAATCCCCAAGGCCTGTCGTCGGATCTTTTGAGACTCGATAAAAACGATCTCCCTTCCTGGGCGGGCACGCCGTCGGAGCCGCCGGTACTGGTGGTTCGCTATTTGCGACCGGGCTACAAATTGGGATTGAAGGTTGAACAATTTGAAGATGCCGAGGTTTTGCAGGCCTTGGCCGAGAGCGTTCGTTTGACCACCGTGGTGGCCGAGGATGGACAAATCATGACCGAGATGGCCTTGAGTGTCCGCAATAATGCCCGGCAATACCTGGAGCTGGAATTGCCTGAAACCGCCCAGGTCTGGTCGGCGTTTGTCGGTGGCCAACCCGTCCGGCCCAGCCGCAAAAACGGCAAACTGCTGATCCCGATGGAGCGGACCGGCGTGGACCTGCCCGTGGAAGTGGAGCTGACTTTTGTGGGCGCGACCGCGTTTCCGAGCCGGAAGGGGAAGGTGAATCTGGTTTCGCCGGCATTGGATATCCCCTTTAAGAATGCGCAATGGGATCTGTTTTTGCCGGCCGATTACCTGTTTAGCCAGTTTGACGGATCGATGAAAAAGATGACGCCGGAAGTGGTTCTGACGCAGAACCGGGTTCCGGTCAGTACGACCTATAGTTACGCTGCTTACGAAAAGGATGAACAAGCCAAGCAGGTCAAAGAGGCCGAAACTCTCAAATCGGATCTCTGGAACGTGAAGAATAATCTGAGCGGGGGTAAATTACGCGAGGCGAATGATTATTACCAGCGCGCAAAGCGGTCCAAAGGCAAGGTGGGAAGTGATTTGGGACAACTCGAGGGCGAGGTCAAGAAAGCCCAGGCGCTTAATTTAGTCAACGCCCAACAACAGTTTGTGGCGGACAATTCAGAGGAGGGACAACAGGCCAGGCAGGGCGGAGAGGGGGGGGGGCAAACGATCAATGGATCGGTCCAGATGGCTGCCCCTCAGCAGGCGATCCTGACTCAGAATGCCGAACTCCAGTGGGACAAAGTGCAGGCGGCTCAGGAGGTGGCGGAGAGCAAGAGTTTACCCTTGCGGATCAATCTGCCCCGCCGGGGAATCCAGTTGAGTTTTCAACAGGTGCTGCAGACCGAGGTGGGGAAGCCGATGACGATCGAATTCCAAGCGGCCAATCAAAAATCGGTATCTTGGCTCAAAGTGGCCGGGTTATGTGGAATTGGGTTTGCCGTGTTATGGGGGCTGGTGGCGCTAGGGTATCGTCTTCGCTCCCGAAATCAGGCTTAAGGATTTGACTCCGCGGTTAGGGCTTTCAGGCGGGCGAGGATGGGGGGGTGGCTGTAATCCAGCAGAATCTTGAGCGGATGCGGGGTCAGGTCTGACAGGTGATCCCGCGTCAGTTTGATCAGGGCCTGACCCAGGATGAGCGGCTGTCCGGTGGTTTTAATGGCATAGGCATCGGCTTGATATTCATGTCGGCGCGAGAGGATGTTGTTGAGAAATTTGAGGGGCAGGGTGACGGGAATGAGGATGAGGAGGGTGGCCATCAATCCGGCTTGGAGGGAGGGTTGATCGAAGCCCAGGGTATGGGCGATGGACTCGGAGCCGATGCAGGCGGCGAGGATCAGGAAGGTGATGGCGTTGACCCCAAATGCCTGGGCGATGACGATGGGGATATGGCGGAGTTTGAAATGGCCCATTTCGTGGGCGACGACCGTAAGAATTTCGTCAGGGGTGAATTTCTGGATCAGGGTGTCGAAAAGGACGATCCGGCGAAAGCGGCCGAACCCGCAGAAATAGGCATTGGCCTTGGTGGAACGTTGCGATCCATCCATGGTATAGACCCCCTTTATCCGGAAATTTTCACGGGCGGCATAGTTGGCGATACGGTCGCGCAGTTCGCCTTCCGGGAGAGGGGTAAACCGGTTGAACCAGGGGGCGATGAGGACGGGCGCCAGGTAAAGAATAAACAATTGGATGAGGCTGGTGAAACCCCAGGCCCAGAGCCAGGCCGTGTGCGGGAAGGCGAGAAAAAACCAGAAGACGCCGGCGATGAGGGGCAATCCCAGGAGAGCGGTCAATGCCCAGCCTTTGACGAGATCGAGGATGAACGTGCGGGGGGTGATCCGGTTGAACCCATGTCGACGTTCGATGACAAAGGTTTGGTACAGAGAGAAGGGGAGATCAACCAGAGAGGCGATGGCGGCACAGGCGACCATGAATAGCAATCCCCGCCCAATGGGATGGACACAGATTGTGGCGATGTGGCGGTCGAGAAAGCCGAAGAGACCGAAGACGAGCACGAGAATCAAGCCCAGGAGATTGATGGCATCGATGATCAGGCGCAGGCGGGTTTTATCCCGCCGATAGGCGGTCGAGCGGTCGAAGTCGGCGGCGCTCCACTGGCTGCTGAATTCAGAGGGCAGGCCGGCGCGGGCCGCGACCAGGTTGAGCGCATCGGCGAGGATTTCGAGAGCGGTGACGACAATGAGCGCGATGATTAGAATTGTCAAGCCGGTCATCGGGAGGCGTCCCTGGGGTCAGGTTCGATGCTGAACAGGGCGGGGATGCGATAGGTTTGGGCGATTCGACGGTTGGCCTCCTCGCGATGAATGGGATCCAGAACCAGATCCTGTTCGAGGTTGTGGAGCTGCAGACGCTGAAGGCCACCGCCGTCCTTGATTTGACGGGCCAGATCGGCCAGTCGGTTAATGGGCTGGCCGTTGGCGGTGAGGACGATGCCGTCACGCAGATGCTGGTATCCGATGTTGACGGCGTCGGGGAGGATGCCGACGAGGATGACGATTTTGTCGTTTTTGCCGCTTCGGTCATCGGCACGGGTCAGGTAGAGATGGACGAAGCGGGGATTGGCCTTGGCCATCCATTGCGGGCCGTGTTGACGGAAATAATCCCCTCCGAGTTCGCGGAAAATAAAGCCGGATTCCACGATATAATCGGGCCGGGATAACGTCAGGTTTTCAGGGATGAGATTATCCCGGTCATCGCGGCGGGATAACCGGATGAGCAGATTGGTGGTTTGGTTCTGCCGGACGATTCGGGCGGCGATGGATTCGCCGGGTCGATGGCGGCCGCTGACGAGGTGGGGGATGAGGATCCGGCCCCAATCGGGATCGGGGTAATAACCCTGGGCATCGATCGGAAAACCATCGAGGGCGAGGAGGACATCTCCGGGCAGGAGACTTTCGGCGGCGCCGGAACCGGGAAGCGTATCGAGAATTTCGACGCCACGGTCCGGAACCTCGATTCCTCGGAATCGGCGACGGACGGGGTCGACCAGCGGTTCCCAGAGGAAACCGGCGTTGGCGACACCGGGATACGGGGCGGGGTCGAGGAATCGGTCCAGGGCGGCGACGGGGAGGACGAGGGCGGTTTGACTGCCGCGTTCGAAGCGGAGAACGATGCCCGCCAGCCGGTCGTCGATGAATACGGGGGCGCCGCGTCCCCCGGCATTAAGGCTGGTGAGGACGCGCAGGACCACGAGCGGCGCGCCGGAGTCGGGAAGGCTTTGGACGGCGGCGGCCAGAATCTGGCCACGATCGGTTTGAATATCCCCCTGGGAATTGAATTGGACCAGGGCCACCTCGCCGGTGGTGCGGGCGGAGCGCACGAGCGGGAGGGATCTGAAGTCAGCGGCTTCGGAATCATCACGGCATTCGAGGAGAGCGGCGCCCGCCTGGGGATCGACGCGGAGGATGCGGGCGGGGAACTTGCGCGCATCGCGCGCAGGGCGGATTTCGACCATCACCGCATGATTGACGAGATCGGCGGGCACGAGAAAACGATTGGAGGCCACGACCACTCCAAAGCCGGATTGAACGACGGGTGGGTTGCGTTGCCAGGGGAGCGAGGGATCGACCGTCTGGGCATTGACGATGATTTCAACGACACTCTTTTCGGGTGATGGTATTTGGGCGGCCAAGCGACCGGGGACCAGCCAGAGAATCCCCAACAGGAGGATCGGCAGGGGGAAGCAACGGATCATGGCGAAGCCTCCCCGGTGAAGCGCAGGGCGGGAATCCGATAGGTGGCGGCGATCTCGCGGTCAGTTTTTTGGGCCTCGGCGGCGTCGAGGATCAGCGGTTGAGGATCGGCGAGGAATCGGATCACATGGAAGCCCCGGAGAGGATGGTCGAGGGCTTGAACCAGATCCGTGAGGGAACTGATCGGTCGGTCGTTGACCTGGTCGACGATGCGGTTGACGAAATTCTGCTGATAGGTATTGGCGGGGTGAGGCAGGCGTCCGGTGAGGACGACAAACTCGGTGCGATTGGAGTGGAGGGCGTCAATTTTGGCGAATTGCGAGACATAAAAGAGCGCATGGGTTTCGGGCGATCCAAGATCGGAGCCAAGGCCGGCGAGGAGGTTGCGGCTGATGGGCATGAAGATGAGTCCTTGGACAACGGCATAGGGGGGCGGGGTGTCATACAGGAATCGGAAGGCAAAAGGATCGGGAGGATTGCGTAGCGGCAGGTCGAGCACGAGCGGTTTGCCGTCACGCCAGAGGTTGAAACGGATGGATGCACCCCATTGCCGGCGTTCGAGTATTTCCGTGAATTCCACGGGGGTCCCGTTGATCCGGATGGTGCCGTCCTCATCGATGCGGTAGCCTTCGACGGCCAGAAGAACGTCGCCGGATTGGAGGAGGGGGGGGGCGCTCCCGAAGGGGTCGACATAGGTGAGCACGACGCCTCCCTGCTCGGGTGCGAGACCCAAGTCCTTGCGGAGCGCGGGATTCCGGGTGTTGAGCCAGGCAACCCCGAGTTCGGGATAGCCGTGATATTGTCCATCGGCGATGTCGTCGATGAAGTGGGTGATGACGGGCAGGGGAATGGCATAACCGATATTTTGGGAATCGAGCAGGCCCTGAAACGCGAGGCCGACAACCCTGTTTTTGAAAAGGATGGGGCCACCGCTATTGCCGGGATTAATGGCGGCATCGACTTGCATGACGAGGTGGGCATCTACCCCGCTATGGGTGTAAAGGTTGTGGTCGATGCGGGAGACCACGCCCCGGGTAATGGAGAGGCGGTTGCCGCCCATGGGGTAACCGATGACGCTGACTTCATCGTTCAGGTCGGGCAACTGGGAACCCAAGGCGAGGGGGGGGGCATCCGGGCCAAATGCCGGATCGTCCACTTCGATCAAGGCCAGGTCGCAATCATGCCCGATAAATGTCACGCGGGCGGAATAGCGGCGGGAATCGGTTTCCCGTTGAATTTCGATGAAACGCGCATCGGAGATGACATGGGCATTGGTGAGGATCCGCCGGGGTCCGATAAAAAAACCGCTGCCCGTTCCGCTGGTCAGTCCGCGTCTCTGCCACGGCTGGGAATAATTCTCACGTTGGACGGAAACATATATTTTGACGACGGACTGGCGGATTTTGGCGACATCGAAGGCGAATGCGGGGGGGGGCACCCCGGTCAGGAGAATGGCGACGCCCAGTAATAGGATCAATAGGGTTGGGGAGCGCATGGGGAAAATCATACCGTTTCACGGGAGGGGCGCAAGGTTTGTTTAGGGGTGGATTCGCTCGCTATCTTCCCGGCGGAACACATTGAATCCTGCCCGCGGTGTTGCGGCAAGCAGATAGGTATCGAGGAATCGTTCCGGCGCACTGGCCCAATCCGAGCAAGGCCCCACGACAATGGCGTCGGGCTTTCGCGATAAGATGTAGCGGGTGCCTGGCTCATTGGGGTTCCAGTTGAGTTCGAGCCCCAGACTTGTTCGGAATCCGTCCATTCGCGCGAGTTCCCGGTTGCAGAGGCCATACGTATCAATGGCCTTGAGTTGAGTCAGGAAGGGGATGAAGCCCGCTTCCTGAATGGCGATCACGGCGTTTTTGTCGGCATGGGCATTGAGCCAGTCGGCGGTTTGCCAATTGGGATTCAACCGGTGAGGCGAAAAATCGCGCCATTGGGAATAGCATCGGAAAGGAGTGAATCCACTGGAGGCTTTATGGCAGACTTGAGCATGGGTGAACCAATAGGAGACCACCGCCAGCGTCAGACCCAACTTGATAAACCGTTCCACCGGGACCGATACGAAACGGAGCGGGATATCGAAGAGGCCGGTGAGAACGATACAGATGCAGGGAACCACCACCGCCCAGAACCGGTAGGCGGGCATCCAGTCGCCGTTAACGATCGAGATGAATAGCCATTGGCCGAGAATCAATGCCGCCGGTAAACCATATCGGCGCGGTGCACGGATCAACACCGCTCCCAGAATTGCCAAAAACACCCACCCATTGCCGCCCAGATAGTCGCCGAAGAATCCGGTGACGTATTTACACTCGAATGGCGACGCCAGACTCATGCGAAACTTGACCTTGGTGTAAAATGGATTATTGACGATATCGCCGAACCAGGCGAATCGGAAAGACGTGTAGGCAATAAAAATAACAGCCCAAATCCCCATCAACTGCCAGTCACGGCGTTGAAGGCGAAAGCGCCGTGCCGTCAGGAGGGCCATGCCAAAGATGGCCATAAACAAAGGGGAGTCAATGCGCCACAGCGCCAGGATCGCGCCGAGGGCGGCCAAAACCCCGAATGAACCCAACCCCCTCGCGGCGGGTTCGGCGAGATAGCGGGATAATCCGAGCATCATCGCCATGATCAGAGTGCCGCAAAGGGTTGTCTCGAGGGGGGACGCCACATTGACGATAAAGGCGCCATTGGCGGCGAGCAACACGACGGGAAGGATCGCCTGGAATCGATCGCGCTGGAGAATTTCGCGGCAGAAGCGATAACACAATAGGCCAGTTAGCGCGCCCGCCACCAAATTCAGCAGTTTTATGGCAAAGATCAGCACCTCCCGCCCAGTGCCCACCCAGGCCAGTATTTTATAGATGAAACCCGACAGTACCACGAAACCGAAATTGCTGTAGCCTTCGACTCGTTCCCCGGGATTATAAGCGAGGCCAATTCCGTCAAATAAGTTGGCGCCATACCGGAACGAGATGCCGGCGTCGTCCATGGTGAAGTCGAAGTAGATGCCCACGTTAAATAGATAGAAGGCAATCAAGGCGGACACGGCGAGGCCGAATAGGGGGGGATGGAGCGCCTGGCGGATGCTGGTTTCACCTGTCAGGGGGGTGTGAGTACTCATGCCTGTATGATGCCTGTTAGGGACAGCAAAGTCAAAATATTGCAGGCCAAAAAAGCGCTTGTGTTGGGGGCTAAGGTTCTGATATTTATGTTCCAGAAACCTTTTTGATGGTTTCAACGGATGGGTGTCCGTGCCGTCAACAATCGGTTTCGTGTCTATTCATAGCAGGAGGAACTGAGAGCGACTAAGAGTGGATCGGTTGTTTGAATGGAATGAATGCGGTCGTGTTTTGCAGCCATGTAGCAGAAAGAGGGGCGGGCATGAGAGGATTATTGCTAGGTCTATTGCTGGGATTGGCTTGCGTATGGGTCGCCGAGACAAAAGCGAATCAATACTTCCCTACCCAACAGGTGCTTCGTGGGTGGGCGAACAATGACTGGAGTTTCATGACGGCGTGGGATCTGTCGACGGGTGCCCTGACCCAGTCTCCGGATTGGTACAATGGCGAGTATCTCTGGCGCTGGACAAACGTTTCCTACTACCACTGGATCGCGTTGTTCATCTATGATGATGGCAGCGGCAGGACGCAAGAGTTGACCTGGTACTGGATTCAGCCACACGTGCAGTAATGTTGAAAAGCAAACACTTCGCTGCTTTGCGGAGTGCTGAATTTGATGCCCGACGGCGTTTTTTTCGCCGTCGGGCGTTTGTTTGGGTAGATTGGATGATATACGGCCTATGATGAAGAATTTTCGCCCGATTTGCCGCTTTTTCACTCAATTATGCTTTGTTGGGTTCGGTCTGAATCTGTGTGCCACTTTTGCGCAAAATGAGTCTCCCCAACAGGCGCAAGGTCCCGCCCCCCTGCCGGGGGACGGGTCGAACTCCCTGTTTACCTACTCGCGAAGCAGTGCGACCAGCACCTACTATATCGTGAAGCCTACGGCCAATCCCGACTCTCCCTTCCTGGTGTCGGATAATTTTCTCGGATTGGTGCTCAATAACGGGGCGGTTGATATCAAGACTCAATTCACCCTGCTAACGCAATATCCGGTTTTAATGAACGCTCTGTACTCCTCCCGCATGAGCAGCAATTATCCCTCCGCCGCCGATAACACGTACGAAACCCCCTTCGAACCCGTACAAACCGAGGGTTTATCCATCGTTCAGGATGACCTGGCTTCGCCTTACGTTCGGGTCCGGTTGGTCAATCCGGATGGCACGATCGATGAGTTCAGTATCAATCGCAATGTGGTGGACCGGATTTTGGCCGATCAGGATTGGGAGGTGACCAACCTGGTTGGAGCGCTTCGATCCTATTCTTACCGACTGCCCGAAAAGGCGCGGGTCAACTTTCGGTTTCTCACCCCGGCGCAGATTTTCGAGATGGCCGAATCGACGCCTGGAGTGGCGAAGCAGGAATTTGTGCGAACGCGGCGGCTCTACCGGGAACTGAAGATTGATCCGACGATGTCGAATGCGGCCGCGTTTGCGGCCAACAAACTGCCCGTCCAACCCCTCTTGCCGCCGCCCGCGCCAGCGTTTGGACCGCTTCGCAAGTCCGTTGCCATTCCAATCCCGACGGTCGTACCAAAGAAGGCTCCTCGGGTTGAAACTCCTGTTGAGTCCCGTCCCGAATCGGGCCTGGGACGGAATATTGGACTGGGGGCGATTTTAATTGTTTGTGTGGGTGTCGCGTTTGCGGTCGGCAGACGGGCTGGCGTCGGGAAATCCGGCCATGGATGATTTCGAAAAGACCATTCGCGATCTGCTTAAACCCATCGAGGGCACATTCGCCTACGAGTCGATGGTTCAAAACCACTTGAACACGGATAAATTCCGTCCCTGGGTTGACCTGATCGACGGGTACCGGTCGGTCCAGGGTAGTACGGTATTGAGTTCAGGGTGCGGTACGGCCAATGACTTGGTGGCTTTTCTGGACAAAGGTGCAGCCCGGGTCTATGGGGTCGAGGTGGAACCCGACCAAGTGCAGGTCGCCCATCAGCGGTTTGCGAAAGACGCCCGGCGCGATCGCGTGGAAGTGGTTTATTACGACGGGCGGACTCTGCCGTATGGCCCCCATCAATTCGATATTATTTTCAGCATACACGTGATCGAGCATGTGGGGCATGTCAAGGACTACCTCGACGAGTTATTCCGGGTGCTGAAGCCGGGGGGGATCGTCTTTCTCGACTTCCCGAACCGCTTCTACCGTCGGGAACAACATACGGGGTTGCGATGGGTGCATCTTCTGCCGCACGGGCTTCGCGAGGTTCTACTCGCGAGCGCTCTGAATCCGGTGGTGAAGCCTCGGTTAAGTGCCTTTCTGGCGCAAAAACTGAATGCCCTGCTCGGCATGCGGCCGCCGTATCCCTGGCAGGTGATCGGGGCCTGTCGGAGTCTGGGGCGACACCATCCGGTGGAGGTTGAAGAAGCCCTTTTTCACAATTACGGGCCGCGCCAAATTCAATTCGGCAAAGCCTGGCGGAGCCCGATCGAAATTTTTTTCAACCTCGGCACTTGCCGGATGGTTCTGCGGAAAAAAGCGTAGTCCGGCGACAGAAATATTTTACTGATGTTGCCCCTGGGGTGAAGGATTTACGCGATCCGGTGACTCGTCCGCGGATCTGTTATAGATATTAATTATACAGCGCGTTTTCCAGTGCCCGACGCATGATAGTCACCGGCGCCTCGCGTTGGGTCCAGATCGTAAAGGCTTCCGCGCCCTGGTGTAATAACATCCCGAGTCCATTGGCGGTTGTTGCCCCGGCTTGGGCGGCGGCCGACATCCAGGGGGTTTTGGGGACGTGATAGATTAGATCATAAGCCCATTGGCCGGGGTGGAAAGCCTCCGGGGGGAGGAGTGAGGGATCGCCGGGCTGGAGGCCGACCGAGGTGGCTTGGATGGCGAGTTGGGCGGCACAGCAGGCCTGGGGCGCATCGGACAGGGAACTGATGGAGACGGGGATTTGCGGCGCGAGCGCACGGATCTCGTCGGCGACACGAGCGGCCCGGGCCGGGGTTCGATCGGCAAGGCGAATATGGCTGGCGTCTTCGGCGGCGCACATCAAGGCTACGGCCCGGCCGGCGCCGCCACAGCCGAGGATAAACACATCACAACCCCGGAGGCGCAGGTCGAAGGATTCCCGTAATGCCCGCAGGATCCCCTGCCCATCGGTATTGAAACCCTGGAAGCCGTCCGGGGTGAAACGGACGGTGTTAACGGCGCGGAACCGACGAGCGGTATTATCCAGATCGGTCAAGCCGGCGAAGGCGGTTTCCTTGAGCGGAATGGTCAGGTTTACCCCCCCGAAGCCGAGATCCCGGAGGGCCGCGAGCGTGGAGATCAAACGTTCCGGCGGCACATCGAAAGCGAGATAGATTGCGTCCATTCCGAGCGCCTCGAAGGCGGCGTTATGCATCACGGGCGAGAGCGAATGACCGATGGGGTGGCCCAGCACGGCGTAAGGGCGGGTCTGTC
>CAZCDO010000026.1:0-29787 GCA_964497135.1 uncultured Verrucomicrobiota bacterium
GCGCAGTTCCTTTTTTTACTTTCGGCGCGTCGCGCGCCGTGTGTCGCTACCAACTGGAAGCATACCACTCACAAAGCAGGAGACGACTCGTGTATTCGTAGTAGGCGCGCAGGAGCGCCGTTCCGCTCTCTCAACGCGCCTCTCTTGGCGCGATCACCAACAGCCGCCTCCCCTGCTCACCCACCCAATTCTTCCAGGGTCTCTTTTTTTAATTTTTTGAGTTGACCGGACAGACTGATCTTTTTAACCGGCGACATGCGATCCACCAGTAAGACCCCGACCAAGTGATCCAATTCATGTTGAATAGCCCGGGCCAGCAAACCTTTTGCGATCAGCTCCACCGCACGTCCCTCCCGATCGATAAAGGCAACGGTCACTTCAGCCGCCCGACGGACCGGGGTGTGAACATCGGGAAAACTGAGGCACCCCTCATCACAAGAAATCTTTTCGGCGCTTTCCTTCCGGATCACCGGATTGAAAAGCGTCAGTGGCATGGTCACCTGGGGATTCGCCCGGGGTCCGTTCTCTTCCTCGACATCCAGCTCGACGGGAATATCGATCACGCACAGCGCGCAGGTCTCGCCCACCTGTTGGGCCGCCAATCCCAAGCCCCGCGCGGAATACATCGTTTCCAGCAAGTCATCCGCCAACTGGCACAGGGCTTCTGTCACGGCCGTAACCGGCTGTGCTCTTTGCCTTAAAACTGGATCGCCATAGGTCCTGATCTTACGCTTCATAACCGTTTTCTTTCAGCCAATCGGTCAAATGCAATCCCATCTGCCGAAGCATCTCATCGTCGGTGGTCTTCACAACTTAATGGGCTTATTTTGCTCACCCCACCCGTTTGCGGGTTATTATTTGGTCTAAAACCCCGTTTTTGTCAAGTTTTTACGCATCTCTGCCAGCGAAGTGGCGAAGTCGCATTGCGCCAGTGTTTCTTTCGTCATTCCCCGCCCCCACCTACCCCGCGCGCGCCACATCGGCCACCTGCTTAAATTTCTCAACCGTTACTCCCGGAGGACAGGAATCTGAATTTGCCAACACATAGGGGCCACCCCGCCCATCGGCCAAAACCTGTTCAACATAATCGCTCAGGGCCATTCCCGATAGATTCAAAAAATGAGTGGGTTCGATCCCCCCAACGATCGCCATCGACGACCCCACCCGGGTCCGCGCCTCGCCCAGGGACAAATTCCCGGTGGGCGGTGGCGACAGACTTTCAACCCCATACACGCCGCTATCACGCATGCGCACCACCAGTTCCCGAACATGCCCACAGGCATGCTGGATATATCGACGCCCGGCAGTTTTTAAAATCCGGCACCATTCCCCGATCTCCGAGCCGATGTAACGGTCGTATTGGGTCGGCGAATAATTCTGCGTGCTCGAATCCTCCCACGTAATGAAGTAATCGTACGGCGCCTCCAAGGATAATCGCACCGCGGTCCGGTCGTTGTCCGCCATCGTCCGCCACAGCGACTCCACCACGTCGGGGGTGTCCGCCAGGGCATAGGCTAATTCCTCCGTCCCCACATGTTGCTCCACCAGAGATTGGAAGGCCGATTTGCAGCGGGGAATCAACATGCCCAATGCCAACCCTTCCCGGCCATCCCCCGCCAGAAAATCCCGGACCGGCTGAAGATCGACAGTCATCCGGGTGTGCTCCTCAATCCAAAGCTGAATCTTGTAATCCTCAATCCGCTTCAGGGGGTGTTCAATCAGGAAATGGGTATTCCCGATATCACTCCGTCTGGACACCATACGCAAATTCCCGACGGGCGTCCGCCACTCGGTATGGATATCCTGTCCTTCTGTCCGAGTCACTATTTCCAGGCCGGGGATCTCGGCCTTAACCGCACAGGGCGCCCCCCTCCAAAGCGGATCGGCGCCGATCGTTTGGTGAAAGGCCAGCATGCCCCGGGAACGGACCGATTCCGGAAAAAAATCCCAAACATAGGCGAGGAAAGGACAAAAGGGCACATGGTCAACCGCCTGCCCGTCCAATGCCGCGGTAATCCGCTCGCGTGAATTCATGTTCACCCCTGATTCAACGGATCACCTTCACATGCTCGGCCATGACCACCGCACGGAGCGCGTCGTAGGCTACTTCCAACTCGTCATTTACGATCACATAACGGTAATCGCGCCAGGTCTCCATTTCGCGCCGAGCATTTTGCATGCGTCGCTCGATCACCTCGGCCGTATCTTCGCCCCGCCCGGTCAGGCGTTGCCGTAAAACCGCCTCCGACGGTGGCAATATGAAGACATCGACAAAGGCGCGCCGCAAGAGATCGGTCTCGGGCGCCGACCGAACGGCCGCACGAATCTGGGCCGCGCCCTGGACATCGATATCCATCAAAATATCGCGACCCGCCGAGAGGGCCGCAACCACTTCCAAACGAAGGGTGCCATACCGGTTCCCATGGACAATCGCTTGTTCGAGAAAGGCTCCCGATTGAGAGCGCCGCTCAAACTCATCGGGGGTCAGAAAATGGTAATGAACATCCTGCTGTTCAGTCCCCCGCGGTGCCCGCGTGGTACAGGATACGGAATAGGCCATCCGTGGAAATTCAGCACGAAGTCGGTTGCACAAGGTCGTCTTTCCTCCTCCGGACGGGGCGGAAACCACCCATAACAAGGGGCGTTCAAGGGTTTTTTCAACTGCTTCCCAAACGGTGGGTTCTTTGGCGCCCATAGCATGTTCTCCGTCTATTCGAGGTTTTGAACCTGCTCGCGAATTCGTTCGAGTTCGGTTTTGGCTTCGATCACCTGCTGGGCAATCACCAGGTCGTTTCCTTTGGACCCGATGGTGTTGACCTCACGAAACATCTCCTGAACCAGAAAATCAAGTGCCCGTCCGACCGGTTCCCGGGCAGCCAGATTCCGGGCGGCTTGCGCGAGATGACTATCCAGCCGCGTAATCTCTTCGCTGATATCACATCGATCAGCAAACAAGGCAATTTCGCGGAGAACCTGCGGATCGTCAACATTCACCCCCACTTCGGCCTGCTCCAACCGCTCCAGTAAGGTCCGGCGATATCGCGTCGTCACCCCCGGCGCACAGGCTTGAATCGTTTTCAAAGCCCGTCGCAAATGTCCCAGCCTTCCCTGTAAATCCCGGGCCAATACCTGCCCTTCCCGCTGGCGCATACGCCCATGTTGCAACAGGGCTGTCTGCAAGGCTTTCACCAGCAAGCCTTCCAATGCCGCGGTATCCGCCAGGGGATCATCCGGCCGGATCACATTCGGCATCTGTAGAACCTGCGCCAAGGTGCCGTCTTCCTGGAGCTTCAAGGTCCGGGCCAGTGCGCGTATCTCACGCAACCCGGCCGCCGCGACGGACCGGTCAATTCGAAATCCGGCATGGGACCGCCCTCCGACCACCCGGACTTGGACGGACACATTGACTTGCCCCCGGCTGATGACCGACTGGATCGGCTCATGCAAAAGGCTTTCGCAATGCCCCAATCCCCGGGGCAGATTCGCGCGAATGTCGAGTTGCTTGCGATTGACGGAACTGACTTCAACTTCAACAGCCAATCCCGCCGCCACGGCACGGCCCCGCCCAAACCCCGTCATGCTTTTAACCGCCATTTCACATCTCCCGGTTATCCGACGCCAATGGTTTGATCCCATCAACGGTGGGGCGGATTATTCCCTTTTTTTCGGGTAGCCGCCATAGAAAAAAAAGGCCCGTCGTCCGTGGCCTTTCGGCTAATCGAAGGTCAACATCTGTCGGGCATTCCGGGCTGACCCGGTCAAGACGGTATCTCCGGGGTCATCTTCTGGGTCAATTCAACACGACGGGTTGATCGGGCAATTCGTTGACTGCGGAACCGGCAGCCGGGTATTCTTTAACCAACAGCTCCGTGATCGACTGAATGCCGTGCTTGACCCCTTCCTCGAATCGACCTGCGGCAAAGTGTTGCTCCATGCGGCGACAGATGGAATTCCAACCCTCCCCCCCCACCCGCGCATGTACTCCGCGATCCGCCACAATTTCGACGTCCCGGTCGGCAAGCAGGAGATAGATCAGGACCCCATTGTTTTCGGCCGTATCCCATACCCGAAGGCGCGAGAAGACTTCCAGCGCCCGTTCTGATGCCGATTCATCACAGACCAAACGTCGCCAATCCAGCACGCTCTCCACCGCGAAACGAATCTGGCCCCGATGCCGCATCTCGCTTTGCTGGATCGCCTGTTCGATGGCATGCATAACCGTAACCGGGAATGCCCGACGAACGCTCCGCTGAGGAATCCACAAATGTCGCACAATCCGAGCAAAGTTCATATTCTGACCTCACCATCGTCCCGATGCGCCACCGCCGCTAAAACCTCCACCCCCGCCACTAAAACCGCCGCCACCGCCAAAACCACCCCCTCCTCCAAATCCTCCCCTGCCTCTACTCCAACCGCTCCCCCCGCGCTGGTGTCGCCCGGCAGCGGAAAAGATCGCAATGAAGCCGAAGAAAACCAAGCCCAACAGGACACTCCAAGTCAAATTGCCGGTGGTCAAATAAGTCGCCACGCCTATAATGCCACCCGCGATGAGCCCGGCCAGCAGGGCGCCAATGAACGAGCCGAGATAAATCATGGTCATGGGAACGGCAAAAAACATCAAAGGATAAATCGGACCCATCTTCGACGGATGCCGGTTCAAGTTCGCGGCGGGTGCGGGCAGAGGCTCCCCTTGGATCACCTTCATAAGGCGGTCAACTCCAGCCTCTATTCCATGAGCGAAATCGCCTTGTTTGAAGAATGGAACGACGACCTCATTGATGATCCGACTGGCCGTGGCATCCGGAATTGCCCCTTCCAAGCCGCGCCCCACCTCAATCCGCACGGTGCGATCATTTTTCGCGATCAACAAGATCACGCCATCACTCACCCCAGCCCGACCGATCTTCCACCGATCCGCGACCCGGATCCCGTATTGCTCAATCGTTTCCTCGCCGGTTGTCGGAATGATTAAAACGACAACTTGCGCGCCTTTGGCGGACTCAAACTGCCGTAGTGTTTCCTCTAATTGTTGGGATTGACCAGAAGTCAGTGTTCCCGTCAGATCGGTCACGCGGCTTTGCAACCGGGGTATCGGCTCCGGCACAGCCCAAACCCCAGGACCGATGGACATCCACAACAGGCAGGCAAGGATCCCTTGGCAGAGTCGCTTCACTTGAAATCAACAACCGGTGGCTTGGCCAGATCTTCTTCGTTTTCAACTGTAAAAGTTGGCTTGACGGAATAACCGAACCATCGGGCAATGATATTCCCGGGGAAGGAACGGACCGTGATGTTATACCCCTTCACCGCCTCAATGAATCGGTTTCGGGCCACTGCTATACGATTTTCGGTTCCTTCCAACTGCGCCTGTAAATCGCGAAAAACGCCATCTGCTTTGAGTTGCGGATAGTTCTCGGCCACGGCCAGCAACCGCCCCAAACTGCTCGATAATTCCCGTTGAGCCGCCGTAAACTTGGCGAACGCCTCGGGATTGTTGAGCAACTCCGGGGTGACCTGGATCGCCCCTACCTTCGCACGCGCTTCAGTAACCTGGGTGAGTATCTCTTTTTCATGGGCGGCATATCCCTTGACCACATTCACCAGATTTGGCACGAGATCGGCTCTCCGTTGAAATTGGTTCAAAACCTCCGCCCAGTCCGCCTTGACCTGTTCATCCGCCGATTGGATCCGATTGAATCCCAAAATGGCTGCCCCCAAAAACACAACCGCCAGGATGACTATTATGCCCCATGTTTTCATAGGTATTCCTCTTTATTCCATTTTTACCGTCTCCATTAAGAAGTTGCCAGAAGAGCCCCTCCAACACAAGCGTGATATTCATAGCCGGATCGCGCATCGGAATGCTATAATCATCAAATCGTTAGCATGGCAGGTACGAAGTGGGGCGCAAATCGGTCGGGGAACGGGATTGGCAGGGAGGATACACAGGAGGGAAATAGAGCCCGAAGGCGGGCGGGAGACAACCTGTAGGGAATAACCGCAAGCGGATGGCGTGTCTGTGAATGCTCTTGCACTCAAACTAAGCAGGAGGTTCGTATGGCTCGTTATCCGGGGATGGTGGTCTTCTGGTTGTCCTGGTCGCTGGTTTGCGCCGCTCAAACATTTACCGGCCGGGTCGTCGGCGTCGCGGATGGCGACACCGTGACCGTGCTCCTCGAGGGGAACCGGCCTCAGAAAATCCGCCTCGCCGGAATCGATGCCCCGGAAAAGAACCAGGCCTTCGGGTCCCGCGCCAAGCAGGCGTTATCGGAAAAGATTTTCAATCGGACGGTGACCGTGGTGTCCAATTCAACCGACCGGTATCGGCGCTGGGTTTGCGACATCCATTTCGAAGATCGCTGGATTAACCGGGAAATGATCGCGGAAGGCTGGGCTTGGTGGTATCATCAGTATTCCACTTCCAAAATTCTCGCCCAGGCTGAAACCGATGCCCATGCCCAAAAGCGCGGACTCTGGTCCGATGCCCAACCGCAACCGCCCTGGGATTTCCGCCGCAAAACAAAAAACCAGCGCGCCCAAGTCAGCTCCTCTGGGGATGCAACCGCCAAATCAAAATCCAAGCCTTTACCCGCTGACACTCAAAGCGAGTAAGACTCGGTCCATTCAAGGCGGAAGCCCCCGTCACTGGGGCTTGATGATTCGATAGGCAATGAGTTCGCGACCCGTTGTATTGCATTAATTAATTCGTCAAAACGAAAAGTTGATCCGCAAGGCGACCTGTGATACTTTAAATCGGTTTTTGCATAAGGCTTATCAGCATGAATACTGCGTTAAAATTCAGACTCGGCGTGCCGGAATCCCGCCGCATCGTTGTTAAAGTCGGGAGCCGCGTGCTCGTCCAGAAAACCGGACGCCCGGAGTTGCGACGGATCCGGGCCCTGGTTGACGATCTAGCCGCCATGCGCCATCAGGGACTGGATGTCATCCTGGTCACCTCCGGCGCCGTGGGTACCGGCATGGCCACGCTCGGACTGAAAACCCGGCCCACCACCCTGCCCGATCTCCAAATGGCCGCCGCCGTTGGCCAGTCACGCCTGATGGCCCTTTACGACAAACTCTTTTCCGCCAAACGGTGCACGGTCGGTCAGGTCCTGTTGACCCACGATGATTTTCATCACCAGATCCGTTTCGCCAATGCCAGCCGGACCTTCGCCCATCTCCTGCAACATGGCGTCATCCCGATCGTCAACGAAAACGATGTGGTGGCGGATGAAGAACTCAAGGCCGATCTGAAAAAACTCGGGGATAACGATTTACTGGCGTCCCTGGTTTCGAAAATGATTCGCGCCGACTTGCTCATTCTGCTCTCCACCACCGACGGTCTAAGGTCTCCGGCCAAGGACGGCAAAACCCGGCGCGTGTCAACTCTCGAACGCATCACGCGTGAAACCCTGGGTTGGGTCGGCGCCCATAACAATCCCATCTCCACCGGCGGGATGCGCACCAAACTCCAGGCCGCCCAATCCGTCGCCCGCGATGGATGTGCGGCCGTTATTGCCGACGGTCGCCAATCCGGCATCCTGGCCCGGATTATGCGCGGTGAGGATGTCGGCACTTTTGTAGCGGCTTCCCTGATCTCCTGAACCGACTGGAGCCCTCCATGTCAACACTGCACGATGAACTACTGGCCATGGGCGATGCCGCTGTTGAGGCCGCCCGGAAACTCGTAACGCTGTCAAGCGACCGTAAAAACCGGATTCTCACCGCCATGGCGATTGAGCTGGAAAACCGTCAGGCCGCCATCCTCGCCGCCAATGCCGCCGATCTCGAAGCCGGCCGTGCTGCGGGACTCAATGCCGCCCTGCTCGACCGGCTGCAATTGACTCCCCCCCGGATACAGGCCATGGCTGACGGTTTACGCGCCATCACGCTTCTGCCCGATCCGGTCGGCCGGACGCTCCGACGCTGGACCCGGCCCAACGGCCTTAAAATTCGCAAGATCAGCGTCCCCCTGGGTGTCATCGCCATCATTTTCGAATCGCGTCCCAATGTGACCGCCGATGCCACGGCCCTCTGCTTGAAAAGCTCGAATGCCGTCATCCTCCGCGGCGGGAAGGAAGCGCTCCAATCCAACCTCGCCATCGCCGATGCCCTCCAGGCCGGCGGGGCCACCGAAGGACTGCCCCCCCATTCCGTCCAGATGGTCCGGACTCCCGACCGCGATGCCGTCCGCGAACTGGCCCAAATGGAAGGGCGGATCGACCTGATCATGCCGCGGGGCGGCGAAAGCCTGATCCGGGCTGTTGTGGAACAGGCGCGGGTCCCGGTGATCAAACATTTCAAGGGCGTCTGCCATGTCTATGTGGACAAAACCGCCGACCCCGAAATGGCTCTGTCCATCGTGGAAAACGCAAAATGCCAGCGCCCGGGTGTCTGTAACGCCATGGAAACTCTCCTGGTTCACCAATCTGTGGCCGGGACGTTGTTGCCGAAAATCTGCGAACGGCTGATCGCCCGTGGCGTGGAATTCCGCGGCGATGAAGCCTCCCGTCGCATCGTTCCCGGCATCAAACCGGCCACCGACGCGGACTGGCCTGCCGAATACCTGGATCTCATTCTGGCGGTCAAAGTCGTCCCCTCCCTCGAAGCCGCTATTGAGCATATCAACCGGTATGGCTCCCGTCATTCGGATGCCATCGTCACCCAGTCGGCTTCGGCGTGGCGTCGCTTCGCTCGGGATGTCGATTCGGCCGCCATCTACTGGAATGCCTCAACCCGCTTTACCGATGGCGGCGAATTTGGGTTTGGGGCGGAAATCGGAATCAGTACCGATAAACTTCATGCCCGCGGTCCGATGGGTTTGGAAGAATTGACCACCTACAAATACGTGGTCACGGGCTCCGGCCAAATCCGTCGCTGAGGTCCGGCCAGCCCGCCATCCTTCGGGCAGACAACGGCAATTCCGGGTCGCGGGCACCCATGATCAGGATGGCATCGCCGGCTTGGCGTTCGTCCCGGATCCGGTTCTCCAACACGGTATAATCGGTCACCCACTCCGCCGGCACGCCGCGCTGACGCAGCCGGGCAACCAACTCATCCGAATCCCGGCGGCGATCGGCACTGCCCCCCGCATAATAAACGGGCAGTAAAAAAATCCGATCGTGAGCGCGGCAAATCTTTGCAAACGTCTCCTCCAGATCCTCCATCATATTGGCCAGTGGCGTAAAGCCGTGGGGGCGCCAGACGGCAATCAAGCGGCGGTAGTGCGGCGCAAGCGTTTGCCAGGCCGCGGCAATCTTGGCCGGATTATGGGCATAATCGTCATACACCTCCACCGCCCCCCGCCCGACCTGCTCCAAACGGCGATGAATCCCCTTGAATTGCTTCAAGGCGTCGGACAACGCGGCCAGGGAATAGCCCATCATTTCACACAACTGAACCGACTGAAAAGCATTGGCGGCATTGTGAAATCCCGGAAGTGGCACGCTGAAATCATGACCCTGATACCGGAATTCGCTTGAGCCAGCCTTCAGACGGGGCGCGAAATCCAGGGGAAGCCCGGTATCGGTACCGCCGATGTATCCCCCTTTGACTTGTCGCAAAAATTGGTCAAATAACGCCCGGGTTTCGTCCAAAGAAAAATGATCCGCCGACCGATTGGTGACCAGTGCCCACTCCGGATGGAAATTCAAGAGGGATCGATCGCTTTCATCCGCCTCGATGACCCAAAGCGGTCCTTTACCGGCACGAACGTTACCAATCCGGTCGGGTGAAATCCAGTTGAGCAAAACCCCTCCATTGACGACCGTCGGGTCTGCTCCCACCGACTCCAGAAGCCAACCCACAATTCCGGTGGTGGTTGTTTTTCCACAGGTCCCCGCAATGGCCACACACGTCCGATCCCGGGCCAGTTCCGCCAGGAGTTCGGACCGATGCCGGATGGGAATACCGAGTCGGTGGGCGGCGATCAGATCCGGGTTGTCTTTTTCGATCGCCGTGCTGATTCCAACCGAAGTGGTATCGGCGGTTATGCCCGAGCCATCCTGGGGCACCAGTCGCACACCCGCCCGGGCCAGTTTGGGCAATACCTCCAGATTCAGGCCTTGATCTAAAAACCGGTCGGATCCACTGACCGAATACCCGGACGCCAACAGGGCTTGGGCCAGCGGATTCATGCCGACCCCGGCAACGCCCACCAGATGAATCGATAACGGTTTGTTCATTCAACGAAAGACTATTGTTTTTTTTATAGCCACCTGCAAGCCCAAATCCATGCTCCCCATCCAAAGTCAATGGGGCTCGCATTTCAGGATTGCATTATATCCGATCCCGCGAATAAAGTAGCGGGGTTTGATGGCACCCCAAATGACTACGCCTGATATCAGGAACCCGTATGACAACACCTCGTGCAAACTTTTTGCGAACGTTACGCCGCCAGGGCTTCGATTTTGTCCCTCTGGATATATCCTTGTGCCCGGCCCAGGTGGACGCATTTAAGAAACGATTCGGGTATACCGATTATGTGTCCCATTTCAAGCTCTCCCACCGGAGTGTCGGAATTGAACTGAAAGCGGGTTACACTGAAGCCACCCGCCTCTATCCCCGCGAAAGTCTGCCCACCAACACCGAGTTCGATGTCTTTGGCATCGGTCATTCACACCAACCCGATTGCCATCACATGACGCGAATGCACCATCCTCTGGCCGGTTCCGCAAGCGCCGATGAAATCCGCAATTATCCCCTGCCCCGGATTGCCCCGGAGGCGCAGGGAAACCTCGACGCCCAAGTTCGCACCATCCAAGCCCAAGGCCTGGCCACGGTCGGGTGCATGGCCTGTACCATTTGGGAAACCGCCTGGTATCTTCGGTCCATGGAGGACTTGATGGCGGACATGATGAACGATGAGCCGAGTGCAATCCTCCTTTTGGACCGGATCACCGATCTGGCCTGCCGACGGATAGAAGCCTATGCGCGGGCGGGAACCGATCTGGTTATGCTCGGAGACGATATCGGAATGCAAAGCACCATTCTGATGAGCGTCGAACTTTGGTCCACCTGGATCAAGCCCCGTCTGGCCCGGGTTATCGCGGCCGGACGGGCGGTCAAACCCGATCTGCTGATTTTCTATCACTCCTGCGGCTATGTCCTGCCCTTCATTTCTCATCTCATTGAGATTGGGGTGGATATTTTAAATCCCGTCCAACCCGAATGCATGCCCTTCGCCGAAGTCCAGAAAATAGCCGCCGGACGGTTGTCCTATTGGGGAACCATTGGCACACAAACCACCCTGCCCTTCGGGACCGTGTCTGAAGTACGGGCCGCCGTTCTGGATAATCTCCAGGCCTGCGGTTCGGTGGGAGGAATCGTCATCGCCCCCACGCATCTGGTCGAACCGGAGGTCCCTTGGGATAATTTAACCGCCATGGCCGCCGCCGCCAACGAATTCAAACCGTGATGTCCTTATTTGATTCCCATGCCCATGTAACGACCGACGAAGCCCCGGAACTGGTGCTCCGCGCCCGGGCGGCGGGGGTTTGCCGTCTCATTGCCGTGGGGGGCGCTCCGGAAGAAAACCGGGTCGCCTGCCAACTTGCCCATCGTTTCCCTGAAACCATTCGTGCCGCCGTCGGGTATGACCGCTATCGGGCGCTCGAAGGGGATGATCCATCGGCGCTCGACGCGCTGTTTGCCGCCCCCGATGCCGCCCAAATCAGTGCGGTCGGTGAAATCGGACTGGACTTTCATCATGCCCCGGAAACCGCGCCAGCCCAGGAAGCGCTGTTCCGGGCGATGCTGGCCATGGCCCGATCCGTCCGCCGTCCCGTGATCGTCCATAGTCGGGAGGCCGATCAGGCCACCTTGGACCTGCTGGAGGAGCATGTCCGTCAATGGTCCGGTCCCGCCTTGCGAGTGGGGGTATTGCACTGTTTCACCGGGAACGAACGCTTTGCGCAAAAAATACTCGATCTCGGCTTTTACCTGAGTTTCAGTGGAATCGTAACGTTCGCCAATGCAGACCCTTTGCGGCGGGTGGCGGCCGGAATTCCCGCCGACCGACTTTTGGTTGAGACCGACTCGCCCTTTCTAACCCCGGTCCCTTTGCGGGGTCAAAAAAACGAACCGGCCTTTTTGCCCCATGTCATCCGCTGCCTGGCCCGGATCCGGGGAGTCCCCGAAACGGAATTGGGCCGGATGACCGCCGTCAATGCGGCGACCTTATTCGGATGGGAGGAGAAATGGTAGGCCGTCTGGGAGTCGAACCCAGGACCCCGTGATTAAAAGTCACGTGCTCTAACCAACTGAGCTAACGGCCCGAAAGATGTCCGGAAGGAATCAAAGAAGGGTGAATGTACGGAAAATGGGAGCCCGTGTCAATTCGCATCCGCAAAAAACAAGTTTATTCGCCGTCCGGTTCCTGATACGATTCGAGCGTTTCATTCCCCCGACGGAACCGGTTGAAAATTCGGACGAAGGATGCCACTGTGAATTTATTTGTTTTAAAAGGTCCCGCCGCGCTCTCGCCCACCCACCACGCAAGACTCCTGAAAACGCTTCAGGCGACCGCGCCAGCGCTTCATATTGAGCGCATCGAAACCGATCCGGTTTATTTCTTTGAAACCGGTTCCGCTTTGTCGGGCGGATTGCGCACCCGCATTTTCGATCTGCTCGATGCGGTCGATCTGCTCCCTCCCGTTTTTAAGACCGGATGGGTCGTCACCCCGCGGATCGGAACCCTTTCGCCCTGGGCCTCGAAAGCGCTGGATATTTTCCATAATTGCGGTTTGACCGAAATCGACCGCATCGAACACGGCCTGCATTACCGGCTTTTCGACACCCATCAACGACCCCTTTCCCTCGACCGATTAACACCCCTGCTTCCTCTGCTTCATGACCGGATGGTCGAAGGACTATACACCGATCTGCGCCGCCACTTTCAACATCCCACCCCGGCCCCCTTTAAATCCGTCGATCTTCTGGCCGGAGGGCGCACCGCCCTGGAGCAGGCCAACGCCAACTGGGGGCTCGCCTTGAGTCCGGATGAGATCGATTATCTGACCGAAGCCTATCGCCGGATCAACCGGAATCCGACCGATGTGGAATTGGTCATGTTCGGGCAGGTCAACTCCGAACATTGCCGGCATAAAATATTCAAGTCCGACTGGATCATCGACGGACGGCCCATGCCGATGGGGTTGTTCGATATGATCTGTGAAACCCATAAACTACAACCCCGCGGAACCCTGCTGGCCTACCGGGACAACTCCAGTGTGATCGAGGGTTTCGCCGCCCGCTGGTTCGAAGTCGAACAGGAGTCCGGTTATCGCTATGCCTGGCATCCGGAAACCATCGATATCCTGATGAAAGTGGAAACCCATAATCATCCCACCGCCATCGCCCCATATCCCGGAGCCGCCACGGGCGTGGGGGGGGAAATCCGGGACGAGGGGGCCACGGGCATTGGCGGCCGCACCAAGGCCGGTCTTTCGGCCTTCATGGTGTCCCATCTGCGCATCCCGGGTTTCAGCATGCCGTGGGAAATGCCGCAACGCGACGGCTTCCCTTCGCGGCTCGCCACTCCGCTCGATATCATGACCGATGGCCCGCTCGGCGGCGCCCGGTTCGGCAATGAATTCGGACGGCCTCAATTGATGGGATTGTTTAGGACCTACGAGGAATTTCACAACGGGCGGTGGCGCGGCTACCACAAGCCGATCATGGCCGCCGGCGGTCTCGGCAACATTAAACGCCGGCATGTCGCCAAAAAAGAGATCGCGCCCGGCGCCCCCATTGTCCAGATCGGCGGGCCCGCTCTGCGCATCGGGCTCGGAGGCGGCGCCGCCTCATCGATGGATAGCGGTCGCAACGCCGAAAATCTCGATTTCGATTCGGTCCAACGCGATAACGCCGAAATCCAACGCCGTTGCCAGGAGGTCATCAACGCGTGTATCGCTCTCGACGACCGCAATCCCATCCTCAGCATCCATGATATCGGCGCCGGCGGCCTTTCCAACGGATGCCCCGAACTGGTCGCCGAAGGGGGGGGGCGCTTCAAACTTCGCTCCATTCCCAACGAGGAAAAAGCGATGAGCCCGATGGAAATCTGGTGCTGTGAAGCCCAGGAGCGGTATGTCCTGGCCATCGATCCCGCGGGAATCGACCTGTTTTTGGGCCTCTGCGAACGGGAACGCTGTCCGGCCCATGTGATCGGCGAGTCCACGGCCGATGGCCGGCTGACCCTGTACGACAAGGTCTTCAACAATCACCCCATCGACATTGATCTCGAAATTATTCTCGGCAAGCCGCCCCGCATGCTTCGCCAAGTCAAGCATCTGTGCGAAACTCATGAGCCGCTAAAAACCGACGATATCGATCTGGCCGAGGCGGTTAAACGGGTTTTGCAGTTTCCCGCGGTCGCCAATAAAACCTTCCTGATCACCATCGCCGATCGCTCCATCACCGGCATGGTCGTCCGGGATCAAATGGTGGGACCGTATCAAACCCCCATCGCTGATGTCGCCGTGACCGCCTCCTCCCCCGAGGCCCAGACCGGCGAAGCCATGGCGCTGGGCGAACGCACCCCCATCGCGCTGCTCTCCGGACCCGCCTCGGGGCGGATGGCCGTGGGGGAAGCCATTACCAACCTCTGCGCGGCCCCCTTCGTTTCGCTGGACAAAGTCAAGCTCTCAGCCAATTGGATGTGCGCCTGCGGCGAACCCGGCGAAGATGCCGCCCTTTACGATACCGTCCGGGCCGTCGCCCTCGAGCTTTGTCCGGAACTGGGCATCTCGATCCCCGTCGGCAAAGATTCACTTTCAATGCGGACCATCTGGCCGGGACCCGATGGGCTCGACCGTAAAATGGTGGCCCCCCTGAGTCTCCTGATCACCGCCTTTGCCCCGGTGGCCAATGTCCGTAAAACGACCACCCCGGATTTAAAGCCCGACCCCGATACCCTCCTGCTCCTCATTGATCTCGGTCGTCGTGAAAACCGTCTGGGCGCCTCCACTCTGGCCCAGGTATTCAACCAGGTCGGTTCGGAACCCGCCGATCTCGACCGCCCCAGTGACCTGGTGTATTTCACTCGGACCATCCAGACCCTCCTCGATCAAAATCTGATTCTAGCCTATCATGACCGATCCGACGGGGGTCTCTTTGTGACCCTGGCTGAAATGGCCTTCGGTGGACGGCGGGGGCTCCACGTCAACCTCGACGGATTGGGGGATGATCCCCTCTCCATTCTCTTTGCCGAGGAATTGGGCGCCGTCCTCCAGATTCGAGCCACTGATCGATCCCGGGTTCAATCCATTCTGGCCGAAAACCACCTGCACAATCTGGCCTTCTTCATCGGTACGCCCTCGGTCCAGACGGGGTTTGAAATTGAATGGAAAAAACAGACGATTTTCTCCGAATCCGTGACCCAGCTAAACCGGTATTGGTCGGAATTGACATACCAAATGCAGGCTCGGCGCGATAATGCCGAATGCGCACGGGAGGAATATGACAATCTTTTGGATGAGCGGGATCCGGGCTTGTCCGTTAACCTGACCTTCACCCCCGCCTTTTCCGCCATGGCTTTGCCGTTTCGTCCGCGCATGGCCATTTTTCGCGAACAGGGCATCAATGGGCAGGTTGAAATGGCGGCGGCTTTCGACGCCGCTGGGTTCGAGACGGTCGATGTCCACATGACCGATCTGCTGTCCGGACGTGTCCAACTGGACACCTTTGCCGGCTTGGTGGCCTGCGGGGGATTTTCCTATGGCGACGTACTCGGCGCCGGATCGGGCTGGGCCAAATCAATTCTTTTCAATCCGGCCCTGTACGATGCGTTCGCCGCCTTCTTTGCGAGACCGGACACCTTTGCCTTGGGAGTCTGCAACGGGTGTCAAATGCTGGCGCAACTCAAGCCCATTATCCCGGGGGCTGAAAACTGGCCGCGTTTTATTCAAAACAAATCCGAACGGTTTGAAGCCCGCCTGGTGAGTGTGGAAGTGTTGAATTCCCCCTCGGTTCTGCTCAAGGGGATGGCCGGATCACGCCTGCCTATTCCCGTTGCCCACGGCGAGGGTTTCGCTGCTTTTGCAACCGATCAGGCCTACAGCGCGTGTGAGAATAAGGGCTTGATTTCCTTACGCTATGTCGATCCCTACGGGAAACCGACCCTGCGATACCCATGGAATCCCAACGGTTCTCCAGCAGGAATAACCGGCCTTACCACCCCCGATGGCCGGGTCACCATTATGATGCCCCACCCCGAGCGGGCCTACCTGTCCCGCCAAGTATCCTACCTGCCCCGGGAATGGTCCCTGCGCGAAGGACCCTGGGCGGAACTTTTCATCAATGCCCGCTGTTTTGTGAATGGCTGAAGGCCTCCCCCGGCACAGCTTCTTTTTCCTACCCTCGTTCAAAGTTGTGGCCCCGTCTCCCATCGTGTATAATGTAACCGTAAGGAGACGATAAGATGAAAACAACGAGGTTTATGATGAGTGCAATAACCGGTTTAATCGGTGCTTTAACGGGATGTGGGCAAGCCGACAAAGCGCTTTCCGACAATCTCCCTCCGCCGCCTCAGGGATCCGTATGGGTCCAATTGGAGGATTCCGAGGGACATCGCACGGGACGGGTTGCCGTCCCGAAAATCATTAAAACTGACGCCGAATGGCGGGCGGCTTTAGCCCCCGAGGCTTACCGGATTCTTCGCAAAAAAGGCACCGAAGCGGCATTTTGCGGAGTTCTTTTGAAACAGAAAGAACCGGGTCTATATATCTGCGCCGGATGCGGATTACCCCTGTTTGGGGCAGCCGCCAAGTTCGAGTCCGGGACGGGCTGGCCCAGTTATTATGCGCCGGTATCCCGTCTGAATGTCATCGAAAAAACAGATCTGGCACTGGGGATGCGTCGGGTGGAAATTCTCTGTGCGCGTTGCGATGGCCATTTGGGGCATGTTTTCGACGACGGCCCCGCACCCACGGGGCTGCGGTATTGCCTGAATTCAGCGGCTTTGACGTTTATTCCAGAAGGTCAGCCGGTTCCCTTGCCCTTGTCGGCACAGCCCCTGCAACGCGCCACTTTTGCAGCCGGCTGTTTCTGGGGTGTCGAGTCGCTGTACCGGGAAACCACCGGGGTGGTGGCAACCGCAGTCGGATATACCGGAGGCCAGTTGCCCCATGCGACCTATAAACAGGTTTGTAGCGGCGAAACCGGGCATGCGGAGGCCGTCGATCTCCTCTTCGATCCCACGCGGATTTCCTACGAAGCGTTGCTGAAATTATTCTGGGAGAATCACGATCCCACCACGCTCAACCGTCAGGGACCGGATGTCGGAGACCAATATCGGTCGGCGATTTTCGTTCATTCCAGCGAACAAAAACAGGCCGCCCAGGCATCCAAAGAAAACCTGGTACGAGCCCAGACCTTCCGGCGCCCGGTGGTCACAGTGATTGAGGCGGCCGGCCCCTTTTACCGCGCGGAGGAATATCACCAGCAATATTTCGAGAAAAAAGGCGTCACGCCGACCTGTCATCGGTAAAGAGGCCGGGCGGCCCCGCACCATCAGTTAAAACTCCACGCCGATCGCCAGCGGATCGTCCAATAAAGTGCGAATCCGCAGGGAAATGCGGGTATCGTTCAAGGTCAACGAAAGAGCCATGACAGACTCTTTCACGAGAAATTCCGGGGGCGGGGTCGGCGGGGCGTCCAACGGGGCCACTTCCAGCACGGTCACCAGGGCGGCGCGGGAAACCTTTTGAGCTTCGAGGATCAGGAGGGGGTAGCGATGCGTGACCTCGCCATTGACGCCTTCGCAGGGATGCACCGACGTCTCGGGAACCCAATCGACGCCGGTCCCTTGCGCCGTCAAACGAAGGGCAAACCGGGTGCCACCCACCCGCCAGGATCCCGCATCCGCCTGAAACGGAAAATCTGAATGGAACCGGGCTTCCACGGTCAACGGGGCAACCGATTCGATTTCATCGATGACCACCCAGGTCGTCGGACGTAAATAGAGCAGTTTTCGCGTCAACCGACGGATCCGCAGTTCGTCGGGATAGGCGGGCGTCAAATCCCCGATGACGAACTCGAAATCGCCATTTAAGCGCCCTGCGAGGATGCGGGGGCCGCGTTGAGCCCGGCGGAGCGCCAGGCTTTCAAACCATTCCCCGCCTTCGCCGATTTGCCCTTTTCGGTTAAACCGCAGGGTATTCCCGTAAGCGGTGTTCTTTTTGAAATATCCGTCTCCGGAAATCAAATAATCTCCGCCCGCCATAAGATAAATCGAGCCGTTGTTGGCCTGCATGTGTCCCCCGCCGATTTCCGACGTATACCGGGTCAACACATGATGCCCAAAATGCGGGCCACACCGAAAGGCCAGCAAGGACGCCCCCTCCCCCCATCCCGAACGCTGAAACACAAAATCCTTATCGGCAAACCAATGTGATCGGGGCTGATCGGCGGGGAATTGGGCGGGGACCGACGGATCATAGTGGGTCAGATTCAGGAACGAACTGGACAACATGGCGCTTTCGGCCTCTAAATGTTGATCAGCCAACCATTGAGCCAGGGGATCGCGATAAATTGATGCCAAGGGTCTCAGATGGGAATCGGGGCCATACCAGTTGTAACGAACGCCATCGCCGAAGTTGATCAGGCTGTTTTTGGCTGACCAGGCTTCCCGGGAAATTGAGGAATGCAGGTAAAACAGGGGCATATTCCGCACATAAGCCGACTCCCGGAAGAGATCCACGCCCAGTAATTCCTTGACCAGGAGGAGATATTTGACAAAAAATTCATTATAGTATTGCCCATACCCGATGCCTTCATGCGAGGCCCCGTCGTCCCCGTTGGCCGCGACCATGCTCCGTGCTTTTTCAACACAGAGCTTCAGCCAGGCGCTCATGCCAGGCCGTTCGCCATATAAAGCGCATCCGGCGGCCGTCAAGGCGCTCATTTCGACCGGCAAGTGGTTGCAGATCAAAATAATAAAGGTCCACCGCTTGAAAAGGCCGGCCTGCTCGAAGGCATGGGTGCCGCATCGCAGGAGTAAATCGCCAATTTCAGTTTTCTCCGCCGGGCTGAACGAGGCATACAGCCAATCGTAGGTGATGGCCAACCCGCCCAGAAGATGACCGCCGGTCAAATCCGAGTTTTTTTCGAGCGGAGCGGACCGGATCAGGGTCAAAGCCCTTTCCCGATAACGGATCTCGCCGGTCAGCAGGAACATCAACGCCAGATGCGGCAACACACAACCCAACCCGCGGGGATCGCCGCGAGTCCAATCCGGCGGCTTATCCCCCATGCGGGAATCGGCGAAACGGCGCACATTCTCGAAAAAACGGGAATACGGTTCGGTTTGAATGGCCGTTTTAAGAAATTGGAGACGGGCGGGAGTTAGAAAAATCCGCGGATGAATCCCCGCCCATTTCATTTCCAAAGGAGTCGTTGAATCGATGATATCTTCCATAATTCACCAATGAAGGCGGACCGGTATGCCGGCGGTCGCCAGATCCTTTTTGATTTGGGGAATCCGATACTCCCCGGTATGAATCATGCCGGCGATGATCGCGGCATCGGCATGGGCAATGTTGAAAACATCCACCAGATGTGCGGGTGTTCCTGCCCCGCCGGAGGCCACCACGGGAACGCGAACCGATTCGGCAATCAGGCGGGTCAACCGTAATTCAAAACCAGAGCGGGTTCCGTCAGCATCCACCGAATTGACCACGATTTCGCCCGCCCCCCGATCAACCGCCTCGCGCGCCCAAGCCAGCGCATCGCGCCCCGTCCGTTCGCGAAACCCCCGTATGGTGATTTCGTAGCCACTGGGAAACCGGGACGGGTCTTCGGCGCGAACCGGATCCATTCCCAGAACCACACATTGGGATCCAAACGCGCGCGCCCCGTCCGAGATGAGCTCCGGATTTTTAACGGCCAGTGAATTGACCGATATCTTTTCGGCGCCAGCCAATAAAACCCGGGACATGTCATCCAGGGTGGCAATCCCACCCCCGACGGCAAACGGGATATGAATCGCCCGGGCGACTTCGAGCACCATGTCGATGTCGATGGAACGTCTTTCGGCGGAAGCGGTAATGTCGTAAAAGACCAGTTCATCACACCCGTCTTCGGAGTAACGGGAGGCCATCTCGACGGGATCGCCCAGATCGATATTATTCTGGAATTTAACCCCCTTGGTCACGCGGCGGCGATGAATATCCAGACAGGGAATGATGCGTCGGGTCAACATGAACAGACCTCCGGGATCCGACCATTCCAGACACTGAAGTTGCGTAAAAGGCGCAAGCCGATTCGTCCCGATTTTTCGGGGTGGAACTGGGTGGCCAGCAGGTTGTTCCGCCCCAGGATCGAGGCAAATGTCACGCCGGCATAATCCGTCACTCCCGCCACGTCTCCCGATTGGTCGGGCGCCGGATAGTAACTGTGCACAAAATAGAATTCACTGCCGGATTCAATACCATCGAACACCGGGTGGGGTCGGGTAAAGGTCACCCCGTTCCACCCGATTTGGGGAACCTTGTCCCGGGGATCCGTCGGTTGAAAACGGCGGACCTCACCGGGAATGAGTCCGATCCCGGCTACGCCACCGTCCTCCTCCAGGTGATCGAAAATAACCTGGGTCCCCAGGCAAATGCCCAGGAATGGCTTGCCGGAAGCGACGACATCCCGGAGAATCTCGATCAATCCCAGGCGGTTCAGGTTGCCCATGGCGGCCCCGGCGGCCCCCACTCCGGGGAAAACCACCCGATCGGCCGCTCGAATGACAGCCGGCGAATCGGTGACGGTGGATTCCACGGCCAGAGCCTCGAACGCCAGGCGGACACTGGTCAAATTTCCCGCGCGATAATCCACAATAGCAATCATAATTAACCCAGCCTGACCTTGACAAACAACGGGGGGAAGTTCACACTCAAATGAGTGGTTTTGCAAGCGAAAACTATATCCCGAAAGGTTTCATGAAACGTGTTTTAAATTCACTGATTCAATTACAAGAAATCAATCTGATCCGGACCGAGCAGAAATCCCATCGCAAAGGCGCAGCCCTCGAGGCCCTCGACGTGTCGATCCAGCGCCTGGCCGAAGGACTGGACGAGCCGGTCCAGCGGTTGGTCAGTCGTCTGCAATCACGGGATGCCGTGTTCATTGTTCCGGTCGCCCATTCGGTCTGCGCGGGATGCGGCATGCGTCTGCCGATCAGTCTGATCCAACTGGTCCAACGCGCCCAGGCCATTCAAAGTTGTCCGACCTGCCTGAGAATCCTGTATTTTCCCGAATCCCAACCCAATTACGTCGCCAAACCGGCCCGCCGCTCGGAACCCAAAAAAACCGGCATCGCCCGATTTACCGGGGAATCCCTGATGATCCCCCGGATGCAAGCCACGGACCGAGAAAGTACGATCCGCGAACTGGCCCAACGCATGCAAGAGGAAGGCTTTGTCGACGATGCCGAAAAGCTGACCGACGCCGCCTTGAAGCGGGAATCCATTGTCAGCACCGCCCTCGACCATGGCATCGCGGTCCCGCATGTCCGTGGGGTGGAAGGCGGCGGGCTGATCCTGGCGCTGGGCTTGAGCGCCAAGGGCATCCATTTCGATGACGATAAGGGACTGACCCGCATTGTTTTTTTCATCGTCATCCCCACGGCGGCCAGTGCCTATTATCTGAAATTAATCGCCGGTATTGCCGCGACCTTCATCAATGCCGACGCCCGCAAGGCCCTCATGGCCGCCGACAACGCCGAAAAACTCTGGAAAACACTTCAAAAAATGACGCGCAAGACCATCCTCTAAACAGGGAATAACCGGTTATCGGGCAGGCGCGCAGTCCGATTTCAGGCTGGAAGTCAGGGGCGTGTATGGGCGATTTAAAAAACACCTTCAGTTGGTCCTTCAGCGCACGGGAAGATTTTGACGAATGCCGCCGACGGCGGTATTGGGCCAAGTATGCCATGTGGGGCGGATGGGACCCGGGGGCCAAGCCGCTCCAGCGCAAAGCGTATCAACTGGGAAAAATGCACAATCGGTTCAGCCTCCTGGGCAATGCCGTTGAGCATACCCTGCGCAAAGCCATCCGGCATGCCCAGCAGGGAGAATCCCGGTCCGTCGAGGAACTCTACCCGCAATACACGCGGGACTACCTGAATGCGGCCTGGAAGCAGTCCCGGGATGGATTATGGCAAACCAACCCCAAGAAATATGTCTGCCTGTTCGAGCATTATTACGGAGCCGATGCGACGGACGAACAACAGAAGGAATGGATCGCTTTCATCTCCCGGCAATGCCGCCTCTGTGTCGAAAACTTCATCGAAACCGTCCTGCCCCGATTGGCCGGGATTCGCCCGGAGGATGAAGTGACCATTGCCCATGTGGGAAGCGGTGGCGATCCCGAGTCGTTTCCGTTGAACGGCCACAAAATCTATGCCATCCCCGATTATGTGTACCGCCGGGGAGATGCCTGGTTTATTCATGACTGGAAAGCCGGCAAACAAAAGCCCCATCATCGCGACCAGATGCTGCTGTATGCCCTCTGGGCCCGAACCCAACACGGGGTCGCTCCGGAACAACTGACGCTGTTACTCGAGTATTTAAGCTTTAAGGAATCGGTCCGGATCGAAGTATCCTCCGATATTTTGGAACAAACCGTGGAAACCATCCAAACGTCAATCGACGAAATGGCCGATTACGTGGTGGATGGCGACCTGGGACGTAATGTCCCCCTGCCCCAGGAAGATTGGGATCTGGCGGCCGACCCCCTGACCTGCCGACTCTGTAATTTCTACGAGTTGTGCAAGCCGGAACTTGACGATCTGGCCGGCGGTCGATAACTGTTTTCAACCTACGGAATAGATCAACCTCAATGCGGGTGTTGATTTGAACAGTTCACAATAGGAGATCCATGACAAAGCCCAAGATCGGTTTCGTTGTTTTCGGTGTTCATAAAGATGGATTGTGCGATCCTCAGGGAAAACCCTTCATCGACTCCGCCCTCGTCCATCGCGCCCGCGCAACCCTCGAGAAAGCCGGACTCGACCTCATCGATTATCCCACCGTTATTGCCTCACGCGATGAAGCCCGCGCCTGTATGCACCATTTCAAAAAACTCGACCTGCTCGATGGCGTGGTCCTTTTTTCCGGAACCTGGGTGTGGGCCGCACACCTGATCGGTCCCCTGCGCGATTTCGCTCTAAGCGGAAAACCTCTGGTTTTATGGACCCATCCCGGTTCCCAAGGCTGGCGGCCGGTCGGCGGGCTGGTCATGCATGGCGCCCTCCAGGAAATCGGGATTCCCCATCGCTTCGTCTATGGCGGATGCGATTCGGCCGTCGATATCGAAAAAATCACCGCGTATTGTCGCGCCGGCTGGATTCGGAACCGGCTGAACCTGTCCACCGTTGGGGTTTTTGGCGGCCGCGGCATGGGCCAGACGTGCGGGGTCGCCGATCCCTCCCAGTGGATGCGCCTCTTTGGAATCGATATCGATTCCCGGGACACCACTGCCCTCCTCCAGACCGCCGAGGCCATCACTCCCACCGAATTACGCGCCGCCCGCACCCGGATCCAGCCGCTTTTCAGTGAGCCCATTCCGACCGGCGCCGTGGCCGAGCGGTCCCTCCGATTATATCTGGCCTTGAAAAAAAATGTCGAACGCGAAGGCTGGATGGGATACACCATCCAATCCTTCCCGGGTTTGGGCGACCAATATAGCGCCACGTGCTTCGCGCAAAGCCTGATGCTCAACGATCGCATCGCCACTTCGACCCTGTCGGATTTCAATACCCTCCTCACCGTCAAACTGCTCGCCGATCTGGGCGATGAACCGGTCTATTACGGCGATCTCCAGCACATCGACAAGCGTACCAACGAAATCAAGATCATCGGGGATGGCGCCTGCCCCCCTTCTCTCGCCGGACGGGTCGGACCGGCCGGCTTCGCCGAACATGGCATTCCCACGGAAGGAGAAGCCGGCGGCATTTCGGTTAAACTGGTCTGCAAGCCCGGCGATGGAGTCCTTGCCCGACTGGGGCGAAATCGGGGCGAATTCGAATTGATTGTATCTCGGTGCAGGGTATTCGAACCCAAAGCGGCCGTTTTGAAATCGCGCCAACGGGAATGTGGCATTCCCTTCTGGCCTCATGCGTTCGTCACCGCCCAATGCGACATCGAAGCCCTTTTACAAGCCTGGAACAATGAATATGCCTGCCTCGGCTATGGCGCCCATCTCTACGAGGAACTCATCGCGTTCGGCGCCCAAGCCGGAATCAAGGTCATTGCCCTGTAATTTTTAGGTTATAAAATTTCGATCACCGGGTCATCGGCTGCCATGGGACTGGCCGTTTCATCTTCGATTTTCTGGTACGTCGGCAGATAGCGATAATAGACTTCCAACATCAGACAGCAGAAACAGGTGGTATAGACCTGGTCGGCCTCACCGAGGGACCCGCCATAGGTGGATCCAAAATCGCCACCCTCCCAGCATCCTTCGGGTTTTTGATTCCGGATCAAAACCCGGGGAAATTGGTCATTCCACTTTTTCCATTGCGAGCCACCATGCTGAAACTTCGCCTGGGTGATATAGTAGTAGGCATAGACCCGCACCAACTGGGCCCAATCTTCTCCGACCGGTTTCGTATCCTTACCGACTTTGTTGTTGGCTTCCGGCACCGCTTTGCCGGTGCCATCCACGGTACCCCACACCAATTCAAGTTCCTCAATCGCTTTCAGCCCACCCCGGGCCTCTTTGGTTTTGGCTTTCCCCAGATATTGCAGGCACAAGGTGCCGATGCCGTTCATCGACCACATCGGTCCCCCTGAATCGACAACACCCGGAGTCCCCTGATAACAAAAGCTTTCCCGGGCGCTATGATACGATTGCTGAACCGCCCGGGCCGCATCCTCCAACGCCTGATCGATTTGGGGGGTCTCCATTCCGCCCATCTTGGCCGCTTTCAAGGCTTGAATCTGCCAACCCATAACGGATAAATCCCAGGTTTTCCCCTTTTCATGCCGATAAAACCAGCCGCCGTCCTTCTGCTGGCCCTCCAGAATCACCTGGATCCCTTTTTCCGTGGCCTCGCGAATGGACATGATCTTGGTCATGGCAAAGGCCTCGGCCAGCGCATAGGTGCAAATCGCATGGCCATAGGAATCGGCCGAAAAAGATCCTTTGGGATTCTGTTGGGACATCAGCCATCGGATCGCCTTCTCCACCGTCTGTCCAAACTCCGGCGAACTCGGAGTTTCCCCATGCGCTAAAAAAGCCAGGAGCGCCATCCCGGTATACGGAGCCTTGACTCCCGTCCAATACCCCTCGGGCTTCTGATGGTCTTTCAGCCAGCGGAGCGCCTTCATCACGGCGTCTTCCGTCGTGCGGGACCCGCCGTAACTTTGGAGGGCTTTGTCGCGGCCGCCCTTGGTGCGGTTGCCGTACAGGTTTTTCATCACCAGCGGACTCTTGGTCATCACCGGCGCAAAGGCCACCATCGGCGTATCCATATCCCCATCGACGCCCACCCCCGGGGTATCGGACGGGGCTGAATATTCCGAAGGCGGCGCCACGACCGCCGTATCCACCGTTACCTCCAACTCTTCCATCTCCTCCGGCTTGATCTCTTCAATTTTCAAGTCGTCGAGTTTAACGGTTTCCATTTCCACCACGGTGACTTCAACCTCGGAATCCCCCGAAAGCTGTTGGCCCACCGCAAAAATCAACAATCCCAACGTCACCCCAATTCCGGCGAGCATCGCAATCGTGCCGGGCCCCAACAATCGCAGTATCTCGAATTTCGCATGCCGATATTCGCCGGAATTCTTCGGAGCCTTCAACCCTTGAAGAATCAGCTTCAAACGCTCCTTAAAGGGCTTCTCTTCCAAAATGCTGATCAATTCGTTTTTCATGTTGGGGTGAAGCGGCCAGGCCGACTTCGATGAACCTTGCGATCAGGTATTTCGGTCAGATGAACATAACCCATGACGTTTTATCCTCTTTTCGTGAGGATAATCGCCCCGGACTTTAAAATCAAGGCTGATCACAGGATCAGATGCCCCCCGGGAGCATCTGCGATCAGGTGTAGTGACCGCGTGATTCTAAGTAAGTCGGGCATTCCTGCCCGACTCCGGGAGGAGCAGGAGCATGTCAGGCAAGAATGCCTGACCTACTTGGGAGCCGGTTGCGAAGTGCACCGAATCGCAGATGCGCCCATGCCCCCCATCCGGGCAATCCGTCCTAACTTTCTGAACTCTGGGCATCCGTCACCTTCATTTCGTCAAAGGTCTTGATCTCGGCCAGAACCCGGGTTGAGGCATCCAGGAGTTCCATGGCCAGCGCTGCGCCGGTCCCTTCACCTAACCGCAACTGCAGATCCAATAGCGGGGCCATGCCCAGATGATCGTGCATATATCGATGACCCGCCTCGACCGATCGATGACTCGCAAACAGGTAGGCTTTGGCGCTCGGCGCCAGTTCGCAGGCGATCAAGGCCCCGGCGGTTGAGATCAATCCGTCGCAGATCACCGGGATTCCCAGCGAGGCCGCGCCCAGAACCAGACCGGCCAAGCCCCCGATTTCAAAGCCCCCCACCTTGGACAGGACATCCAGGGGATCCTCCCGCCGGGGCTGATTGAAGGCCAATCCTTTTTCAATGGCCGCGACTTTGCGTTGCACCCCTACGTCGTCCAATCCCGTCCCCCTTCCCGTCAACCGGCTCACCGGTAATCCGGACAGGGTGGCAATGATCGCGCTCGACGGTGTGGTGTTGCCGATCCCCATGTCTCCGGTTCCGAGCAGATCGATCGGACGTTCGGCATGGAGTCGTTTCACAATCCGAATTCCATTCGCCACGGATAGCTCCGCCTCCTCCCGCGTCATGGCCGGACCCCGGGCAAAATTGGAGGTCCCCTTGCGAACCTTGTAATGCAAAATGGGAAGCGTTGGATCGAAATCGAAATTCACTCCCAAATCGGCCACAAACACGTCGGCGCCCGCGTGACGCGCCAAGGCATTGATCGAGGCCGCGCCCGCCACGAAAGCAAAAACCATCTGAGGGGTGACCTCGGCCGGGAATAGACTGACCCCTTCCTCGCAAATTCCATGGTCGCCGGCGCAGGTGACAATGACTTTTCGCTTTAAACGAACATCCAGGGTTCCGGCAATGGCCGCCAAGCGGGCCGCGACCGGCTCCAACATCCCCAGACTGGCGGCCGGGCGAATCTGTTGGCGAAGCCGCGCCTGGGCCGCTTCATGTACTTTGACGTTGGGGGGGCGAATCGAGTCGATGGCCTGTTTGATCTCAACATTCACAATACAATCCTTGATGGGACCAAATTAAAAAACGCAAAGGTGGACGTCACTATAAATACAGCCCCCTCAGGGCTCGGGCGCGCCCGGCGTCGGGGGTGGCGGTTGGCTGGACAAGACACGGTTGATGGCGGCGGCCAGATCCTTCCGCTCCACCGGCTTGAAGAGCAGCTCGCGCACGCCAATCTCTCGGATCTCCACCGGTGTCACCTTTTCGATAAAACCGGTACACAGGATGATGGGAATATCGGGGCGGATAGCCAGCAGTTCCTTGGACAATTCGGATCCCGACATCTCCGGCATCACCTGGTCTGTTATGACGAGGTCGAATCCATCCGGATCCTGTCGGAAAATCTTAAGGGCGTGCCGGCTTTCCGGCGTGGTCACGGCATCATAACCCAGGGATTTGAGCATAAACGAAGCCATACGGACAATCTCCACCTCGTTGTCCACAAAGAGAATTCGGGCCAGGGCAATCTGGGGCGGGGTAGCCTCGCGGTCGGCGGACGCCTCTTCCGCCAGTTCCACCAGGGGAAAGACCACTTGGAACGTCGTTCCTTTGCCCAACTCGCTCTCGACGGATATAGCCCCGCCCAGCCCCGTGACGATGCTCTGCACCACCGGCAAGCCCATCCCCGTGCCGGAGCCAGCAGGCTTGGTGGTAAAGAACGGTTCAAAGATGTGGTTGAGTGTTTCAGGGGACATGCCAGCCCCATTGTCGCGAACCGTCAACCGCAGGAACCGCCGTTGTTCCCCACTCCGCAAATAGTCGGTTGTTACAAGTTGGGGAAACTCGTGTTTATGATGCCGGTTCAATACGAAACTGGTCAACCGAATATCTAATACGCCCCCTTTTTCGCGCATCGCATACATGGCGTTGGTCCCCAGATTCATCAGGATCTGATGAATCTGCGTCGGCGTGGCGAGAACCAAGTCCTTGTCCGTCTTGACCGCTTGCTGAATCTCAATACCCGCCGGGGCGGAAGCCGTCAATTGCTTGACAATTTCCTTCACGATAGGCACAAAACTGATCGGGACCCGCGGATCCTCTTTTTGCCGGCTAAACAGTAAAATCTGCTCCACCAGCCGTTTGGCGCGTTGGGCGGCCAGAACGATTTGCTTGAGAAACTCGTGCATATCCTCGCCGGGAGTACATTTATCCGTCGCCAGTTCGGCATATCCCATGATCGGCGTCAGGATATTATTGAAGTCGTGCGCAATACCGCCGGCAAACGTGCCGATCGCCTCCAATTTCTGGGCTTGCTGTAACATCCGCTCCCGCTCATTCAACAGACTTTCAGTCAAACGCAACGCAGTGATGTCGAGGATTTGCACGATAAACCCTCTCATTGAGAAATTGGGATCGGTCCCGCGGTTATGCAGCATCACATCGAAATACCCGATTCCGTGCCGACTGGTGGTGAACCGCCCCTTGCTCATCGCTTCGGTGAAATTCACGACCATTTCAAACCGGGTATATTCCCCGCGCTTCACGGATTCGCGGGCGGACAAAGGCACAAACTCGTTATCTAAGAGCTTGAATCGTTTCAGTTCGCCGGCATCGGGTATCCCAAACATCTTGAAACAGGACGGGCTGGCATCGATCACTTCCCGCCGGTTATTGAAAAACACCAGGGCGATCGGGGACAGTTGGACCAGATCATGGATCATGCGCTTGCTCTCAAGCGCATCGGTCTGAAGTTTCGTACGTTCAGAGGTGTCGCGCGCAACACAGACAATCACCACCTGTTCCGGCAGGTCCAAACGCACCGCATTGATTTCAACCGGCAACATCCGTCCGCTTTTTGTGATATACGTGGCCTCGTAAACAATCCGACCCTCGCGCAGGATTCTGCGCACGAGCATCTGCATTTTCTGGGCTGAAAAGCTGTCGCGCTGGCCTAACGGGACATCCCCGGCCTCGCGAATCCTCTGCATGGCCTCCGAGCCCGGAGCCACGGACGTCTCCACATCCAGAGGCGACAGCTTGAGTATTTCTTCGCGGCTAAATTCCAGGGCACGAACGGCGGCGTCATTCATCTCCCAAAAGCGGGACGGCATATCCTCCGCGGAAATCGAGTAGGACAGAACCAGATCGGTTTCCGTATCCAGCACCACCCGGGACCAGGCTTCCCGGGATAACGCATCGTTCAAGGCGTTTTGCGCTTCGATTCCATGCGTCTTGAGTTGCGCGTTCTGCGCCCGAATCTCGGACAGCGCCTTCGCCTCCATCTTTCGGAATTGAACATGGTAGAGGCCGATCGCCAGAAGTGCGACCAGACTGAGCCCTAGCAGTATAAATACGGTAATCATCAGTATATCACACGCCCATCAACACCAACGCCGGAAAACGCTTTTGAAGAAACACTTTCGTGAAATGATAGATTAAAAAGGCACCCGATACAAGCATATGTTTCCCGCATCCAGCTCCGCGGGTGCATCTGTGTTTCGGTGCACGTCGCAACCGGTGCCCCTGTAGGTCAGGCATTCTTGCCTGACTCGGTCGGGCAGGAATGCCCGACT
>CAZCDO010000027.1:0-4678 GCA_964497135.1 uncultured Verrucomicrobiota bacterium
TTCCCGCTGAGCCGACGTATTCCATCCCGTTATTATCGATGATCTTCATCGACGAACCATCGTGCTGAACGGTGAAGGAGTAGATCGAAGCTCCAGTTGATCCCGGCTTCGAATCAGGATTGGAGGATGTCGAATTACCAGTAAGATCATGTCGATAATTAGCAGTTAGAGTAAATGTTCCCACCAAACCTGGCAATGAAATATTAACATACCACGCTCCGGTCGCGTAGTTAATCTCTCCTAAACCGCTTAGCGGAACAACTCCCTCCAACAATGCGGTGCCTTGTAATTGACCGCTGCCAGTGTCATTGAATGTTCCAACCAATGCGTTTGCGGCATCCCGCATAAATATCGTCACCGATCCGGCTACAATCGGACGGTTCGGCAACGTTCCTCCAAATTTGGTCACTGGAACGGCATCCGTCCCCTTTACCGTTCCTTGTGCCACATTGACATAGGCAACACTATCCTCACCAGCAACAGGATCAGGTGTTTCAACCGGAGTCAGCGAGTACTCGCTGACCAAATAGCTTCCCGGAGCTCCCCGATAAACGCCGCTGAAGTTGACAAAATAACCGCTTGAACTGGAGGCATCTTCGGAGGGGGTCGATTCCCATTCACATCCGGCCAACGCACCCGCCAACACCACTCCCGCCAACAACCTGATCGCCTTCTGCATCTTCATACCTGTTCCACCTTTCGTTTACTGAAGCTCACTTCGCCGAACGTCGGTCGGACATTCCTGCCTGACCGTGTCGGCCAGGAATGACCGACTGATCCACGCGAGTCGATCATCCCGCCGCCCTCCCTGCGATTATTCCACCACGATCCGATAGTATCGACGCACATCGGAATTCAACAACCAGTCGATATATTCATGGGTGCCGGCACCGGACCGGCTTCCGCCGGGCGCATCGAACCAGACGACCAGATCCTCCGTATACTGAACCCGATACGAAGCCCCTGCAGACCCCTGCCAACGCAGACGGAAGGCTTGCGGATTGGGCACGGTTTCCTCCCCCAAAACCGAATCGGACATGCTGGAGTCGGTGATCTTCAGAACATCGTTGGCATCGGTCGGAGAAGTCCGCATCCCCAGCACTTCCAAGGCATCAATCACTCCATCGCGATCGGTATCGCCAAACGGATCGAGCGGGTTGAGTCCGTGGGCGATTTCATACCCGTCCGACAACCCGTCGCCATCGGTATCCCAATTGTTGGGATTCAAATCCGTCCCCGTGGGGTTGGAGATCGGATCGTAGGGGTCATAGTGGTCTTTGTCCGGTTCACGACCGGCGAGAATATCGTTATACGTCACCTCAAACATATCGCTCAACCCGTCATAATCATAATCGGCGCGCAACGGATCCAGATCCAATGGCTCGATTTCATAATTACGCAACAGGGTAAACCCATTGGTTCCCAACTCCATGGGGCCGCGATCAATCGTCCCATAATACATCCATTCCCAGGCATCCGGCAAACGGTCCGCATCCGTATCGCGGTCCCGAATGACGATCTTGATCCCGCTCACTGAGACGCCGTTACCGGAGCCCAACAGATTCACCCGGAGCGGGGCATCGGAGTTGGCATTGCGGGCATAGCCAACCGGCTCAAACCAATCCAGCTTGCGATTCTTATTCATGTCGATGAAGGCGCGGACAAACATCTCGGCGCCATGCAAACCGGGCAGGGTGTAGGCCCCCTTCATCGGCGTCGGCACGTTGGTCTTGCAATAGTAATCGACCGCCGTCTGGCCATCGGGTTCCCCGCGCTTGTCGGCAAACGGCACCCACTCATAGTTGCCATCATTGGGCGACGGCAATTCGAAGGCTTGAACGATCATGCGCAAGGGTGCATTCGTCGGATCGCCAAAGGCCCGGGAGGCTTTGCCGTAATAATAGAGTTCCCCGGCAATCATCGACTTGCCGCCGATCGACGGAGGCTGGAGATTGAGGTTGATGGCTCTCCAGGCAGAAGCATAGGCTGCATTATTATTGGCGTTCGGGGCACCGGAGGCAATCCGCACCCAATACCGCCCATTGGTCCATGCCGATTGCCCCATATTGGTATCGCCCGCATAGAACGGCAATGTGGCCCGATACTGGCCGAGACTGTCGCGATAGGGCGCAACGGCAATATTGGTCGTCAGAATCGTTCCCTGCAGGTTGTTGGTCCCGTTTCGCGCCACTTCGATGCGATACCAGGCGGAGGTCGGATCCATGGTCCAGACCAATTCGTTCCTCGCATAAGTGAAGACCGAATCGTGCGGGGTGACAATGACCGGAGTGGTCAATTGAGCCGCCGACGGAACCGTGATGTACGTATTGGTATAATAACCCGCCGGCGAGACGTTGGTGTAAATAATCGCGGATTTCAAACCCAAGACCATGCCGGTAATGCCGGCCGCGCGGTAATCGCCTTCATGGAGATAATTGCGATACGCCGGCAGGGTCTTGGCGAAGTTGATCGAGTTGATCGTCACGATATACTTGTCCACCCCGAGCAGACTGGCGGGCGCCGGCCAGGACATGCGCTGGCTGAGGCCGTAGTCATACTCCTGTTGATCGGTCAGCCCGATCTCGAAGTTGATCGCGTTATCTTCCCACCCGAACCAGGTCGGCTGGGTCTGGGCCACCCCGGCGGGATCGGTCAACACATCATAGGCTCCGTTGTTGTCGAGATCCAGATAGGCGAAGACATAATTGGCGCCTTCCACCAGATGACCGGAATCCATGAGTTGGGCGCCGAAGAACGCCCCTCCCCATTGGACCATGTTGGAAGCCCCCGGCACGGCCAGCGTGGCGATGGGCAGTCCATCCATGGTGTTGGTCTTGAAGAACTCCATCCGGACCACGGTTCCCGACACCGCATTCATGACCTCGGCAAAACTATTGCCCAGGTTGCCGAAATATCGGAAATGGAATTGAACCCGCGGGGTGGGATAACTCAAGGGATCCAAGGGGTCCGTTCCCGATTGATATTCCGCGTAATTCGACCAGCCATCCTCGTCCGGATCCTTGTCGGCATCGTATTTTTGAGGATCCAAGCCGGGATTTCCGGTGGTGGGGGCCATGCGTTGGTATTGAATTTCCCATTCGCCGGGCATACCGTCGCCATCGTCATAGAGTTCGCCCCAGGTCCGGGCACCGGGCCCGCCGCGGGAATCGTAATCCAGGAATCCGTCGCCATCACTATCGGCCACGCGGGGATCGGTTCCAGCCAGATATTCGGCCAGATTCGAGAGACCATCTTGATCCGGATCGCCCCATGCGCCATTATCGCCGGTGGGATCATACGGATCGAACCCATATTGATCTTCCCACCAATCGGGCAGACCATCATGATCGCTGTCCCCGGTTGTGGAGAATCGCGGCAGAGGGAACGGCGGAATGGTCACATCCGGATTTCCGACACGATCCAAGACGTTGGAGGACGGATCGACGGCCATGGCCGGCCCCTTGAGCAGAAGCGAATTTTGTCCGACATACACCCGGAAGACACGCCCGGTGTTGTTGTCGATATTCGACACGGCGGCACCGGTACCCCAGGTTCCTTCCACGGTGGTCACCCAGTTGGATCCCACGGGATCCATGAGTTGCAATTCCGCAATAGCCACCGTCAGATTGGACATGGCCACACTAAAGGTAATATCCACATAATCCGAGAGGCTATATTCGCTATTCAGATCCCGATCATTCCATTCAATCTTCCGTATCCGGGTGGTGCTCCCGATGAGGGTCACAACCGTACTGACATTGGAATAGGTTCCGACCGAAGCGGACAGCGTCGAATTGCTGCCGACCCAGTTTGTCAATGCGCCGCCAAACACATAGGCGGTCACTTCGCTCACGCCGGGGGCCATCGCCACATTGGCTGACACTAGGGGTTTGCCGGACAATGCCCCGTTCACCAGGAACACATTCGTGTTTCCCGAGCGCAATAGAACCACCAATTCGCCTCCATTTTCCAAAGGCGGACGCTGAAGTGTAAATGCCGTGTATCCTTCAATTTCGACATTAATCGCCGCCGGCTGAATCGTGAGGGTGGGATCCAGGACCGCGACATTGAAGTTATTCAGACTGTAGCCAGGTGCGGCAACCTGCACCGCCACCGCGGCGGTTGCCTGACGGCCGGTGATGACAAAACTTGCCTCCGTCATCAAGGGCATGAATTCAACCGTGGCCGGCACGGTCAAAGAATTCGGATCGGCACAGGTCAACGTCACCACCAGATTGCTTTGGGCCAGGGAGGCGGGACGGGACAACCGCACGGAGCGCGTACCACCCACCACCACCGAAATACCCACTGCCGGCTGGACATCCACCGGACGCGGTGTAACCGTAACCGGTGTCGAATTGATCAGGGCACCATCGGCTTCCGCCTGGAGATAAGCCGTGCCGGTACTCAATGCCAGCAGTTCGACCGAGACACTGTTATAGCCGGCCGGAATGACCACGATCCCATCGCCGACCACCTCAAAAATCGTGGGGTCATCACTGCTCACCCGCAGGGATAGATCGCCACCGGCATTGCCGATGGGGCGCCGGATCAAGGCATAGGCGGTATCCCCCATGCGCACGGTGGACGGGAAGACCTCGAGGGTCAGATTGGTTCCCAACCCCAAAACCTCAACTTCCCGCCAAGTGGCCGGATAGCCCACGGCGCTCGCCACCAC
>CAZCDO010000027.1:4688-6256 GCA_964497135.1 uncultured Verrucomicrobiota bacterium
GATCTACACACCGGCTAACACTCTTTCCCTACACGACGCTCTACCGATCTTGCCTCCGTCATCAAGTGCATGAACCCAACCGTGGACGGATAGCCAACGGCGCTCGCCACCACATGCACACTCGTCGCTTGAGCGATACCGGTCACCGGGAAGTAACCGCTCACCTGCCCGGCCGGAATGACCACAAAGTCGGGCACGGCCACTTTATTCACTTCCAAGGCCTGCAGGTTGACCACCAAATCGTAATTCAGACAGGTCGGCACCAGATTCGTAGGCGCCTCACGGGTGATCTTCATGGTCTTGGTGTCGCCTTCGGTCACTTGATACGGACCTTGCATGGTCAAATCGAGTGAAATCCCGTTATAGACAAAGACCCGGGTTTCCAGGATGCCGTTATCGGACAGCACTCTGAGCCATCCATCGTTGACCAGCAACCCTTGGGCCAGCGCCTGGCCTTGAATGAAGACCGTCACCACCGTATCGGTGCCGAAATCAATCGTTTCCGGCGTCACGGTAAACAAGGAGGGATCACTACTATCGGTCCGATAGATACGGTTCGAGGCGAACTGGGAGAGCACCAGACGAACCGGCATGGTATGTCCGGCCAGAACCACGATCGGATTGGGGGTTGCGGTCAAAACATCGGCCTGCATCGGGTTCGTCCCGCCGCGATATTCGCGATAGTTGGACAACCCGTCGCTATCCGGATCCCCATCCCGTCCGTTACTGCCATTCGGGTCGAAAGGATCTAGCCCGTAATAAATCTCCCACCAATCGGGCAGGCCATCCCCATCGGAATCCAATTCGATCGGAATCGGGCTGTTACCCGGCGAGAGTGGCACCAGCTTCGCATTGCCGTAGAGGGTGGCGGCATGGCGCCATTCGGTCTTCCAATCCGAACCATATCGCGCGGTGAAATCCTCAACTTGACCGAGCTTCCAGGTGGGATTCCCGCTGACTCCGGCGCCCAAGGCATTGGTCCCCGATGTGGCATCGTCGAACCGGTAATAGGCGACCAAATCAGCCTCATTCCCATCCAGATAGTTGGTCGAGCCGGCGATCAGGCCTTCGGGCGAAAGGGCCTGTTGATGGATCCGCACTTCATCGATGCGCCCGGCGAAGTTTTCACCAATGCGCTGGATGATCGGGCCGGATCCATACCGGAGCGGAATTTCCGCCGCATTCGTGGACATGGAATTGGTGCCGACCACCAGATTGATCCGCCGATCCGAGGAATACGTCGCGGCAACATAGGTCCAGCTCGTCCCCCCCGAGGTCGAGACCGACCACGGCGCCATGCAGGTGACCGACCCAAACGCGACATACGGCTTGTCGGCCAGAATCCCCAACCGGTAATTTTCCTGGAGCCCGCCGGCGATTCCAGACTGACGGCGAATAATCGTGGCGTTGGCCACCGGACCGGTGGGGCTGACCCAGGCTTCGAGCGTCCACGCGGACAGGGCAAAGCGCGGTTGAATCGGCATTTCGAGATAATCCGTGGCGGCGCCACTGAGACTCAAGGCCTGAGGACGCAAGGACACCAGCGAGTCGATCGGACTCCCGCCGGC
>CAZCDO010000027.1:6356-29771 GCA_964497135.1 uncultured Verrucomicrobiota bacterium
CGAGTTATAGGCGACAAAGGTCCGGTGGTAATAGATGCCATCGATTTGCGCCACATTGAAATGCGGCTCGGTCGAACCCGGCTGTTCATACCGTTCCAGCCAGATATCCTCGCCAATATCATACATGCCGTTGGGCTCCCCGGCGCCGCCCACATCGTGGAATAGCATCCCAGCCTGACCGAGCGTACCGGTAGGCGTGAACCAGGTGTTGTCATCGGACCAGACCTGTTGATCCCAATCGTTATATTCGCCTTGGCCTTCATACGCGCCATCCAGACCGTCATTCGGTCCATTCGTGGCCGCGGCATTGGTCGGTGGATTGGGATTGACGTCCTTCCAGACGTTAAACTTGTATACCCGGACCCCATATTGGTCGCCGCCCCAGCGCCAGGTGAAATACAAGCCGCGATAGGTGCCCAGTGTCCCATCTTCAGTGGCCCAGCCGCGATTCCACGTGACCGCGTAATCGGTGCGGGAAGCGAGATCGTCAAAGGGCCAAACCCCGACATGATAAGGTCCGATATTCACATTCGGCCAGAGTTCGATATTGTGCAGCTTGGTCCACCACTCGGGCAGGCCATCGCCATCGGCATCGTCCCAGCCAAGCGGATTATAGGCTTGGGCATTGGTGATCGGGCCGGTCAGCCAGTAGGTCGTCTTGCCCAGATAGGCAAAGTCCTCGATGAATTTTCCGCCGTCATCGAACCGATAGTAGGCCATCAGGGGCTGACCATACTCGTATTCCGAGGTATAGAAGAGGTGATCGAACATATCGTATTCGGTGATCGTTCCGTCGATGGCATACGGACCGACATGGTCAGGGACTACCCCGGTGATGCTCTGGCTGACATAGCCCGGAGCCGGCACCATTTTCTCGTACCAATCCTGAATTTCCTGGGTTTCCCGCGTCCGACTCCAGATGCGATACTCATCGATAAACCCATCGGTGAAGCCGCGGGCCACATAGGCCCGACCTTCCCGCACATCGGACACCGCCAGGGTCATTTCGGCAAATAATTGAACCCCATTGACATAGAGTCGGAAGGAATTCGCATCGGGCGCCCAAACCAGGGCCAGATGGGTCCAGCGGTTGGACAGCAGGGCGGCGGATCCCTTCAAGTTGGCATCAATCGGGCCGCCGACATACACCCGGATATTGGTGCCATTATAAATGGCCCCATAGGGCGATCCATTGGTCAGGGCGAATAGAATGCTGTCGCCCTGTTTGCCTTCATAAATGAAGATCACGCCATTCGAGTCGGTTTGCGGGTAAATCCACGTTTCAACCGTCCATCCGTTGGTGCCGAACTCGAAGCGCTCGTTCTTGGGCAGACTTAAGCCCGCCGCATCCAGTTTGCCCATATCCAAGCTCTTCCGCTCGGCCATGTTGGCGAGAACGCGATTGGTGCTGAAGACGCTCATCGGATGGAGCGGACTGGTCACCTCCCGGATTTCAACGCCATCATTCACCCCGTCATCGTCGGTGTCGCGATTGCCGGGATTGGTGCCATAGCGGTCCTGCTCGTCGAGGTTGGTTTCGCCGTCGCCATCGCTATCCAACTGGCCGTCCATCACCACCCCGCCGAAGGTATACTGATTGCGCGGATTGAGACCGGTCCGGTATTCGTTGAAATCGGTCAACCCATCGCCATCGGAATCCTGACTGCCATCGGTCGAGCCCAGGTTGCCGAAATAGGTCAATTCCCACCAATCCGGCAGTTCATCGTTATCGGAATCGACATCGAGGACATCCAGGTTGCCTTGCGGAACCCAGGTGACCGACCCGGTCGCCGAAATCGTCAACCCGTTATACCAGCCGCTCAGCCAATCGGAGGCGAAGCTGGACGCATAATCCTGAATCTGCCCGATGACGATGCGGGCGGCGTTGGTTCCCCCGCTCGTTCCGACCGGCGGGAGACCCGCCGGGTTATAACTGGTGCCGTCATCGAAGCGATAATAGGCGACCAAACCGCCCTCATTCCCCGTCAACATCAGGTACCGATTGGTTTGAATGTCACCGGTTTCGGTAAACAGGGTCCAGATCCGAACCTCATCGATTTTGCCCGCAAACCCGTCGCCGATCACGGACGAAACAACGCCCGGCTGTTTGGCCGCCGGCCGGTATCCGGTGACGTTCTTGGTGGCCACCAGCGTTCCATTGAGCACCAGGTTCAGCTTCTGTTCGGAATCATCGTACAGCGCGGCCAGATGCGTCCATTGCAGGGAGGGAACGGTTTGTCCGACAGCGACCAGCAAGTGTTCGCTGGCATTAGTTCCAATGAGACTGACAAAGCGGACATACGGCTGACGGAGGGCGTCAATACCGAACTCGTAATTGACTCCCTGGGCGCCGACCGACCGCCGCAGGATCACCCCGCCATTCAGTTCGTTCGTCGCCGGACTGATCCACGCCTCGAGCGTCCAACTGTTTTCCAAGGCAAACCGGGGATGATTGGGAACCCGCAAGGGATTGTTCGTGCCGTTCAACACGATGGACCGTAGATTCAAAGGCGACAAGGATTGCGCCGGATGCGTATAACTGAGCACCTCACCCTGGTCGGCCAGTCCATCGTCATCCGTATCGAGCAAGCCCGGATCGGATCCAATCTGCTGTTCCGAGATGTTATCCAAGCCGTCGCCATCGGAATCCTCGAGGTCGTCGTTGATCCCATCCCGATCGGTATCGAAATGAAGCGGACTGGTTCCGGCCCGGGATTCGTTCAGATTATTCAGCCCGTCGGTATCCGGATCGGTGAGGGGATCATTGACATTGTAGGCCGCTTCAAACCCATCGGCCATTCCGTCCTGATCCAGATCGCCCGGCATGGGGGCGAAAATCACCTTATCGAAACGGGCGCCATCGAATCGGGCGGCATGCCGCCAATTGACCAGCACATCGTTCAGGTGGCACATATCCTCCACCGTCTGCCCGCCGTCATCGGCCCGGAAATACGCCAACAGTCCGCCGCCCTGCCCGAGCGCGGAGGCGGCATTCAGCCGTCCACCCGTGCGCGAAAAATCGGACAACGTCGCTGTTTTGCTGACCGAGCCGAGAATCAGTTGCTTGACCTGGGCGGCACTCAAGCCGGGATTCATGGACAGAATCAACGCGGCCACACCGGCCACATGCGGGCTGGCCATTGAGGTTCCGTCGAGATAGGCGTAATCGTTACCGGGATAACAGCTTAAAATCCATTCACCCGGCGCCGCCAGATCCACGCTGTTTTTGCCGTAATTACTGAAGTAGGAAATCTGATCGGCCGGATCGGAGGAGGCCACCGCGATAATATTCTCCAGATCGAAAGATGCGGGATAGGACGGCGAGATATCATTATCGTTGGCCGAGTTACCGGCGGCGGCAACAAATACCTGGTTGGCGGATCCGGCGGCGCGAATCGCATCGTACAACGCCTGGGAGTATCCGCCCCCACCCCAACTGTTATTGCTCAAATGCGCACCCATCCGCACGGCATACTCAACGGCGCCGATGGCGTCGGCCGTATTCCCCCAGCCATCGTCGCTGAGGAACTTCAACGCCATGATGCGGACCTGCCAATTCACCCCGGCGACGCCGCCGACATTGTTGCCCATTCCGCCGATGGTCCCCGCCACATGGGTACCGTGACCGTCTCCATCCATCGGATTCCCATCCCCATAGGCAAAATCATACCCGTACACATCGTCGATATAGCCATTATTGTCGTCATCCACGCCGTTCGCGGGAATTTCACGGGGATTGGTCCACATATTTCCGGCCAGATCGGAATGGGTATAATCGACCCCGGTATCGATCACGGCGACGATGACATCGCGACTGCCAATGGACTTATCCCAGGCATTCACCGCGCCGATGTCGGCCCCCGGCTTGCCGCCAAATTGCCCGCTATTCTGCATGGCCCATAACTGGCTGAAGAGCGAATCGTTCGGCTGACGGAGGGCTTTCACCTTATAGTTGGGTTCGGCATAGAGAATCGCCGGATCCATCCGCAACGCCGTCATCTTATTCGCCAAGGGCTGACCGTCGGCCACCCTGACCCGATAGATCGGCAGGAGGTGGTAGTTGGTCAGGATCTGGTAACCGCTGGAGGTCAGCAACGAGCGCATCTGGGCCGTTGTCAGATTGGGCTTGAACCGGACCAGGAGTTCATTGGGAACATAGCCCTGAACCAGGGCTTGATCGACGGCCAGTTGCTGAATCGTTTCACTGCCGGGCTGAGCGTCCTGCCCCAGGCTATACCCACCCTGGGTGGCGGCATCCGCGGCCCGATGCTGACTGAAAATCGAATCCGCATCCCGCGCGCCGCCCCAGATCTTGACCTCATCGATCCGGCCCCTGAATCCCCGGGTCACGGTCGCGCCGCTCCGCACACCACCGCCGATGGTGATTTCCGGAATGGCATTACCGGAAATATAGGGCAGAGGCAGGGTTCCATTGGTTGAACTGCGTCCCACGGGCATCCCGTTGACATAGAGGGTCAAGGCCCGCTGATCGGAATCGAAGGACCCGGCCAAATGCGTCCAATTGGTCAGACTCAGGGACAGCGTTCCGGAAATATTCGACGCCGTGGCCCCGCCCACAACCGACAGAACGTTACCGGACACGTTGGTGCCCAGGTACCGGACATACGGGATCATGGACCCGGCACTGTTGGTCTCGATGCCCAACTCGTAATTGAGCATCTCCGTGGCGGCGCCCAAATTGCCGACCGCGCGACGGAAAATCACGCCATGCGTGGCCGCAGTGGGATAGACCCAAGCATCGATCGTCCAGCTTTCCAGAGCGTATTTCGCGAACGTGGGAACCACCACCCGGTTGGTGCCGGCGAATTCCAGGGAGCGCCGGATGACATACGGCCCGTTCGTATCGTTCATCAAGGCCCGGGTGGGATCACTGACCGGCCAGTATTCGGACGGACGCAACGGATTCCCCTTGATTTCAACGCTATCGGCCAACCCATCGTCATCGGTGTCGTCATAGCGCGGATCGGAGCCGAACCGTTGTTCCTCGATATTGCTGAGATCGGAAATCGCATCCAGGCTGTCGTCCGCCGCCTTGCGGTCGCCATCCTCGATGCCGTCATTAAAGGTGGACTCCAGGTTGGGATCGGTCATCGCCATGTATTCGTAGAGATTGCCCAGACCGTCCTCATCCGGATCCCCGGAAATGCCGTCAACTTTATGCAAACTCTCCCACCAATCGGCCATATTATTATTATTGGCATCGTCGATGCCGAACAATACAACGCCATTGGTGTTCACCCAGAGGGCATGCCCGCCCACCTGTCCGATTCCATAGGACTGGGAATCGATCACGTATCGCCGATTGCCGGGATGCGCGAAATCCTCAATGGTCAGGCCGCCATCGTCGAACCGATAGTCCCGAAGCAGGGAGGCCTGGGAGCCGGCGCTGACCAATTCCAAACGGGTTTCATCGATCTCGGACAACGACCGCGCCACCGCCCAGAACCGCAGGTTGTCCAGGCGACTGGCGGAGGTCCAACCGGCTGGGGAAGCCCCCATCAAAACGGTTCCATAGCCGTCAAACGGAGCGCCTTCGGTCGCGCCCAAGACCCGGCGATAGATGAAATTGCCGTCCACGATCAATTTCATCTCGCGCGTCGAGCTATTCCAGACCGCCGCGACATGGGTCCAGACGCCGTTCGAGACGACTTGACCGGCCGATACCGTGATCCGGGAAGCGATCGCGGTGCTGGAGAGACGCGAATCGAAGGCCATATAGGGAACGCCGGCGGACACCCCGAAATCGAAGCCCAAGCGACTGCCCACAGTCTTTTTCAGGAAGGAGCCGGTCTGGGCGGCGGCATTCGCCGATTGGAAATGGGCCTCCAACGTCCAGGACGGCAGGGTCGAAAGAATGTCCTCCACCGCTTGCGGGACGGCCAACCCCGAGGCCGGCACATTCGTCAACGAGAGACTCCGAACCTGGTTACTGAAGGAACCCATGCTGTGCAACGGCGAACGGGTCCGACCGGGCAACTGCATGTACAACTCGACAAAGTCCGAAACCCCGTCATCATCGGTGTCGGCCATCATCGGATCGGTTCCCGCCTGCTGTTCCTCGACATTGCTCAGGATATCGCCATCGGCATCCTCCAACGAATCCGGGATGCCGTCATTGTCCGTGTCCACATCGATCGGACTATTTCCGGTGAGATACTCGTAGTAGTCGTTCAACCCATCGCCATCGGCATCGGTATAGCCATCGACGGAGCCCGGTCCGGCGACGCTGAGATTGGCAAAGAACTGCAATTCCCAGGCATCGGGGAGAAGGTCGCCGTCACTATCGGTCACGATTGCGGCGATCGGCGTATCAACACCCAGATTGACAATTTGCGCGCCGCCGGTCAGGGTGGCGCCATCCTGCCATTCGATCATCCAGTTTTTCTCGAAGCCCACGGCGAATTCCTGAACCTGGCCATGCCGCCAGGCGGGAATTCCACTGACGCCGTTGGTATGGGTTCCGTCATCGAATCGGAAATAACTCACCAGATCGGCTTCGTCGCCGACCAGAGGCGTTGTGAGTTCATTGAACGTCCGGGGCCGTTGGGCGATCTGCTCAATTTGATAATCGACGCCCACGCCGGTATTGTTCGCGGTATTATTGCCGGGGATCAGTAAATAAACCTGCCCACCCACCCAGGTGAATCGGACGGGCATCCCGCCCTGCGCGGTGCCGATCAAGCCGGACATATTCGGAGTGGACGAAAGGGCGACCGTACCAAAGAACATATTGTTGGTATCGATCCAATACCCGCCGACATAACTGAATTCGTAATTGCCGGCCGCCAGGAAGGTCGACGACGGCATGTCGCCGCCCTGCCCGTCCGTCGGATCGACATGGCCCGAGCCCGCGGGCAACAAATAGCCCACCCCGGGTTCGGCTTTCCAGAGATGCACTTCGTCGATAATCCCCTTGAAACCGCGCCCGACGATGACATTCGTCGGCCCATTCCCCACTTCGGCGGGCAACCATTCGGTCCGTTGCGAAGCCACCTGGCGGCCATTGAGGGTCAGCGTCAAGGTCTTGGTCAACCGATCGAAACCGCCCTGGATGTGCGACCAGGCTTGGAGGGGAAGCGCGTCCTCGACCATCCCTTGAATCGTCAAGTTCGTCGAATGCTCCGACGAGCTGAATTGAACGAAGGGAATGCCATTGGTGCCGATCCCGAGGCGATAATTGTAAACGCCGGGCTTCACCTCCCGCTCAATGATCGAAGCGAAATTGGTTAAGGCCACCGGCTTGACCCAGGCCTCGATCACCCAGGACGACAGCGCGAAGCGCGGGGCATTGGTGAAAACCAGGAAGTTGGTGGCAGAGCCATTCACGAGCAACCCTCGCTGGACCAACGGCTCCAATGAATCGATCGGATCCCCGGAAACCCGCACTTCAAACCCGTCGCTCAGTCCATCGTCATCCGTATCGGGAATCAAGGGATGCGTTCCGGCCGTCTGCTCCGCCGAGTTGGGCAACCCATCGCCATCCGGATCTTCGGCGCCATCGGGAATCCCGTTTCCATCGGAATCGGGGTTGTCCGGGTTGCTTCCAACCAGTAATTCGAAGGCGGTGCTTAAGCCATCCCCGTCGGGATCGTCCTCGCCCACGATCACCGGCCGTTCGATCACCCGGGCCGGCCCGGATTGACCATAGAACGTCGCCGATCGTTTACCGATCACCTGGCCCGAACTCTGGGCATGGATGTCGATCCAAACAGCGGGATACCCGGCCGGGAAGACCACCGTGGTACTATTGGATGCCGAGCCCCCGCCGAACAATCCGCCAAAGGGGTCTTGCGGCACGGAATTCGAGTCAATGGACGATGCCGTGACGGTAAAGATCGAGGAATCGCTGGAGAAGAGATCCACGGTCAACGGCGCGGCCACCTGGTCCCAACGGCGCTTCAACTGGACGGAAATCTTTCCATTATCCGACACATCCAGCCGGGTCTTCGGCGCGGCATTCACCCAGGTTTCAAGTTCGGGAATTTCGACATTGACCACCAAGTCCGCGGCCGGATAACCGATCGCCTGCGCTTTGATCACCACTCCGGTCGCCGGCTGAACACCGGTGGCCGTGAAATACATCTGGTCCACGCCGGGGGGAATGATCATATTGGTCGGCACGCTCAACGAGGCGGAATCCGAACTCGTCAACAATACCAACAAGGGCGTGTTAACTCCCCCGACACTCCGCTCGCGACGAACGCCCACCGTCACCGTATCGCCGGCAACCACGTTGGTCTCGGTCGCCGAAGCCATGAACAGGGTCAAATTCAGCCCGTTATAAACGTTCACCGGCAGGGTCATGCCGCCCCGGAAACTGGAGACGGACAGGATCCCATTATTCAACCCCATGCCTTCGCCCAGGGATACCCCGGTAACCCGGATCGTCAGGCTGGTTTGCCCGATGTCGAAAACGCCACTGGTCGGGGCGACTTGGAACAGGGATTCATCGCTGGTATAGAACGTGACGTTTAATACCGTGCTGGTATCGCTGGCCGGCCGAACCAGGTTGACGTCAACCGAATCACCCACCTGAACATTCACGGTGGAGGGACTGGCTTGCAGAATGTCCGGAATCCGCGGATCGGTTCCGCCCAGGAATTCCAATAAGTTACTGATGCCATCCAGATCGGGATCGCCATCCGCCCCGTTGATTCCAGTCGCATCGAAGGGATCGAGGGCATACAGAATTTCCCAGGTATCCGGCAACCCATCGCCGTCGCTGTCGACCGCCACGACCACCGGGCTTTCGAAAATCGTCAAGTTCGTGAATACGGTGGTGGCCCCGACGATGGTCGCCGCATTGCCCCAGTCCAACAACCAATTCTGGCGGTAGGCGACATTAAAGTCCTCAATCTGCCCATGATCCCAGCCGCTCTTTCGGCTGGTTCCGACCAGGCCGGGAATATAGGATGACCCGTCATCGAACCGGTAATAGGCGACCAAACCGCTTTCGCCGCCGGTCAAGGTCTTTCGCAGATTCATGGCCAGTTCGTTGGTGGACAACGGCTTATCCCAAATCCGGACTTCCTCCAGGGCGCCGCTGAAGTTTTCACCCATCCGCTGAACCACCGGTCCAATTCCGACGGGCTTGGGATTAACCAACGCCAGCATATTGGTGACCGGCATGCCGTTTATGAACAGCTTGATTTGCTGTCCATTAATCGTATACGTGGCCGCCAAATGCGTCCAATTGGTTCCGCTGACATTGGAAATGACATTGGTCGCAGTCAGAACCGAGGAACCAAAACCGACCACCGGCCGCAGAGCCGAATCGAGTCCGAAGAAATAATTGGTGACCCCGGGTTGAATGGTGCGACGAACGATGTATCCGCCCGTGCAGTTGGTGGCCGGCCGGATCCAAGCTTCGAAGGTGAAACTCCGCAGGGCAAACCGGTTGTCCGGCGGCAGGGTCACATACTCGCCAGCTCCGCCATTCAGCACCAGTGCCCGCTGATTTTGAGGGCTGAGGGAACTCGACGGATTGAAGGTGCTTAATACCTCGACATTATCGACAATGCCATCGTCGTCGGTATCGGCCAGACGGGGATCGGTGTTGAAGATATTCAACTCCAGCAGATTGATCAACCCATCCATATCCGGATCTTCATCGCCGTCATCGATGCCATTCCCATCCGAATCGGGCGAGTTGGGATTGGTGCCGGACCGATATTCCGCCCAGTTGCTCAAGCCATCGCCATCCGCATCGGCGTCGGGACCATTCAGACCTTCGGTATCCAAGGGGTCCAGTCCATGGGCGATTTCCCACTCATCCGACAAACCATCGCCATCTGAATCGAAGGGATCGATCGCCGGAATTCCGCCGCCATCCCACATCGCGATATCCTCATCGGCTTCGGTCCATTGCAACGGCAACAGATCGGCCCAGGTGTTATCGCCCCGATCCGCACCGCCGGGAACGCTCTGGTCGTCCAAGGGGAAGTTTTCTCCGCCTATGGAGGTACCCGAGCGATAACGTACATTGTAAGGATTCGCGGTGTTCTGGAAGACATTCGACACCGGATCGAACACGATGGTTGAATCCATGGGCGGATTGAGCGGGGCATGGCTGGCCAGATTTTCGATCCACGGAACATAGCGATATTCGTCATACACTTGGGAACGCAACCCCGGCCAAGCCGTCCACCAGGCGATCTGGGTCCAATCCGCGGGCGCCAGCGCGGTCATCACGTCATTGAACCGGATCGGCGCCACCGGGCTGTGATCCGGATCGGGCAGATCGTTAAAGGAATAGGCATACCAGAGCTGGGCCACCGGCGGGACCACATTCGTCGTCTCAACCCCATCCTCGACCACCACATTGGTAATTACGAGTTGGCTGTCGAAGGCCATCTTGCGCGTTGTCCGCTCGTTCATATTTTGAACGATCTGGGCTTGCGTCCGGGGGCCGTTCCAAATCCGGATTTCATCGACCCACCCGCGGAAATAGTTGGTGAAGGCGCAGGGATAGAAAGCGGTGTATAAGGTGGGCGTATGATCGGGAATATAATCATGGGCACCGACGACGATCGGCATCATTCGGATGCCGTCAAAACCGCCAAGGAAATCAGGGGCGCCGACCGCCCACCCGTTCCAGGGAATTTCAGAGGACGGTTTCAGGGCGACCAACTGACCATTCATATACAATTTGAGGGCGCCCACCCAGTTGCTGTTAGCCTGGTAGGTTCCCTCATAAACGCCGGCCAGATGGTACCACTGGTTGGGATTGAGCGGCGCGGCAAATGTGGCGCCGGCCATCTGGTAAATCCCATCGTAACCAGCCCCATTATAGGCGACGAACGGACGGCCCAACGGATCCAACCCCAGGCGGAAATTCACACGGATCGCCTCGGGATAGCCCAACGGATTGCCATTCGGCAGAACGCTGGGGCGTTCGACGATGACCTGCTCATGTCCGGCCGCCGGCAATTCGGAACGAACCCAGGACTCCACGGCGAACTGCCGGAAGGATTCAAAGGAATTGAGATGCCCGGCCGCCGTGCGAGCCACAGCGGATCCGTTCAAATAGAGCGCCCGACGTTTGATCGGATCTTCGGAGGTCAACGGATCAGTCGCGCCGGGACTATCAACGGTATCGACCAATTCGGCCCGATCCGCCAGGTTGTCGTTGTCCGTGTCATATCCTTCCCCCATTTCCAAATCGAACATAAACGTGGGCGTTTGAAGAGGGAACGGAAATGACGCCATGACGCCCACATCCCAGAACCACCAGTGATCCGCGGTCATCATCCCATTGGGGGTATAATACAAAACAGCATGGCTGAACTCGTAACTGGGATCGCTCAGCCAGGCAGGCGAGGGATCGGTATGATAGAAAGGCGGGACCGGGGAATTCGTCCGCAAAGCTTCCGTAAAATTCGGCAAGCCATCGCCATCCACGTCCATGCCCGGCAATCCGTTCATCCAGGGAGCAAGTAAACTGGGTGACGTCGCGTAGCCGGCGGGAACATATACCTCCGGCAGAACAAATTTCGACATGACGATATCCGCCTGACCCATCAGCGGATTCAACATGTGGAAAATTTCCCAGTAATCGTCCATGCCGTCCAAATCGGTATCGGGATCGATCGGACTGGACGAACTGAATTTCGGGATCCCGTCCGGTTGGGTTGTCCCCGAGATTAAACTGAAATTGACAATGCGCCCGGCTATCGGGTCATAGTAAGCGTAAAAACGGGGATCCCAGTCGTTAGGATGCAGGGCGCCGCCGCGAGTGGCTATATCGTTTCCGGATCCGGTCGCATCGCTGGCATCGAAGAAATACCACGAACTACTATCCAAAGTATTACTCCACACTTGCTGGCCCGCATTATTGACATATTGCCAATGGCGGACGGCGCCGGTCAAATATTCCTGGTAGTTGAACAAGCCGTCGCCATCGTAATCGTCGAAGGCATCAGGCCGCGTTCCATTCATGCCGTCCAGCAGGGCGACCCCGTTTTCATCAACTTCGGTATAGGGGTAACGCGCCTCCCAACCGTCCGGCAAAAAGTCGCCATCGGTGTCGACCGAACAGGGATCCAACCCGCCGCCCAACACAATGTTATAACCGGGGCCTGGCGCCTCCGGATGATTCGGAAGATTTTGCATCCCGATCGTCACGAGGGGATCCAGGATGTTGCCCGAAAAGGTCGTGAGGACATCGTTAAACATCAGCTTTTCAGCCCCATCCGCGACTTGATCGTTGTCGGTGTCCAACTCCCTGGGGTCGGTCGGCCAAATCTTATTGGCCCAGTCGAGGAGCAGTCTGCGGGCGGAATTCAAATTCGTGGATGTATTGAAACTGTTGAATTCCTCGTAATTAGTCAACAGATCATTGTCAAGATCCCCGCCACCGTCAAAGGGATCATGAGGATTCAATCCGACGTAAAGTTCCCAGACATCCCACATTCCATCGCTATCCTGATCGATCTTATAGGGGTGCGTTCCAACCAGCGGAACAAGCGGTAATGCCGGGATCATGGCAATCACGGGATTGGCATTCTGCCGGATTTCCTCGATATTCGAATATCCGAACGCATTCGTGTCCCCGCCAAAAGCAAATCCAGAGTCAACCCAACCGACCGCCGTGAATGGTTTGAATCCTAAAGCCGCATAGACCTGTCCATGCCGCAACCCCCCGGCCCACGCCATGTTATCCTCATCCGGATTTTCCTCACCGTCGGTCCTTTCGTCCAGATCGGTATCGATTTCCCAAGGATCATATCCAAAAACGACTTCCCAGCCGTCCGGCATATCGTCCCCGTCCGTATCCCACAGGAAGGGATGGGTGGACCAACGTCCGGTCGACACAAAGGGCGCCGCCGTCCTGACAAAATTAGTGATATAGGAATAACTCTGATTCGTCACAATGCTCCAGGCATTATATTCATCAAGATCCATATACCAGCGGAACTGGGCGCCGTTTTGGTAATCGTACAACAAATCGTAATCGGCATCCCCGCTGGGTACAAATCCGGCGAGCGTCTGGCGATGCCGCTCGGCGGGATTGAAGCGCCGGTTGAAATTGGTACCACCATATAAAAAGTTCGTGCCATCCCAAAACGGCACCGTATTGGTGACAAACCCGGTGGTCAATCCGGCGGCGACCCATGTGCTGGCCGCGCCATTAAAGAGGACACTGAGTCCTCCATTGACTTGTTGCCATTGATCCCAGGTGTATTCGAAGCCATCATCGAGGCCGTCCCCGTCAGTGTCGGTGACATTGCCAAAACTGGTGTCAATCGTGTCCAAGGAGTGCCCCCACCCGTAAATCAGCGCATTGGTCACGGAATTGGTGAGCAACAGGTTCACGGAATAGCGCGGCAAGGTGGCAACCACATTGGTAAACGGATAGAGGGGATCACCCCATAAAACATTGGTGAAAACATACGGCGAAATCCGGTCCGGACCAATATATTCGACGATATTGGTAAACGCCCAGTTGCCATATTCCCAGCCGTTGCTGGTGCTCCAATAATTATCGCCATCGGGATTACCGGACGGTCCATTGATAACATTGCGCGTTCCGTTATCGAGCGCGGCATAAGCGGGAATCGCGCCGAGATTGGCGGCGATATCGACATGGAAGGTCTCGTAGCCGTCATCCATCCCGTCGCCGTCGGTGTCGCAATTCAACGGATCCATGCTCAATCCATAGGCATTGTCGATGCTCATCTGGTATTCAGCCAGAGAGCTGAGCCCGTCCCGATCCGGATCGCCATACGCCGCTTCGGCCGAAGGAAAACGATTCGAGCCCACGCCATTGTACAGCGGCGCAACCGGGTTCAGCCCGTTTTGCCGGGCCCAATAATCGGGGATCCCATCGTCATTGGAATCCGCAAAGCGGTTGGCGGATTCGACCGTCAGGGATACCGGTCCGTTAATCAGCGGCAACGTGATCGTTTCGGTGTTGACATTGGTGAACACCCCGTTGACGGTTCCCTGCCAGCCCAGGATGACAAAATTCGGATCGTAGGCCACGGCGCGGAAGGAGACATCGGTCGAACCGGCATCCCAGAATTCGTCGTCGGTTTGTGACAGAGTCCCCCCCCGGGTGATTTCGGTATAGCCGGCGTTGAAATTCAAGACGATGCGATGCTGGGTATTCCAGACCCAGTAAATCGTGGAATTACCAGACACCAGCAACCCATTGGGATCGGTGGCCGTCTGATTGGCCGACGACGGGTAGAAATCGCCCGTCGCATTGGTCCAGCCAAACACCCGGTAACGCAAATCGGGGGTTTCCGACCTGAACAAAGCCGGCGGATCAATCAGCGCCGAAGGAACCGTATCGCCATTCCCAAATACGTAATTATTGGAGGCGCCCGGCAACCAGGAAGATCGGTTGTAAACGAGGACGTTAAACCGCTGTTTTAAGAACAAATAGGCTTGATTATCGCCCGTCGCCAAATTCCACAAGGTATTGAGATTGGTCGGACTGACCACACCCGCGCCGGACCATTGATGGAAGAGGTAGTTGGAACCCACCACCGCATTCAGGATCCGGGTGGCGTTAAAGGTATAGCCAGTAACACTGTAATTGGCGACGACGCCCGGCGGATAGTTCAGGAACATATTTGTCGGAATGACCCCGCCCACCCCGATGATATTGACCGTAAATTTCTTGCGGGCGCCGGCGTTGAAATTCGCCGTCAGCGTGGTGGTTCCAACGGGAACGGTGATGGTTTGCGGGACGCCGACATCAATGTAGGGATCCAAAGCCGGAATCGGCCCTCCCCCGATTTTTGTCCAATTAAAGAAATTATAACCGGTCGCCTCGGACGCCACCACCAGAATCAGATTGGTGCCCGCCGGCAAATTAGTGGAAAACCCTGGGGACAAGGTCGAAACGGTCGCCAATTCATTGTAATTTTCGTCCATGACAATCACGGACCCGGAGGCGGTGGGCGAAACTTTTATGCTGATCAGCTCGGCATATAGGGGGGGCGCTCCCATCCCCATCAATATTAAAAACGGCAATGCCAGAAGTCGAAACTGTTTTGTGAAAAGAGGGCTCATATTCATTGTTTGCTCTCCTGGGTAACCAGAACCTGTTGACGTTCCAACAACATGCCCAACTCGGCCTGATTCATTTCGAGCTGTTCATGCAAAGATTTCATTTCCGGCAATTCGTTCAAGGCGGCCTGGTATTGCTTGCGCTTGGCCGTCATTTCGTCGAAGAGCGCCTGGATTGCGGGATTGTTGGTCCGGGCCGCCGACTCAACCACCATGAGTTGGGGATAGAGCGTTTCCATCTTCTTTTGCGCCACTTGAATTTGCCCTTGAACTTGGACGAGTTCCGGATTCACGGCCGGCTTCGCAACCGGTTCGGATTTGGGAACCGGATCGGAACAGGAGACCAATAGGAGGGATATCAGGACACCCATGACCGCTGAGGCCGGTTGAAATCGTCTTCGAGTTTTCAATAAAATAGTCATTTTATTTGCTCCCATTTTTCCAATCAAATTTCGCGTTCGGTTCCATGACGCCGAAAATGCCCTTACGGGTACACTACAAACAACGTCGTTCGTGTTGAATCTCTTCATCATGGCGCATTAATCCATTGAATCCGCCAGAATTGCGGGGAATTGGTCACCGCCACCGGATTCGTCCAAATCACCACGCCGTTCAATAAAGAGGTCACCAGCGGGCCTGGCACCGTAAGCCAGTGATTGGTCGGCAAGGGGGCCGGATTGGTGGAGGTTTCGACCCGATACACCCCCTGATTGGTAGCATTCCAGCCCAGATGGGTCACTTTCGAGGCAACATAGGAAATCACCAGGGGCATCCGGGTTGTCGGACCCTCATTGGGCTCCAACCCCTGGCCGGGTTGCAAACCGAGCCGGAAAGCTCCAATATTGGAGAGATTATCGATTCCCCAGGGAGCGAGGGCGTCATCCACTGTCGAATCCAACCCAACCGCATCCTCCCAAACGTCATCCATCCCATCCAGATCCACATCGATCCGGGTCTTGAAAATCTGGATGCGATCATTGGCGGTATCCGCCACAAAAATTCGATTATCATTCGTCGAAGGCCAGACATCCCAAGGCGTATTCAGTTGCCCCGGACCGGCGCCTGCCACACCAGCGACCATCAGAAGGTCGCCCTGCAGAGAATAGACCTTAATGCGATGATTCAACGTGTCTGCCACAAAAATCCGATCCCCGATACCGTTTTGAACCCCTTTCGGGAAGTTGAAATCAGCCGGAGCATCCGTGCCCCCACCCCCCAAACTCCAGCCGGCCCTAATCCGATGATTGTCGGTATTGGCAATACACAACAATCCACCCGGGGTAACGGCCGTGTCATGCGGGCGATTAACCGACGGATATCCGCTCGCAATGGACGAAAAAACTCCGCTTTGAGTGAAAACCGAAACCCGACTATTGCCCTCATCCCAGTCCGGACGCGTATCCGCCACATAAAACGATCCACTGGAACTAATTGCCAAGCCGCTGGGCTTATAGAACTGCCCTCCGGCCGACCCACGCGAGCCGATATCGAACAGCCAGGTCCAATTAGTGCCGGTCTGTGGGTTAAATTCCATGACGCGAATCCGATCATTACCCGTATCCGCGATCGCCAACCGATTCACACCAGGTCGGGGGTCCATCGCCATGCCTAACGGTTGACTGAATCCATTGGTATAGGAGTAAATATTGGTGAAAGTCACCGAATCCAAAACTTGAACCCGGTTATTGATGTTATCGAGAACAAACAACAAGCGTTCTGCCGTGATCACCCGAGCGGGGAACCGGAATTGTTCAGGGCCTGTCCCCCCACTCCCGATTACCTGTTGGAAATCCATCCCCGACTGGAGCGGCTCAACGGTCCAGCGGGCGTCGATTCCATGCGCGACCGCATATCCGTCCAAAATCGAATCGCCATCTGTGTCCTGATCTGGATTGATCGTGGTGCCCACCACCCAATCCCCGAAATCGACCGTTTGCGACCCATTGGTGGCCAAAACCACCAGGCTGGAATCCCCATAGGCGATGGCGGTCCCGAAATTGTCGCTATCCCACGCCCGGGCATAAACCAGTCGATTCGTGGGAATCGGATAGAAAAGTTCTGTATAGCCCTCGAAAAGACCGGCATCGGAGGCAGCCGCATCGCCAATCCGTCCGAACGACGAAAGTCCCAGCGGGCTGACCAAATAGAGTAATTGATCGTCACCGGTCGGCGTCCCATTGGTCGTCGGGGGACTGATCACGCGGTCATCACCGGCATCGATGACTTGATAGATACAGGAGTATAACAAGCCATCGCCGTACAAAGGCTGTCCCAGCCAGTTGGTCACCACTCCACCCTTTGCGGACAATCGACAGACGCCCACGGGATTCGTCGCACCCAAAACCATGAAATCGAGCACATCCGCGCCCACCCGGCCAGACCCGTTCGTCACCGTATGCAACAATCGAACCGGGTTCCCTTGGAGTTGGCTCAAGGCACCCACCTGGAGGTCCACCGTCGCCGCCTGGGTTCCACCCGCCGGGAGATCCCCATACACCTGGCGAATCGGATCCAACTGCGTCACCCCGGGATCGGAGATCGACCGCAAGCCGACGGCAGCCGAAACCGTGGTGGTATAACTATTATAAATCGTATAGTTGATGGTCTCAACCGACGAAGGCGCCAGATTGGTGGGAGCATAATCGATAACGTAGACACCGGGATTCAAGGCATCCACCACTTGGAACGAATCGATTGCGGCACGAATACCCGGTTCATCATAACCGACCAAACGGAACCGAACCCGGATTTTCCGGTTGCCAAAGACCTCGGGATCGAGGGCGAGTTGCATCGGGAACCAATAATAGGAATTTCCGGTCAAGGCATCGCCGGGATCCGCGTTGACCCATCCCTTCCACTGGTCCGCGGGGGTCACATTGAGCCATGTGTTGCCATCGTAGGCCTCAACGGTCAACCGGGATTCAGTGTTGTACCAGATTGAAAACCGGACCACGGGATAGTCGCCGACCTGATACTCGGCCGATTCGAACCAGGCATCCTGGGGAATCGGGAAGAAATCATCATTCGTCACCACCGCCATCCAAGCCTGCGAGCCCTGATAGGCAAAGCCGGGGAGATTCGTTGAGGGAACAACCCCCCTTTGCCAGACATCGCGCAAGGCGTTGGCGTAATTGGTGACGGGCTTATTCCAAAACTCATTATTGACATCGAATTCATCGGCCGGATTCTTGGATTGGACGGGCATCGTATAGTCAAAAGGACCGACCTCCGCCAGATTGGGATTCCCCTCCTCATCCCGAACCGCCCCACTCCAGATTCCAACACTCACGGTGCCATACGGCGCCAAACCGCGCACCGTCACCCGGTACACCATTCCCGCCCCCTCCAGATCGGTCACCGCGCCTCCGGCCGTAGCCGTACCGGTTAGAAAGAAATCAGAGAGGGTCAGATTGGTCACCGATTCGCTGAATCGAACCACATAAACAATCGACGACGAGGCCAATGACACGGATTCCAAATCGATGAGGCCGGTCGGATTAAGCGTATCCGGGGGCGGATTGGTCGAATATAAAATCGCCCGTTGCCCGGTAATCCAGCGGGTGCCATTGGACGAATACATGCCGCCCACGAACCCGAACCGATCCTCAATGCCGACGGTCGCCGAGCGCCCCGCGCCGAACTCGCCGTCATCCGTAACGGTCCGATACTGGAATAGAATTTCGTTGTTTTGATTGGTCGGCGCTTCCTTGATCACCACCTGGAACGATGCCCGGGCTGCGACATTGGCAATATGATACAGATCCTCCCAAGTCACCACCCATTCGCGATTCGGCGCCGACCCGCGCACGAAATAGAAAATCGCGGTGCTGGAATTGGCGGGAACCCAGTCATCCCACAAGGGGGCCACAACCCCATTCGGGCCATCAGTCGCCGGGAAAAAGCTGTTGAATTTGCCGTCCAGACCGGCGGGGTTGATTCCCATCACGCCGTTGGCCCCGATATAAAACTGATTGCGCCGTTCCGCAAAGAACCGCCACCCATTCGCAAACGGCACGGAAAAGGGACCCGCCACCTGATCCTCGCTCAAAGGCAGATACGTTGGGGCGGAGGACGGCACCCGCCAGGAATAGACGGCGGGCGACGGTCTGTAATTACGCACCGCCCCGATCGTAACATTGCGAAAATAGGCGTTGCTAACCGTCAAATTGGTGAACACGATCGTACTGGTGTGATACCCTTCCCCTAACGCCAGAACATCGCTCTGCGCATAACTCACATTGACATTGGTAAAAGCGAACTTAAAAAGGGTCCCGGTGGGGATGCTCATCGTCTCCGGGGAAACCACGATCCACGGCACCGAACTGCTCACCGCCCAATCGTGATTATTGGTTGCCTCATTGAAAACGTAATACTCTTTCTGAGTCGGGGCCAACGGCCCGAAGGGATATTCACCGCCGGCGACAAAGCCGCTGGTGGGATAAATAATCATACCCGGGTCCGGAACCCCCAGTACCTCCCAGGCGAGCATGGCGGTTTGCACCGCGTTGGTCGTCAGCCCCGCAAAATCAGAATCGCCCGCGGCCAGCACCCAAGCCCGGCGCGCATTCAGAAAACTCATATAGGAGCCGAAATATCGGGTCAGCGCCCGGTAGGCGATCCAGCCCGCCGCGTCAATCCCGACCCCTTGAAGCTCGATCGTGTTCGTACCCACCGGCGCCGAGCCCCCCATGCAGAGATAATAAAAGAACTTGTCTTGAATGCCTGAATTAGCCTGCTCATCAAACGTGGCATCCTCGACATTGACAACCCGGGGAATTTCAACCGCCCCATTCGCGGGATCGCGCATGTCGTAAATAGCGTCAAACCACTCGGTCATATCCTCGCCGATGTACCAGTCGGACTGGCCGGGAGTCACCGATGGATAAGCCGACAGATTATTAGTTTGAAGGTGGTATTCGGCCAGGAAAGCCAGAATATTGCAAAACGAAATATGAAACCCTTCGGGATACAAGCTATATCCGTCGAACCGACTCCGGATGAATGCATCGGCATATGCCGTCCCGCAAAGATCCAATACGCCCGCCGGACCGTAACCGAAAAAGCCCCCATCATCCACCCAGAATTCCCCGCCCAAAAAAACCGGAGCACTTTCGCCGGTCAGCGCATGCACATTGATTTTCAGAAGGGAGCCGCTCCCATCATAACCGTCCAGACCATACACCGTCTTAAAAAACGAACGGACGGCATCAAAATTATAGGCCGCCGAGATCTCCGCCGGATCGGTGTCGGCCCAGTCATTCGTAAGGCGATTGGCGTAGGTGCTCGCGTCGGAATAAAGATTGGTATCCGTCGCTTGATTGATGACCAACCAGCGATTGGTCGTGTTCCATAAAAAATAGCGGTTGGTCGATGTAAAATAATCCAGCGTCCCGCCCAGATTCACCACCGCGCCGCCTTCACCGGCTAAAAGCTGACCGGTGATCGCGGCATTGGTGCTAAACAGGGGATGCGGCGGAAACACAGCCGCCGCAGTCGAGACGAGCACCAGTCCCAACAGCGCACTGAAGACCCATCGTCCGACCCCGGAGAAGATCGAACCATTCGGCGTCTTCCGCATTTTATTGTCACTCATTCAACACCTTTTTCGTTGGGAAGAAAAACGTGGGAAAGGACGGCCGGCCAAGGCCCCGAATTATTTACCGGGGACGGGAGCCGTCTCCACCGCAGGACCCGGCTGAACCGGCGAAATCGGCTTCGTCTTGACCGGGGGCTGATCCTTCTGCATCGCGGCAAAAATCTCGCTGTTCAAACGGCTTTTTTCCTTCAGGAGCTCCGTCAATTTGCGGCTGTTATCCTGCATCTGCGATTGGATCGCCGTCATTTGGGCGGTCGCATCCTTGAATTCGGGCATGGAATCGGTCTTCTGCTTGAGTTTAGCGCGCAATTCACCGACCCGCGCATTGGCCTCTTTCAACTGTTCATTCAAGGCGATAAATTCCTGATCCTGGGTATTGATGTTGGTCTGAAACGTTTCCAAGGCCATGAACTGTTTGCGAATCGCGTCGCGCAATTGGGAATCCTGTCGCTTCAGAATGGAGATTTCATCCTGAATGGTCACCAAACGTTCTTCCTTGGCTTTCCGTTCCACGGCGACGTCTTTGCTTTTTTCCATCTTGACAGCCGGGGTCTCCGTTTTCACCGGAGCCGGGGCATCCGCAGCCATTACCGAACCAATGCCCATCGAAAATCCCACTAAAGCAGAAAAATAGACCAGGTTTCGCTTCATTTGACAACCTCACTGTTCCGGCTTATGCCATTGAACTGTTATTTAACCACAAATCAATGGGCCGAGTATGTCCTTTTGCCGAAAGTTAATCAATACAAAAAGCGCTTTTTTTGAAAATTTTGACGTTATGAAGACATGACTAAAGCATTCCATACACCATTGAGCGCTTGCAAGCTGTAGGTCAGGCATTCTTGCCTGACTTCCCCGCCCTGCCATTCCACAGAAATGTCGGGCAGGGATGCCCGACCTACCGGGGCGATTCCACGGAAATGTCGGGCAGGAATGCCCGACCGGGAAAGATTTACGGGCGGCCCCGATTCAACGCATCGATCCGATCTTGCAGAAGCTTCTGTTCATCTTTCAACTCGCCGACCTTTTTCTCAATCTGCTGAAGACGGTAGTAGGCCGCGCGCTTCATTTCAAAATGACCCTTAAACCGCGGTAATTCCTGCAATCGCAACGCCATCGCATTGTTTACCGCCCGATATTTGGCTTCCAGTTCATCCAGCTGCCGCTTAAACGCCAGAATGTCCGGATCGTCAATCAAATTGGTCGCGCTGAGATAGGCCCGTACGCCCTCGTCGATCCGCTGAAGATCCCCCTGTAGCACACGCTCCTCCCGCCGCAGGGACTCCTCTTGCTCGCGCAAAGTCTTTACACGCGCCTCAATATCCCCGAGCCGACTGGACGGCGTCAGCAGGAATTGATTGGTCGACAGTTCCCTGTTAATAGGGCGAATCTGTGACCAACAGAGACCGGGAATCCAGAGCAGGAGAAGCATGACGGCGATTAAGACGGACGCCACGGAGGGCGTCCCTCCAACGTCCATTCCCGGACGATCACCCGGTCTTCTGGAGGGTCGGGCTCTGTCCCGACCGTTCGCCCGCCCATCGAGCGACTTTGTTTGCAGGGTCCCCATAAGTGCATTCCTTGCGGTCCGGATCCTGCCTCTATTTACGTGACGCCCCGCCCCGCGATTCAAGCCCGCGCTCCTTCATCAGGTCACGCACCCGGGTTCGGATCTCCAGCATGCGCCCTTCCGCCGCGTCGCGACGAGCCTTGAGCGCCTTGTATTCGGAGGAACTCTCGATCTGACCCTGCAACTCGGCCCGCAACGCATCCGCCTGGTCCTGCGCGGCACGCCACTGTTGGTGCAATTTGGTTAAGGCAACATGGTTTGTCCCCAGTTCAGCCGCAAAATTCTGCAATTGCATCGACAGGGTTCGCGATTCACCCCGCAAAGCGGTCTCTTCTTGTAATAAAGTCCGGATTTCCGTGTTGATCTTCTCCGCTCGATTGGTCGCAACCGGTTCACTTTGGGCACTTAAACCCGAAACGCTCACCCACCCGACCGCACACAGACACATGATCCATCGATTCATACGGGTCACTCCTGTTTTTCGATTTTCGTCAATAAGACACTGCGTTCCGCGGATAACCGTCGTTCCTGTAATCGCAAGGCTTCGATCCGCACCAAGGCCTGGTGATAGGCTTCATAATACCCGGCAAACCGATCAACCGCCGCAACCCTTCGGTCCAGCTCTTTTTTGACCTCATCCACCCGTTTTTCCAAATCCTTCAGCTCTTGCTTCAACTGACGGAATCCGGCATCCTCTTTTTCCAATTGTTCGGAGGCCGTCTCCAATCGTTTATTGTTTTCCCGGAGTTCCCGCACCGTCTCCGTCATCCCCTGCTCCACCTGCTTCAATTCGACATCGATCGCCTGGATCCGTTTACGGGCTTCAGCGGGATTACCAGCCGATTCGGCCGATCCAAGCCCCACCCCCATCCAGATTAGCATCATCGCCAATACCGGCTTTGCCCACCACGGCAGATGACACAATCGATCCCCATGCCGATCTGTTGCAGCATTATGGGTTCTACACTTCCCAGTAACTTCATCCGGGTTCGCAAGCGATACGGTTTTTTTCCTCCCCCCGACGAGGGGGAGGGTAGGGAGAGGGGGATCGATGAAAACCTGTGTCTCGTTTCGGAGGTTCCCCCTCACCCCTGGCCCTCCCCCGCGCCGGGGGGAGGGAGGAGCGTAAGCAGTCCATGCTCGAATTGTTGTAACCCCTCCCCCGCGCCGGGGGGAGGGAGGAGCGTAAGCAGTCCATGCTCGAATTGTT
>CAZCDO010000028.1:0-29271 GCA_964497135.1 uncultured Verrucomicrobiota bacterium
ATTTCTCAAAATCGGCGTGCAACCCGCTCTCGTCATCGTTGATGAAGACCGAGGCGGTGATGTGCATCGCATTGCATAATATCAGGCCCTCCCGGATGCCCGACGTTTTGAGGCCGGACTCGACCTGTGGAGTGATATTGATATATCCCCGACGCGTCGGTAGTTCGAACCAGAGTTCCTGTCGGTAACTTTTCATTTCAAACCCTGCTGGCTCAGGCTCCGATACAGGGTGGCCCGCGAAATACCGAGCAACCGGGCGGCGGCCACCCGGTTCCCCCCGGTGCGCGACAGGGCGCTTCGCAGGGTTTCCAAATCCACCCGAACCCGGTTTCTGAGGTGGATGGGTTCGGTTCCGGCGGGACCCAAAATGACGGGCGGCTGGGCGGGGTTGGCCCAAATCGCCGGGGGCGGGAAATGGTCCGGCTCGATCACCCGGCCCTTGCATTTCAAGAGGGCATATTGCAACCAGTTTTCCAGTTCCCGGATGTTGCCGGGCCATTGGTAGGTCAACAGGACATCGAGGCTCGCCGGGCTCAACGACACCGACTCCCGGTCCATCTCCCGAACAGCTTGATCCAGGATGTGCTTGGCAATGGCCGGGATATCCATCCGCCGTTCGGCCAGACGCGGCAATTGGATCGGCATCACGCTCAACCGGTAATACAAGTCCTCCCGGAACCGTTTCTGGAGGATCTCCTGTTTCAAATCCTTGTTCGTTGCGCTGATCACCCGCACATTGACCTTCACCGTCTGCTCACTGCCCACCCGCTCGAAATGCCCCTCCTGGAGAACGCGCAGAAGCTTGACCTGCATCGCCGGCGAGATATCGCCGATTTCATCGAGAAAAATGGTGCCGCCATCGGCGAGCTCGAACCGGCCTTTTTTATCGCGAATCGCCCCGGTAAAGGCGCCGCGCACATGGCCGAACAGTTCGCTTTCGAGCAACCCTTCCGGCAGGGCGCCGCAATTGACAGGCACGAACAACTTATTCCGCCGGCGTCCCTCGTTATGAATCGCCCGGGCCACCAGTTCCTTACCGGTGCCGCTATCGCCCTGGATCATCACCGGGGCGGGAGAATCCGCCAGATCGCGGATCAGCTCGAAAAGCGCCAACATCTGCGGCGCCTTCCCGATGATCCCGCAAAACGATTCCGTCTCGCCCGAGCGGCGGGACAGTATTTTTTCGCGGGTGATATCCCGCAGGGCCAGCACCACCCCCCGCGGCTGGCCGGCGCCGTCGTAAATCGGCGTGATCTGGGTCACCGTGTGCCGCCGTTCGCCCGATCGATTGACGATGTCCACCGACCGTTCGCAAATCGGCCGGTCCAGCGCCGGCACGCCATCCTCGAACAGGCATTTTCCCCCGCACAGTCCTCCGGGGAAAATGTCGCCGCACCGGCGATTCAATACCTCGCTCCGGGAATATCCGGTGATCCGCTCCGCGGCGGCGTTCAGATAAAAAATCCGTTGATCCATATCGTGCGCCAACAAGCCCTCGGAAATGTTGTCCAGAACTCCGGTATATTTCTGGCGCAAAAGTTGAAACGCGTTCAGATATCCGTGTTCCACAAATTCACTCACCCGATCCCGTAATTCTTCGCCGATCGCCCGGCTTTCGACAACCGACACCGTCCCGGTCAGGGCGGTCCCGGTGCGCACGATCCACCGGATCGTTTCGGGATCGCCGGGAAGAAAAGGACGATGGTCCCCCGCCTTGCCTTCGATTTGAACCACCAGGTCGAACCCCTGCGTCGGCAGGTCGGCCAGGGTATACGGGCGACCGGGGAGGGTCAGACCCTCCTCGGCCAGCGCGATCCGAAAGGCCTCTGGAATGTCGGCGTTTTCCCACCCGGCACAGGTCACCTCAAGTTGGTCCAGCCCGCGCCGGATCATCCAGGCGGCGGCGGCCGCCGCCGGCCCCGCCGTCCCCGCGCTCACAAATAGCAGGCGGAAAGGAGCCGCCGGCGTTCGGAATTCCGATATGGACTGGGGATCGGTCATGATTCCAATTCCTCACCCGTCCTCGCTTCACTCCGTTTCACGCTATCCCCCCGCCCGCGGGCCGGCGGCCGTTTCAACCGCTCCAATCGGCGCACGACACAGCGCGCGCAGGCTCCCCCATCCTCATCGACACACGGTTTGTTGGGATATAACTGGTAGTGCGCCCGATAGGCCACCGGCGTGATATTGGGCATAAACACATTGCCCCCCCGGGTCAAGACCAGGTCGCGGCCATTCGGGCACAGCGCATCGAAGGCCGTCGTCGCCGGGATGTGCGACAGGGGATTCATCAACCGTAACACAGCGATCGCCTTAAAGTATATCTCCCGGTCCGTCCAGGCCGGATGCCCTCCGAGCGGGGTGTCGGGATGGGCGATGAACGGACCGCATCCGATCATGTCCAGATCCAACCGCGTCGCGAACAGGAGGTCGCGGGCCAGCACGTCCAGCCCGCTGAACGGCAGGCCGATCATAAACCCGCTCCCCACCTGGATCCCCGCCGCCCGGATCTGTTCCAGACAGGCCAGGCGTTCGTCGTAATCGTCATCCGGATGAATTCGGGCGAATAACTCCCGATCCGATGTCTCGAACCGCAATAAATACCGGTCACAGCCGGCGGCCCGGAACCGGGCATAATCGGCCGCCGGTCGTTCGCCGATCGACAGGGTCACGGCCAGTCCGGCTTCGGCCTTGATTCGTTCCAGCAGATCGCACACCCGGTCGGTCGTGAACCAGGGATCCTCGCCCGATTGCAGGACCACGGTGCCGAATCCCCAATCGCGAGCGTGGACCGCCTGGGCCACGATCTCTTCCGGACTCATCCGGTACCGCTGAACCCCGGCATTCCCCGCGCGAATGCCGCAATAATTACAGCGTCGCCGGCAATAATTGGAAAACTCGATGATCCCCCGCAAATGCACCGCGTCCCCCACCGCCCGGCGACGGACTTCATCGGCCCGGGCATACAACGCCTGTAAATCGTCCCCCTGAACTTCCAGCAAAGCCCGTAAATCCGCCTCGGTCGGCGGGAGATCGTTCCGGTTGAGCCGGTTCAGAAGGTTTTCGAGTTCAGGTGTCATCGCCCCTCCGGGAACCCGGCCTCATGTCCGAATCAGTTTTCGCCCCAGGGCTTCCTCGTAAATGGCGAGAACATTCACCAGGGGCGTATCGGGTTGAATGCAATGGGCGGGCGAAAAAATGTAGCCACCGCCCCGGGCGATGACATCCAACCGATGTCGGGCTTCACGCCGGCATTCGGCTTCGGAATGAAAGGGCAGGGTCTGCTGGGTGCTGATCAGGCCGCAAAAAGCCAACCGACCCCGGGTACCGGCGCGAATGGTTTCGGGATCCATCCCGGCCGGTTCGGGTTGCATCGCGTCGAGCACATCGAGCCCCATGTCGATGAAGGTGGGCATGAGATCGTGGGTATCGCCACAGGAATGCATCATCGCCTTACAGCCGAACTCATGGGCCAGATCGTAAAATTTTTCCAGCCGGGGCCGGAAAATTTCATTGAAATCCGACGCCGAAAAAAGCCGGCCGTTCTGGGTGCCGCAATCTTCGCCCAAGTGGAGAATATCGACTTTGCCGCGCGCCACCTCCAGGGACCGGCGCATCACGTCATACCAGAAATCGACCCGGTGGTCGATGATCGACAGGCCCACCTCGTCGCGCAGGGCGATATCCATGAGAACCTGCTCCATTCCGCGCCCGCGGGAGACGCCGTTGACGATGTCGGGAATACCGGCTCCGCCCAAAATCACGGCATACTCTCCGACTTGTTCGCAATCCGCGACCAGCCGCGAATAGTCCACCGCCTCCGGGTTGGGCCAGGCATAGCGCTCCACCTCGTCCAGGGTTTTCAACTCCGCCAAGGGGAGGTGCACGGCTTCGTCATAGGTTCCCCGCAGACTGTGCCGAACCCGGCGATAGCCCGCCCCCCACTCATCAAAGAAATCGATATCCGGGCGATTCGGGCGCGGGCCCCGGAATGGGGGGATTCCCGGAAAGACGTTCCGGAAATCGATCCCCAACGCCTCCCGGTAATCCTGGGGGGCAAAATACTCCGTCAGTTTGGCTTCCATCTCGGGTGTTAGATAAATCTGAAGCGGCACCCGATCCGTCGCTTCCCCATTCAAAGCCCGACGCACGCGTTCTTTAGAGGTCATGCCGAATTCTCCCAATTCCCAGCAGTATAATTTTAGGCCGGTCAAGATGAAAGCAAGAAATGAAGGGCGCGAGGGCGCAGGGTAGCTTATGTTACGCGCAACATTAACTTCCATGCGCCCTCAGGCATTCTTGCCTGACTCGGTCGGGCAGGAATGTCTGACTCCGGCTCTAGGATGAGCGACTTACTTGGATTCACGCGATCACGGCACCAACACGCAGATGCGCCCAGTATGGACTGGCTCGCGGGAAGATTTACTCGGCATTGGCGAGGGGTCAAAAAGTGACGATTGACAGGGACCCAATAAATCTTCATCGTATCGTCATGAATACCACGTATTCCATTACTCAGGAGCCCTCATGAAATTCGGGATTGCGGATTACGGAATGAATGTCTGGGACGGCGGGTTATTCGACATCGAAGCGCGTCTGGACGGCTTGAAATCCATCGGTTATGAAGGCACCGAGCGCCTGGTGGCGGTATCCGCCTCCGATGCCGTGCAAAAAGCGGGCACCTATCGCCGGTTGGGCATGGATTTCGCCCTCTGTCTCGGCCCTGACGCCCAATCGACCCTCCAATGGACCAGCGCCTTCCGCAAGGATTACGTCTGGACCCAGGTCAGCGGCCGCGATTTTGACACCTTCTGCCGCCAAGTGAACCATCAATGCGAAATGGCCGCACGCTGGGGAATTCAAGTCGGCTTGCACAATCATTTGGGGTCGCTCGTGGAATCGCAGGCGCAACTCGAAGCCTTTCTGGCAAAATGCCCGAAATGCGGGTTGGTACTGGATACTGCGCACCTGGCGGCGGCGGATGGCGATGGATTGGAAATCGTCAAAAAATATGCCGACCGGCTGGTCGCCGTGCATCTGAAAGATTGGCTGGTCACCAACCCCGCCATCGGGTTGGACCGATGGGGCGAGCGCGGCCGCTTTTGTGAACTGGGGGCCGGCAATATCGGGCTGGACAATGCCGCCATCCTGAAGGCGGTCGCCCGGAGCGGATACAACGACTGGGTCTTCGTCGAGCACGACACCCACCTGCGGGATCCATTGAAAGATCTGGCGGTCAGCCGCCAATACATCCGTAACGCCGGATTTTAAACCCGTTTTGCAGATTCGGAGCCCGCGTGCGGAATTCCAAGAACAACCGTTTCAGCCTGACCGCACGCGGATGGCTTCAGCCCTTCATCCGGATCACCCAAAAAATGAGGGGAGTTCCTTGTTCCGAGGCCTTGTTGCCGCGAAACGAAAAGATCATGGGCGGATGCAAACGGGACGGAATCGGCCTGGAAATTGGGGCTTCCTATAACCCGGTCGCCCCCAAAAAGGCGGGCTATCGCGTCGAAGTTCTGGATCACGCCGACCAGAATACGCTTCGCCAAAAATATGCCGATTTCAAGGTCGACCTCAACAATATCGAAGAGGTCGACTACGTCTGGACCGGAGAACCCCTGGATCAGTTGACCGGGAAAAAAGATTATTACGACTGGATTATCGCTTCCCATGTCATCGAACACACCCCTGATCTGGTGTCGTTTTTACAACAATGCGAGACGATGCTGAAGCCGCGGGGGCTTTTGTGCCTGGCCCTGCCGGATCATCGATATTGTTTCGATTTTTTCCGCCCCATCAGCACCCCGGGGGACGTCATTCAGGCATATCTCGAAAAACGCCGGCGGCACAGCCTGGGCGCGATCTGGGATCATTGTTCGATGATCACCCAAAAAGGCGGTACAGTCGCCTGGAGTCGGGCGCATTCGGGTGATTACACGCTGATCTACCCGAGCCTGACCGAAGCCCAACAACAAATCGCCCTGGCACAGAACGGCCCGGAGCACATCGATGTTCACAGCTGGTGCTTTACCCCGTCGTCGTTCAAGCTCATCCTGCAGGACCTCGGGGCCGTCCCGTACATTAAACTGCGACAACACCGTTTTTTTAACACGCAAGGCTGTGAATTCATCGTTCAGCTCGAGAAACCGGGGGATGACGCACTTCCGAAAAAAGGGGAAGATCGACTCAACCTCCTGCTCGAACTAAAAAAAGAGTCGCGCGACTTCACGCTCTGACAGGGCTTTCCTTACAGCCCGTCGAAGTTGCCGGGCACGGGAGTTACACCGACCCCGGTCCACGGACCGCCAATGTCGATGGCGCCGTTCGAAAAGAGGAAATACCACAAACCGTTGCCCTCAAAGTAAACCACCTGATCGGCAATCCCATCCGCATTGTAATCGCCCGGAACGGGAACGGCGCCGGAAAATCCCCAATAATTTGCCCACTTGAGAGTTGAGCCCGCGAGATTGCGAATGAACCACCGGCCCGTATTTTGATCGAAAATGGCGAGATCATCAATCCCGTCGCCATCGTAGTCGCCCGGAACCGGGGTGACCCCGGGCCAACCCCAGTAAAGGGACCACCCCAAAATCTCTCCGGAGAGTTTGCGAATGAACCACCGACCCGTATTTTGATCGAAAATGGCGAGATCATCGATCCCGTCGCCATTATAGTCGCCCGGCACCGGCCGGACGCCCGGCCAGCCCCAGAAAACAGACCAGGCCAAAATCTCGCCGGAGAGTTTACGTATAAACCACCGGCCTGTATTCTGATCGAATATGGCGAGATCGTTGGTGCCATCCCCATTATAATCACCCGGTACCGGCTTAACCCCCGGCCAGCCCCAGAAAATCGACCAGGCCAAAATCTCACCGGAGAGTTTACGTATAAACCAACGGCCCGTATTTTGATCGAATACGGCGAGATCGGCCTTGTTGTCCCCGTCATAGTCACCGGAAACCGGATCCACGCCCGGCCAACCCCACTGGTGGGTCTCGGCCGAGCCCTGGCCGGCGAAAAGGATATGCCAATTGCCGGTACGCCGATTGAATACGGTGGGATCCTTGCCCACGACATTCATCCGCGGAAATGAATTGGTGACCACCAGGGGGACATCGGCCATTTCAGAATTGGTGTGAATCCCATCCGTGACTTCGGCCCGCACGTAATACGCGTCGTTTGCCAGGCCCACCATGTTCCAAATGAGCCGATAGGTTCCGTTCGTCAACGGGGTATCGACCAGGGGCGTCGCCACTTCCTGGTAGCCGAGGGGCGTGAAATACCCGTAGAACAGCTTGAGATTGACCGTCGGGGAATCCTGGTCCGCCAGGCGGCAGATAATTTCATAAACCCCTCCGGTCGGACCATTATCGGCGCAAAGCCGCACCTCATCCAGCCAGAACGGCACGTTGACATCCGACTCCAAGGGATCGAAACGCAAGGTCGTGACGCGCGGGATTTCCTCCCAGCCGGCCTGGTACGGTTTGGCGGGATTGAGCAGGGTGTTGTCGCGCAGATCGACGGAATAGGAGTGGAAATCCTCAAAGACATGCAGATCGCGGCTGTAGGATCCATCCTTTTCCAAAGATTGGTTCCACCAGGCCAGTTTCACGACCCAGCCCCGGATGAGCCGACTCCATAATTCGGACCCGGCGGAATTGTCGGCTTTAAACCGATAAGTCAGATAGCGATATTTCTGGGTGTCGATGGGCACCGTAACCCCGTTTTTCTTCAGGTTCAGAAAAATCATATTGTCCAAACCTCCCGGTGCCACGCCGGACATCATTCCCCCGCTGAACTGGGGAGACCAAACCTGATAGGTGCTGTCAATATCCGCGGCGCTCGACATATCCCAGGGATTCCCGAGCTCGACGGTCGCATAGTCCGGCCCGGTGGTCCGCGTCGGGCTCTCGAACTGGACAAAGGGCGGGTGCCCGATCTGGATCGGCGCGCTATAGTCGCTGGTGGCGACGACGTGGAATCCGCCGTCCTGATGGCGCACCACTTGCAGGTAAACGCTGTATTCCCCCGGCGGCAAAGCGGCGGTCTTCAGAGCGTAGGACCCATCATTGATGAGGCCGGAAATCAACAGGTCGCCATCGTAGCCGGTGTTGTCCCGATCGATAAACAGCCACACCGAATAAAAGTTATCCTCGGGAGGAACCCCGGTGGTCGACCAGGTGATTTGCACTTCGGGAGACGATTGGGGATCGTAGAGCCGGGCCCAGTCAACGCTGACAGGGGCGCCGGCCGGCAAGCTGGTCGAGGGCATCATGAGCAATCCATAGAGGGTCCCGGTCCAGGCGGCCCCGCCGAAGCTGGGCGCCGGACTCCGAAGCCACGACAACACTTCCGAGGCATCCGGATCGGCGCCCTTCAGATCGATGTTGTACAAGCGAAAACCGGAGTCGTTTTTCACATGACTCGGGGTCGACTCGCTGTAGGTCGTCTTGACATCCATCAGTTGGGCGTAACCCACATTGGCCGGCTTCCCGATTTCCACCGGCCAAACCGTCTTGGCATTTGACCATTGGACATTGATGGCGGCCCGGTGGTTTTGGGTCAATGAGCTCCGGAAGGATAATCGCCGGTATTTTTCGGAACGAATCGGGTTCAACGGTCCAAACGGGGTGCTGTCGGAAAGGGAGTACATCATGGTCACATTGTTGTACGCGGGGTTGGGGAACCCGCTGTTCAAGAGAAACAGTGCGGGAGCACCCGCCTGGGCGCACGTCGCGGACCAGATTCCCGCGGTCGCCGTCGGCTGGTTGAATCCCATCTCGAACGGGATATCCCGGAGCCGATCCATATTCCACTGATTGCCAATGTTCTGCTCGGCAAAATCATCACCATCCCGGACACTGACCGGGGAGGACGGCCCCGTGAGCGTGATCGTTTGCGCCCCAACCGGGGTGGCCAGGCTTAAACACAGGACGGCACCCCAAACGACCACCCCCCGCTTCCCATCCCAAACTGATTTATTCAGATTCATCGCGCTTTTTTCCTAATTGATCACAACCCCATTATACTCTTTCTATGCAGGCCCCGCAACTTTTTGCTTTCCCGGCTATTCAATCGATGGCGGCCGCCCTCTGTGGCGGGCGTCTGGGGATGAGCGCTGGATCAGCCGGGCGCAGAGGCCCGGCCTACACAAATGGGGAACGGGGCGAACCCGCTACCGTAAGTCGCGGACCGGTTTCCGCAACAGGATGGTCACCAGGGTCTGGTGCCGCTCGGCAATCCGGAGTTCGGGTGTCCCCAAAGGTTGTAACAGGGATTCGTACAAGGGATACGTATTCTCGTTATAACCGCTCAGAAACCACAGGCGCTGACCGGGGACCTCGTTGCGGGCGAAACATACAATTTGTTCGCGTAACTGCCGGGAATCGTTATCGGACAAGGTGTCATTGCGTTGCGGCACCGACCAGGCGCGCAAGGGATGTCCAACCGGAAAGCAGGCATCGCGATGAAAAAGAAAGGGGTAGATGTCGGGGCCATTGATATACAACCGGTCGCCAGCCCGAAACTCCTGAGCCAGAATGGTCATGGCGCGTCGGGCCGTATCCGGGGGCCACGTTTTCCCTTGGGCCATATGCCGCCGGACAACCCCACCGAAAACGACCATTAGAAGCAACGCGCTAACCAGGCCCCATTTGAGTCGACGAGCCAGTGCCGGGGACCGGGGCGCAACCAGCTCGAGCAGGTGGCCTAAAGCGATGGCTGCGCCGACATTGATGATTCCGTATAGATAGTAGGAAGGCCGATCGAGGAACGGGTAAAGCCCGAAGATCGCGGCAACCACCTGCACGCCCACCGGGATGAAGAATAACGCCCATAATCCATCCCGGCGGCGGATGGAGGTGATCGGAAGCACCAGAAAGAAAAGGACCGTCGGAACGAGCCAACCGAAGAGGCTGAAGGGATCGATAAAGTCGGGATACCGCCGGACCAGCCGGACGACCTGGTCAACACTGTTCAAATAGTTGCCCGCCCAAAACGTCCCGGTCCCCGCCGGGTTCTGGGGGCGTAAAAAAAAGACGTAGACCGCCAGAAAAAACGCCGGCGGAACACTCAGGGCGAGGAGAGCCCGAAGGTTTACCGGCCGGGTGCGGATCCACCAAAAGACCACCACACCGGGAAAAACGAACATAAAAACGAGTGACGAACACGCCAGAACCGACAGGCCCAACACCAGCAACCCGAGATGCCGGCTTTCCACGGCCCGCAGGGCCGCCCAAAGCGTCCATAGGGTCAGGGCCAGGTCGAGGGCATAGGGCTTGAATTCGCGAGCGTGATAGATGAACCCCCAGGCGGTCGCCACGACCATGGCGGCGAGCAGGGCGATTTCAGGCTGACCCGCACGACGCATCAAGGCAAATACCCCGGCCACCGCCAGGAGCGAAAAAATAAAGGGCCAGACCCGAAAACCCCAAGGAGCCTGGCCCCAGGCCAGCCAGCTCACCTTTCCGAGCAACCATTCGGATCCCAACAACACCTCGGTGTTCTGGCTCATGTAGGTGATAAACGAACCTGGCCCGTGCGTAATCGAAACCGCATACGCCCGCCAGGCCTCGTCCAGCCAGAGATAGGGCTGTGGAAATTCCGGCCAGCGGGCATAGGCGGCCAGCGCCAGAACGACCCCCATAAAAAAAATACCGGCCAGGGTTTGCCAGAGTCCGCGTTGTGGACGATCCATATTGACACCGAATGAACATCAACGGGTGAAGTCAGGGACAGGAAGTCACGGCGCCGGGCGGCGCGGCCTTCGGGCCATCAAACGCCCCAGGGGCGATCGCGCAAAAAAACGTTGCACGGCAACGAGATGCCGCAGGCTGTGAAGCGCGGAACGATGCTGTTGAACTTCGGCCTCCAAGGTTTCACAACGCGCGTTCCAATCCTGGGCAAACCGCTGGAAATCCACCATCGCCTCGACATAGCGTTGATGATATCCGGCGACCAGTCGCTCGTAGGCGAGGGTTGTCAGTTCCCGGCTGATCAAAAGGTCTGGCCAGCAGGCGGCGTAGAGAGGCTGGTGTTTGTCGATCAGTTGATTCACCAGTTTCTGCCGGATTTCCGGTTCATTGCAGGCGCTGACCATGGAATGGGCCCGCACCCGGTAATCGAACAGCACTTCCGGTATGCGCACAAACTCCCACCCCTTCTCCAGGGCGCCCAACCAGAAGTCCCAGTCCTCATACCCTTCGCGAAACCGTTCCTCATCATACCCGCCGACCTCCCGCCAAACCTGTTTGCGGAAAGCCGAACAGGCTTCCACCCCGTTTCCCAGAAGCATCTTTTGTTTGTCGAACGGGGGAAACTCCCAGACGCCGGCACGCGCGCCAAACCGCTCCGCCCAGCCATACACCACGCCAACCGACGGCTGATCGGACAAAACCTGGGTGGCCCGACCCAGATAGTGCGGCCTGATCTTATTGTCGGCATCGAGGGGTAAGATGCATTCCCCCGTCGCCTGTTCAATGCCCGAGTTGCGCGCGCCGCTGAGTCCTTTGTTCGCTTGCCGGATAAAACGCACCCGCGCATCGCACCGATGTCGTTGCTCCAACAGAGCGACCAAGTCCCGGGTCTGGGGGTCCGTGGACCCGTCATCCACAACAATCACCTCGAAATCGGGATGCGTGGACTGAAGGGCGCTGTTAAAGGCTTCCTCCAGATAGGCACCCAGGTTGTAACAGGTGATGACGATGGAGGCTTTCATAAAGACCTGGTCTTCCCGTTAGTTGTATTCCGCAGGGCGGCTTCGACGGCATCCGCCCACCGGCTGGCACAAACCGCCAGCGTCCGGTTTTCGCGAACCCAGTGCTCCGCCGATTCCGCCAGGCGTTTCCTCCGGTCCGGTCGATGGATCAATTCCGCCAAACCGGCCCGCCATTCCGACACCGTATTGCCGACCAACCAGCCTGTGACATCGTGTTGCACGGTATGCCGGTAGGCTTCGACCCGGCTGTAAATGCCGGGGATTCCCAGCACACTGTAATCGAGGAATTTGATATCTGACTTGCAGTGCGTGAAGGGCGTGTCCTCCAGCGGCGCAAGGCCCAAATCCCACTGCAAGGCCGACCCCATCCAGCGGGCAAAATCGGGGTATTCATGATGGCCGTGCGGGTTGAGAACCTGGATCGAAAGGGGCTGGAACCCTTGCAGGATGGCCGTATCGGATATGCCTCCGACCATTTGCAGTTCAAGGTCTCCCGCATGGGCGCGCAAGGCTTCGAGCATCAGGTACAGGTCGTCATCATGTGTAAAAGTCCCCATATACCCGATTACCAGTCGGCGGCGATCCGGCATCTCGCGGGGCGGCCTCCCGGGAAAAAGCTGTTCGTCCAAGGCATTGGGCAGGATGTGAATCGCCGGGTTCAGCCGGCGCAACCGTTCCGCCAAGGCGGGGGTTGAAACCAGGAGTCCATCCGCCTCGCGCGCCAGCAACCGGATCACGGTCAGTTGTTCCAGCGTAAACGGGGAACGGAACCCGCCCGACAAGTCGAGGTCGAGCAGATTGTCGTCGATGCTATACAGCAGGCAGGCCCCCGCTTCCCGGATTTTAGCGATCAATGCCTCAACCGCGTGCAGGGAGACATCGTATTTCCAGGTGCGATCCACGATCACCACATCCGCGGGTTGAAAATCCTCCCCGGCCGTGATTTCAAGCCGGCCCGCGATCGAGGGATGGCGCAACGGATTGAGGAGGCGGATATACGCCGAACCATGCGGCCGATGGTCGATCCCATATTCGTAAAGGACATGTACGCGGATCATCTCGTCTCCCCTTGGGTGTCCGGACCGGGCTCGAACAGGGCCTCCAAAATACGCAGCGCGGCTTTCTCGGGGGAGTAGGCGCAGACATCGGCCACCGCGCCCGAGCGCAAGGTCTGGAGCAGGCCCGGATCATTCACCAGACGTTCGGTCGCCTCCAAACAGGCCGCATCGGACGAGGTGTCCACCATCCAGGCATTCTTCCCCTGTTGCGCAAATGATTCCGCGCCGCCGGATCGGGGCACGATCACCGCCGTTCCACAGGCCATGGCTTCGAGGGCGGTCAGGCCCATCGCCTGGTACGCGGAAAAATCGAGAAATAAATCGGTGTCGGGAAGCAGGGCGGCCAGTTCGGTCCGGGTGATGATGCCCAGATGCGTGTGCGGAAACGAGTTGGCCAGCCGTTTACAAAGGGGCGCGTCGGGTTCACAACCGAAAAGGGTGATCGCGATCCGTTCCCCGAACCGTTGATGGAGCGCCTGCAATACGCGCAAGGTCCGTTCGGGATTGCGCCGCGCGGTTTCCGGCCGGATCATGGCAATAATCCGCAGGGCTCCCGGGGGGCGCGCCCCCGGGCGGGGATGAAACTGTTCGAGATCCACGCTGGGACCGAGGACGATGCTGTCCTGCCCGGTTTGTTCAAGGACCACGCGCCGGTTCCATTCCGTTTTGGTCAGGCGCACCAGGTTCGGAATTTTCGAGTAGGACGCCACCGCCTCATCCCAGTCCGCCGAATGCGTCTCGAAAAACCAGGGTTCATAGTCCTGGATATAGTACCCTCGACGGGTGCCCGGAGCGTGCGAATGAGCCGGATCGATCCATTTGACGGAAGAAAAAAGTGTCGCAATCACGGCATCGAACCGCGGCAGCAGCCGGGTCAGATCGTCCAGTCCGTGCCCATAGAGAACCGGCACCGTGATTTCCGGATAGGCGGACTGAAACTCGGTCTTGTTGATTGAAAAATTGAACAGCCGCACATCCACCCCCATGCGTTGCAAGGCGCGCGCTTCCTGAATAATGACGTGAGACCCGCCGCCGGGCCGTGCGGTCGGCAAAACGAAGAGGATCCGCCGTCCTTCGTAACGCTCCATCCCCCGCCGAATGCATTCGGTTCTTTCCCATAACACGCGGGTCCGGGCCCGGAGGGATAGGATCGACAGATCCGAAAGATAGAACCCGCATCCGGCCGTGAACGTCGCCTCGCCATGCAAGGCGTTCAAGGTCTCCTGGGCGTTCGCGGCCAGTTGTTTGCGCCGTTCGTGCGAATAACTCCGGGATTGCCGATGCCAGACATAGGCGTCATCCGCCAGGGCCAGTGCCCACCCGGCTTTTCGCGCCCGGACGGCGTAATCATTTTCCTCCCCGTAACCGGGCCCGAAATGGTCCTCATCGAACAGACCGATCTGATCGATGACGGCCCGTTTGATCAAGAGGCAGAAGCCATTGAGAAACGGGACGCGGGGATAGGTGGGAATGGCATTTCGCCCGACCAGCAGGGCCCAGGTCCGCAGGTCGCACCCGTCCGGCAAGGCGTTTTCCATCCAGTCCCCATCGGCGCCCAGAACGTCCGGCACGGACTGCCAGGACGCCGCATTGGACAGGGGGCCCACCAGACCGATCCGGCCTTCGGAATCGGCACACGCCACCAAACGGTCCAGCCAGAGGGGTGTAACCTGGGTGTCGCTGTTCAGCAAAACCACCTGCCCGGCCGTCGAGGCCCGCAAACCGGCATTGGCCGCACGGGTGTAGCCGCGCGCCTGTTCATGGCGGAAGAGGCAGGCGTCTTGCTGCGGAGCCCATTCCTCCAGGTAACGGCGGGTATCCGGTTCGCTCCCGTCGTCGATCAGAATGAGCCGATAGGGGGGACGCGTAAAACGGACCACCGACGAGAGGCAGATTTTCACATCGTCCAGAGCATTATGCACACAAACGATGAGGTCCACCGGGGCGGTATGCGGCTGGATCCGATGGTGATGGGCCCGAATCGACCGGGATAGAAAAAGGTTGTCCGGCACGTGGGGACAGCGTTGATAAACCGGGCGAACCCGGCGGGCCCACACCGATAGCAGGGCGCGCCCCAAACCCCGGTTCTCCCATGTCCGGAGGAAACGGTCCAACGCCAGCCACAGATGCCCGCGCAACGTGCCCTTGGGGCACACCGGCAGAAGGAGTCGCCGACAACCTTTAGCGATCGCAAGCAACATGGTCAGGATCCCGGGGAAACGGTCATTGCGGACACCTATTCAGACTTTTCGAGTCGCGGCTGAGTCGTGGCGGGGGGATACCGGCTGTCGCCTCCCACAACGGCTCCGAGATCGGCGGGCCAGCGGAAATCAGCCTGCGACGTATCCGATTTTTTGCGGCACAAAATACTGGAACTGGCATAGGCGGCCGCATTGGGAAACCCCTCCTGCCCGCGGCGCAGGGCGCGAAAATGCATGCTCACCGGATCGAACATGCCCGCGCCCAGCACATCATAACCCAGGGCCGGGGAAAACAGAACTTTCAAACCATCGTCCGACAGGCGCCAGAAATCCCAGGGCCGTTCATGCGTCGGCCACGAAAAAAGCGTTCCGTGATAGGTAATACCCCCGACGCGCAACACCCGGTTAATCTCACGGGCCACGATCCAAGGCATGGCCAGATGCTCTAAAACCGCGATGGAAAATACCGCATCGAATTTCTTTTCGCCCACGATATCCGCCAGCCGGTGCGCATCCCCCACAATATCGGTGTTCCCATCCGGATAGTAATCGAACCCCGTGAAGGACGCGGCTTTCGGAAACAGGCCGCGCTTGCTCTCGCTTCCCGGCGAAACGATCCGGGACCCGATTTCCAAAACATGCCAATGGCGTTCATTGACCTCCTCGACAAACCGATCGAACAATTTTTCGCCATCCGGAACCGCCAGGCGTTCCGCGCAATCGGGAGGGGGTTGTTTGACGCGACACGGCGTCCAGCGGCCCTTTTGTTTCACCCGGAAAGACAAGGCCATCGGCGCACCATGCGCCACTTGAAAGGTAAATCCCTTGACCGCTCCGACGGGCTTGCGCAGGGCGGAAGAAACATCCGGGCGGGCCGCCAGACGTTCCGCGCCAACCCAGACGCCGCCAGCCTTGAGTTCAATCGCTTCGATATCCGCCTGATCGCCCGCCAGCCACCCCTGGACCGCACAATGGCGTTCATCGGACCAATACTGGTCAATCGCCAGCGTTACTTCGCGACGACCGAGTAGGTGCCGCCGTATCCAGCGAACACTTTTGACGGCCGTGCGAAATAAAGCCTGCCTGGTAGTATCAAACATAAAAACCTGTTCTCGGGAACCCCGCAAGCACATCGGCGGCCCGCCCCCCGTATCGGTTTCGCAAGGTTGCCAAATGGGCTGGAAAGAGTCAAGCTTGTGAGCTTTTCTGCTGGTAGGCGGCCAATACCTCCCCCGTTTCCCCTTCCATTTTCAGCCGTCCATGTTCCAGCCAGATCACCCGCCGGCACAACTGCGCCACCTGCTGGGGACTGTGCGAGACGAACAGCAAGGTCTTGCCGTCATCCTGGAATTGGCGGATCGACTTGATGCATTTGTTTTGGAACGACTGATCGCCCACCGACATCACCTCATCCATGATCAGGATCTCGGGATGAATGTGGATGGCCACGGCAAATCCCAGACGCACCTGCATGCCGGACGAATAATTGCGCAGGGGGACATCGATGAAATCCTGAAGTTCCGAATAGGCCACGATCGGCGCGAATTGCGCCTCCGCTTCTTCGCGTTGAAGTCCGAGCAGGGAGGCGTTCAGATACACATTTTCCCGGCCGGTCAAATCGGGATGAAACCCGGCCCCCAACTCCAGCAACGCCCCCACCCGACCGGACACGGTCACCCGGCCCCGGGTCGGGGCGATCGTTCCGGCAATCAGGCCCAACAGCGTCGATTTTCCAGCCCCGTTGCCGCCCACCACCGCCACCGACTCTCCGGGAGAAATCGACAGGCTCAGTTCCCGGATGGCCCAAAAGTCTTCCCCCGACCGGCCCTTCCCAACGAGACGGCGAACCGCATCATGCACGAAGAACGGCTTTTTCTTGTGGAGCCGGAAGACCTTTTCAACACTTTCCAACCGGATCATCGACTGATCGGCTCGCTCCCGCGCATTCCCCGCCTGTGTATCGATCGTGGTCATCGCCGCCTTTATCGCCTAAATCTTGTCCGCAAAATGCCGTTCTTTCCGGCTGAAGATGGCCCAGCCCAGCGCCAACAACAGAACCGCCATCCCGGCTGATATGCCCAAGGCCAGACCGTCCGGCGCCTGCCCCCTTAAGACCACCTGCCGGAACGAATCGATGATTCCCGCCAGGGGATTCAACAGGTAAATCTGATAGACCCAGGGGTTCAGGCTCGTTTTAACGATCGATAAGGGATAAAAAATCGGCGTGAACCAAAACAGAATGGTCAGACCCGACTGGACGAGATACAGCATGTCCCGGTAATAGACGTTCAACGCCGACAAAATCAAGGCGCACCCCAGCACCACCCCGAGTTCCACCCCGAGCAAGACCGGGATCCACCCCCAGGCCGGATTGGGTGCAACCCGTGAAAAAGCCAGGAAAATCGCCAGCAAACTGAGCTGGATGGCCACATGAATGATCTGGGCCAGCACGACGGATACCGGCAGAATGTGCCGGGGAAAGATGACCTTCTTGACCAGCGCCGCATTATCCAGAATACAGGTTGTCGACGGCGGCAGGGTCATCGAAAAAAAGTTGAACGGGATCATCCCGAGCAATAAAAAAACCGCAAAATGGTCCTCCGGTCGCGAGGTCAACCGGATATAGGAAAAAACCACCACCAAAACCCCCAGCATCACCAACGGGTTGAGAATCGACCAGATCATGCCCAGCGACATGTTGCGGTAGCGAATGCGAAAGTCCTTGAGAATCAGATTCCAAAGGGCAAACCGATAGGCCCAGATTTCCCGGAAGGGATTCCGGGCCGGTGATGCCAGATTAATTTTCTCGGTGCGGGGAAGCCCATTCATTGGCCGCGTATCCTGCCATTTTGAACCGCTGAAGTAAACGGCGAAATACGGGGACCGCAGCAATAAACCGCCGCCGCGGGCCGATCCGGCCCTTCCCCGCTCGCATAGACAAAGAAATAGTCCCGATCCCATACGGCGCGAACGATCCGATGCACCTTTTCGGGCGGTGTTCCCTCGCATAGAACGGCATCCGCCGGAAGTCCGGACTTCCACGGCTCACCCGGCGCGATCCCTTTTTGCGGACTATGCCCGCGTTTCAGCCAGTCATATTGCAAGGCCTGCCGCAGGTCGTTGTCGCCCTTTCGGCCCCAATAGGCATCCAACAGTCGATACCTGTTTTCCAGGCTCGGACAATGGGACACAACCCCTTCGCCTTCCAAATACATCAACCATCGGGGCCAGAACGATTCCTCCCGAATCACGGCCTGACACACCCAGGGCCGAAACGCTTCAACATTGTAAAACCAATCGATCGCGCGCGACAACCGATGGGCTTGAAGCAGATTCGACGGGGTCAGCTCCCGGGTTTGCAAAACCTCATACGGTGGATCCCCGGCCGCGCGGATACCCCATTCCTCCCGCCGGCGCTCCAATTCCGTCCCCGGCAAAACCTTCAGGATTTCCAACTGAATCTCCCGCGGTCCCAGTCGGGTTAATTCATTCAAATCCCGAATCAACTGGTCCCAGTCCACGCCCGGCAGACCGGCCACCAAATCCACATGGAGATCGACGGTTTTCACGGCCGACAGGAGAGTCAATCCCCGCCGCATGTCCGCCACCGTCCCGCGCCGTCCGAGCGTGTCGAGAGTTTCCGCGCGGAAGGTCTGGATGCCCACCTCCAGCAAAAGCTGTCCCGGCTCAAACGCTTGTAACGCTTCGACGAACTCCGGCGTCACGCGGGCCGGATCAATCTCGAGGTGAAAGGCGAGTTCGGCAAAATCCCGGCGAAACAGGGTCAGTAATTCCACCGCCCGCTTCGGGGGTTCGTTGAAGGTCCGATCCACCAACCGCACTTGGCGGATCCCGTGCCGGCGTATTGTTTCCAAATCGGCGCGAATTCGCTCCTCCCGGTAAAACCGAACTCCCGGCCGGGTCCCACTGGTGCAAAAGGCACAGGAATTGGAACACCCCCGCGACGTTTCCAACTGGATGAACGGTTTTTGGAATCCCGTGAGTTCATCGGCATAGGGGGAGGGAATCCGATCCAACGGTTGAATGGGGTCCGCCCAACCGCCATCGCAGTAAACCCCGTTGGATATAAAGCACAACCCGGGAATATCCCGCCACGCCGATCGCTCCTGAAAGACCGGGACAAACTGAGCCAGGGCGTTTTCCCCCTCGCCGCGAACCACGGCATCCAAGGCCGGTTCCCGCCGGAGAATCGCTTCATTCCCGCCGGAAAATTCGGGTCCGCCGGCAATGATCACACAGTCGGGTCGGCAAATCTTGACCCGGCGCAAAAGGGGATATACCGACGGGACATTGAACAGGTAAACCGAAACCGCCAGCACATCCGGCCGGAAATCCAGGATCCGACCCAACAGGGCACGGGGATCGTCGCCTGAGGTGGCCTCAACGGTTCGCCATTGAACGGACCGCGGGCCGGGGGTGAGGCTGGCTTTTAAAAGCCAGCCCGCCAGCATCGTATGCGCATAGGAGGCATTGAGCGCCAGATAGACCAGATTCGGCATGTCAGAAACCTACTGTTTATTGCGGAATCAGAAGTCAGGAGACCGGAGTGTCCCTTCTGGCTCCTGTCTTCGGTCTCCTGTTTCCCTCTGGCGTATCCCAGTACGCTTTGTGCAAACTCAGCCGACGGCAAACCCGCCGGGGTAACACGGGCGCAGCCAAAGCACAGAGCGTGGCGGCGATCCGCACCATCGTCCGGATGACATATTGAAGAAAAAAACCGGGATGATACCGGAGAATTGTCCGGGCTTCCCGCCCCACATAGGAACGGCCCAAACGGGAGCTGGTTCCCAGTCCGAAACGCCGGCCAAAAACCTGGCGCAACGCCACGATACTGTCAAAATAACGCTGAAAATATTGCCGCACGGTGTAGCCATGCGAGTGGATCACCCGCGCCTCCGGCGCATAGGCCACGGCATATCCCGTTCGCAGAACATCGCGCGAAAACTGCTGGTCTTCACACATCAACAACGTTTCATCAAACGGGTATTCCAACCCCACCGACCGGCGGATGGCGGAGTTGACGTTGGAAAAAAAAGCCTCCTCATAGCCGATCGGGGTGCCGGCCGGATAGTGTCGGATTTGTATTTCGCCCTCCGGAAAACAACGCGTCAGGAACAGGCATTCCAAGGGAGTCGCATCGGGGCGGGGCACCTGCCGGCCATAGACCCCCACCACCCGCGGATCGCGGAACGGCTCCGTGAGACGGCTCAACCATTCGTCATCCGCCGGTTCGGCATCCTGGGTTAGCAGGACCACGAGATCACCCCGGGCCGCCCGCACCCCCAGGTTTCGAGCCCGGCCATGGCTGAACGGCGACACCGGAATCGTGCGAAAACCCAGTTGCTCCGCCAACGCCACAGTTCCATCCGTGGAACCGGAATCGACCAGCACCACCTCCAGCGGCGGCACGGGCTTCTGGGCGCTCAATAAACGGGCCAACCCCGCCAAATGCGCGGCGGCATTCAATACGGGAATGACGATCGAGACCGTTAAGAAACCTCTCTCGAGCCGGGGTGCCCTCACCCCGTCCGACGGCGGCTGAGGCCAGCCGCCCTCCATGCGGGGATACCGTTGAATGGGCGAAGCCCGCATAGGTCCTATTTCCCCATCTGGGGATGCTGGCGAATAAAATCTTCGAACGTGGTGGGATTCGTCGAAATGACCGGCTTCGGCATGCCCGCCTCGCGCGCCATCCGTTCCAACGCCGCCTCCATCCCCGGCCCTTCCCCGGCCGCTTCGGCGCGGGCTTTTTCAATCAGATCCGGTCGATCCTTCATCGCCCCTTCGATTCCCGGCCCCAGGCCGATCACCGCATTCGTCGGATCATTTTCCGCCAATTCCGGATGCAATTTAAGAAAGGATTCGATCCCCTCCCCCCGCCCTTGCGCGGGCGGCAGGTTAGTCGGGAAATCATACCGGGCTCCTTCTGAAACCTGCAAATCAGGATGCTCGGCCAGAAAATCCTCGAGGGTTCTGATTTTTCCCGATGTCATTTCACCCGGTTGCGGCTGACTGGGAACCGGACCGGCCGGCCCGACCGCCGGGGCCGTCGTCACCACCACCCGGGCTGACGGATCATCCTTTAAACTTAACCCATAGCGAGCGCCGCCTTTGCGCAAAATAACCCGCTCGGTTTGATAATCCATGGCTTCCACCACGAATCCAAAAAACGGATCGCCCTGCGCAACCAGGAAGGCTTTACCGGTGGTCGAGTCGACAAACCCGACCCTGAATTTTTTTCCACCCTCGATCAAGGCGGATACCCGGAATCGATCCAGAAAGATGGCATCCGGTCCACCCGTGGCCTGGGGCAACGCCATTTTAACCGCCGGGTTTGGCGGCGGCACGGGGCCGTCCGCCGTCCAGCCCTCAGACATCAACCAAATACCCGCCAACAACCCTACGACCACCCCTGTCCATTTAATATTACGCATCGCCCCGTCCTTTTTAATTCAATCGGTTATTTCCCCCGGCTTCCCAATGGAATGGCGCCCGGGAAACCCCATTGATTGCCATACGTCAGATTTCCACCCGGTCCGGTTGACCAGATATACCATCGACTGTCGTTTTTATCGAATACGGCAATATCCTGATACCCATCGCCATCATAATCGCCCGAGGCGGGAATCATGGACGCGGTCCCGTATTCAACCCCCGAAAGCAAAGTGGCGTTGTTTTGCGAAGAGAGACTAAACCACCGGCCCGAGGTGGAATCGTAAACCGTCAAATCGTCAAATCCATCCCGGTTAAAATCACCCTGCACGGGCGTCACCCCCGTCCAGCCCCAATTAAAGGCCCACCGCAAAACCTTGCCTTGTTTGCGAATATTCCACTGGGCCTTGGCCGGATCGAACAGGGCCAGTTCGGTTTCGCCATCCCCATCATAATCCCCCGGCACAGGGCGCATCCCCGGGCCGCCCCAGACCGCGCCCGAGAAGAGCGATGTTTTTCGGAACAGGGAGTAGGCATACCAACGCCCGCGCGCCGCATCGAAAACGGCCAGATCCGAGGCGCCATCACCATCGTAATCGCCGGCTGCCGCCTGTACCCCGCTAAACCCTAAATTCACGGAACTGGCCAAAACCGTCCCCGCCAGTGTGCGCACATGCCAATTCCCTGTGGCGCGATCGAAAATGGCCAGATCCGCCCGCCCATCCCGGTCAAAATCGCCAGGCACTGCGGTCGTTCCCGGGAACCCCCAGTTCACCCCATTCCCCAGAGCCACTCCGGCGAGGGTCCGAATATACCATTTACCGCTGGCGGCATGATAGACCGCCAAATCATTGATCTGGTCGCCGTCGTAATCGCCCGGCACCGCGGTGCATCCCGCAAATCCCCAATTCAATTCCCAAACCAGGATCTCGCCGGCTAAGCTCTTGATGTACCAATTGCCGGTTCCCGGATCGAACACCGCCAAATCGTTGGTCTGATCGCCGTTGTAATCACCCGGCACCGCGACCGTCCCCGCATACCCCCACTCGGCGGCATTCGCCAGAACCGTTCCGGCCAGCGTCCGAATATACCATTTACCCGCCACCGCATCGTAAGCCACCAAATCGTCCCGGCCGTCCCCATTGTAATCCCCGGCCAGCGTCGCCACCGTAGACCAGCCCCAATTGAGACCGCCCCCTAAAATCAAGTCCAGTTCCTTGATATACCAATTGCCGTTCGCGGGATCGAACACGGCCAGATCACTCCGTACGTCGTTGTTGTAATCGCCGGGCACCGCCTTGGACCCCGCAAATCCCCAGTTCAATTCGGTCCCCAAACTCTTCCCGGTCTTCAATGAAATCGCATACCAATCGGCTTCGGTTTCGGAATACACCATCAAGTCATCCGTCCCATCGCCGTCGTAATCGCCCGGAACGGGCAGCATCCGCGCCGCACCCCATTGGAAAGGACTGGCCAGCGCCTGGTTTTTGGACAGCGACCAGATGAACCAGTTGCCGGAACTCGGATGATAGGCACCCAGATCCGAGACGCCATCGCCATCATAGTCGGCCGGGACCGGCAAAGTGGCCGACCACCCCCAATTGCGGTCCCAGAGCAACGTCGTATTGTTGACCAGGTTCCGGATAAACCAATTCCCGGTATCGGAATCGAACACCCCCAAATCATCCCGTCCATCCCCATTGAAATCGCCCGCCTGGGTCAGCCAGGGAGTCCCGCCAGACATCACGAGCTTGCGATATTTGATCCCGCTTCTGTTATACACCAGGTGCAGGTTGCCTTGGGAATCGGTGCAGATCGAACTCATATTGCCGGCGCTGATATCCCATTCGGTTCCCGGCACGCCCGTGGCGGAAACATAACGCAATTTCACCCGCCCCCCGCGAATCCAAGTGATAAAAACCCCGCCATTCTTGGCCGGGGTCAGTTGCGGGGCAAATCGGCGCAACCCGCAGGTCCCCGCCGGATCCACCGACAAAATGGCCGTGGACGGAAAAACCATGGCCGACCCATTCCAGATATTCATGGCCACCCCGGCCGTGCCGCTGATTTTACCGCCGATCGAAAAATCCGACGTCATATAGGCGATTTGCGGATTCATCGCATCCGACACACAATCCACATAGGTCCCGTCATCCTCCATGGTGGTGTAGGGCGAATAGGAGGCCCACGTCACCCGGGGCAATCCCTGGGCGTGTCGAATGGAATTCTGATACTGGTCGGGCTCGGAGGCGCTGTACCCTCCGATCGCCAGATGCCAGACCCCGTGGGTCGAGCCGTCTGAATGGCCCACGTTTCCCGCCTTGGAGATCCAGAACCCCTTTTTCTCGCCATCGGCGCCGGCATACATGGCGCCGCTCCCCGCATCCGTCACCCGGCTGGCCGAAGACGCCGAATAACTCACTTTTTTCCAGCGGCCCCGGGCACTCATCAAAACACAATCCAAAGGAGCTCCGGGATCAATCGATAAATTGCCAGAATCCCAGGCACCCTGAATCCGTTGATCGGAGAAAAAGGGGCCCGACGGCGTCGTGCTCATGTTTTCCCGAACTATCAACCCCAACCCGGACACCAGAATGCCCGACACCCAGGCGCGATTCGCCGAATCGATCTCGATATGCGGATTGTAATATTGCTTATAGCTCAGAGGGCTCATATCCAACGAGGAGGCCGCCCAGGTTCCCCCGATTTTATCGTAAAAATAGGCGAAGGTGCCTCCATCGCAAACAATGTGCGGCTGATTGAGACTGTCCACCGCGATCGACGATAACCGGCCGCTGCCCCCCGCCGGTTCCTCCGCACCGATCGACAACAATTCCGGCCCCTGCGCCCAGAGTCGGCACCCGCCGATCAGCCAGACTGAAAGGACTGCGATACGCCAGATGTTCATAGGTATTCCTTAGTAGTAAAACAAAACGGCCGGAGGTTACCCTCCGACCGTTATGATATCATAAAATAATGCCTTTTCGCAAACTACTTAGTTGGCCGCCCCGATCGGCATGTAGCCGGCTCCACCCCAATTGCGACCATTGGCGATAATGGTTGACGGGGCCGTCAACGATTTCAAGTACCAGTCGCCGACCGTCGAATCAAAAAACATCTGGTCGGTAAGGCCATCGCCATTGTAATCGCCGGAGACCGGAGTCACACCATTCCAGCCCCAGGAGTTGCCATTGGCTAAAACCGTCCCACCCAGCGTCCTGATGTACCACATGCCGTTGCCCCGATTAAAGGCTGTCAGATCGGATCCGCCGCCATTGAAATCTCCAGGCACCAATACCGCCCCATTCCAGCCCCACTGCGTTCCCGAGGCCAGTACGGTCCCGCCCATGGTTTGGATATACCACAATCCACCCGCGGGAGCGAAGACCGCCAAATCATTGGTGCCATCCGCATTATAGTCGCCCGATACGGGCACCACTTGATTCCAGCCCCATTGCCGACCCCACGCCAACTGCGTTCCGGCCAGGGTCCGGATGTACCACTTGCCCGTGGCCGGATCGAAGACCGCCTGATCACTGAGGCCATCGCCATTGTAGTCGCCGGAGACCGGAATCGCGCCATTCCAGCCCCATTGCGTTCCACCGGCACCCAAAACTGTCCCGCCGAGAGTCCGGATATACCACCGGCCCGTGGGCGGATTGAATACCGCCAGATCACTGGCGTCATCACCGTTGTAGTCGCCGGGAACCGGCCAGCATCCGGCAAAGCCCCAATTCGCCTTCCAAGCCAGCGTATCACCCTTCAAATTCCGGATGTACCAGTCGCCCGAAGTGGGGTCAAACAAGGCCAGATCGTTGGTCTGATCGCCATCGTAATCGCCGCGAACCGGCACCGCACCCTTCCAGCCCCATTGCGGATAATATGTGGATTTGGGATCTGTTTCGGATTTCAGAATATACCACTTGGCGTCAGGCGGATTGAAAATTGCCAGATCCACCTTGTCATCCCCGTCGAAATTACCCCGAACCGGAGTCGTACCCGGGAAGCCCCATTGACGGACAGATGCGGGCACTGTCGCCACCAGCGAACGGTAAATCAATACATTGCGCGTCAGGTCATAGACGGCCAGATCGTCGTTCCCGTCGCCATCGTAATCGGCCGGAATAGGCTTGGATCCCTTCGTCCCAAAAACAACATCCCAAGCGAGTTTAACCGCCAGATCCTCACCATCCAAAATATACCATTTCGCGCTGGCTCCATCGAAAACGGCCAGATCGGTCGTCCCGTCTCCATTATAATCGGCCGGAACCGGGGTCATGGTTGACGTCCCCAATTGCTGGCCATTCACAAGCAAATTGCCGGTCGTCAAATCCTTCGCAAACCAGGTGCCGCTGGCCGGAACATACAAACCGAGGTCATCCTGATTGTCCCCGTTGAAATCGCCGACCACCGGAATGGCGCCCGGCTTATCGGCGGCAAATTGATTCGGCGTGTTCGGCAGGGCTGTCGCCGTGGCCGCATCGCGGATGTGCCACGTGTTCGATAAAGGATCGAAGACCACCAAGTCGGTCTTACTGTCCCCATTGAAATCACCCGCCAACGGCACGCCGCCCGCAGGACCTACCGCCACCCCATACACGATCGAAACCCCGCTGGTCACATCCTGAACATACCACTTGTTGTCAACCGGACTGAAAACAGCCAGATCGTCGGTGCCATCCCCATTATAGTCGCCGGGCATCGACGAGGCGGTCACCGAACCCGCAATCGTCCATTTTTGATATTTCACGCCGCCATTGACATACGAAATATGCAGATTCCCCTGTTTGTCCACGCAGATATTCGCATAGGTTCCCGCCGCGACATCCCACTCCTCACCCAGGGTGCCCGTCGGCGAAATCCAACGGACTTTGACCCGCCCGCCCCGCGTCCAGGTCGCAAAACAACCCCCCTCTTTGGCCGGCGCCAACTGGGGCGCAAACCGGCGCAAGCCGCTGGTTCCGCTACCGTCGATCTTCAACAATCCACCATTCGCATTAAAGACCATCTGGTTGCCGTTCCAGATATTCATCGATACCCCGGCCGCACTGCCCACAATGCCGCCCGCTGTAAAATCGCAGATCATATAGGCGGTTTCAGCGGACTTGTTGTCCGAGACGCAATCCACATAGGTTCCATCATTCTGCATGGTGGAATAAGCGCCATAGGTCGCCCAGACTACCCGGGGAAGCCCCTTCGCCTGTCGGATTGAATTTTGATATTCATCCGGAAAGCCGCCGGTGTAACCGCCAACGGCCAGATGCCAGACATTTTGTTTCCGTCCGCCCGGATGTTGAACGGCACCGGCCTTGGAAATCCAGAAGCCCTTTTTCTCACCATCCTGACCCGCATACATCCGACCCATTTCCATATCCACCACACGGCTCCCCGACGCCGCCGAATACGCCACCTTTTTCCAATATCCGTACGCGCTCATCAATACGCATTCGGTCGGATATTCAGGATCAATCGACAGGTTGCCGGTATCCCAGGCGCCCTGTACCCGTTGATTGGAGAAATACGGACCGGTGGGATTCACCGCCACATTCTCTCGGACCAGCAAACCCAGGCCGGCCACCATAATCCCCGAAGCCCAGGCGCGGTCCGCCGAGTCGATTTCCAGATGGGGATTGAAATATTGCCGGAATCCCAAAGCCGCCATATTCAAGCTCGCCGACCGCCACGATGCGCCAATCCGGTCATACATGAACACAGACGACCCCCCATCGGCCATGATGTGCGGTTGATTTTGTGAGTCCGTCGCGATCGTCGTCAGCCGCCCGCTCCCGCCCACGCTTTCTTCCGACCCCCGGCTTAACAACTGCGGCTGGTCGACCGCCTGTACGGCCATCGTCAACAGGCCCCAAGCCGACCCGATCACCAAGGTTTTAATCACAAATGATTTCAACATGACTCACCTGCCCACTCTAGGGTTGTTACTGGAATCGCGTTCAAAGCTACCGCGCCTTGAATATTTCGTTGATTGTATTTTTTTGAAACCAAAAAGTCAATTGATTTCTGTTTTCTTGACAACTTTTTGACATTTGACGTAGCTTTCAAAGTTTTCAAAAGACCTAAGAATCGAGTTATTTTAGGCCCCCTGAGGGGTTAGCCCGCTTCCCCGCATATCAAGACAGGCACCCCATGAAAAACATCCATCAATCGGTCTATTTATCCATACGGGCGGCGATACCGGAGTATGAATACTTATTAACCATGATGAGGGGAATACACATGAACGAGCGGGGCTCAGCATGAATTTGGAAGTCGACAATACAATCGCCACCCACTTCGTGGGCTTTTTGAAGCAATTCATCAAAGCCTTTCCGTGGATCATTTATGATGGGAATGATCACAAACAAGTAATCAGTCTTTTCGACGGACACCGGTTGGATTAACGTTACGTGCTTTGCAACTTCCGATTTAGTCGACACTGAAACGGGACTTGTGAAAACCGGCGTAGCGCACCCCGCGCAAAAAAACAGCATGGACATGGCGAGAGCTGAAATTTGAATGACACGCCTCATTGCGCACCTCCCTTGACAAACACTGCCGGACGACCACGAACCGTGGCTTTCATTTCCATGTAAATATAGGGAACACCCACACTTGAGACTTCCATTTCCGTATCCACCAGCAAGTCCGCATGATACTTTTCAAGCATTCTCTGAACAATGGCTTCATGACTGACCACCATCGGCCCGCGTATCCCGAAAATCGCGAACCATCGAAATGTGTCTGATTCCTCAACTTTGTCCCCTATGACTTTCACACTATTCGATGGATCAGTGGGCCGCGAAAGCAATGACAGACTTGAAGAACCACTCATCGGCGTTCCACAGCCGCCAAGCAACAAGCTCACACCAGCCACCGCAGCCATGCGTCGTACTTGCTTGCAATAATGCTTCATAACCACTCCTGCTTTAATTATTGAATTAGTTTCTATCATAAAATTATAATTACGGTCAATCTGGAAAATTCGATAGTCTGTGCCAACCAACAATCCATTTTCACCGGCATGCCCCGTTCAGGACGTGCCTTGACCGTCTTGACCAATAGGTGGATCGGATATCGGAAACTTCGTTAGCGAATGCCATGAAAAGATGTTTACACCGGCGCGCTGCTATGATATTTACAGCAATTATTGTAATGGGGTGGGCTATATTTAATTAATATCGGGCAACGTTTCGCTTCCCATTCCAGTGAACGACTCGAGCGAAGCTAGTTTGCCCCCAACAAAGGAAGGTCCTTGTCAAGCCGCTTCGATGGAAGGATAGGGTTCGGATGGTAGAAGGTTTTGTAGTAGATCGCGTGCAATAATCATCGGAGATAAGGAGTCAGACCCATGGCCAAAAGATCGCGATGGATGGTGGCTATCTGTGTTTCTCAAGCCACTCTGCTGATGCTCGTAACCGGTTGTGCCAGTCAGATGACAACCATTGCAAAAAGCCCACCCGCGCACTACGAAGTGCTTGGCAAGGCAACAGGGAACGCTAAAGGCACCATGCTTCTGGGTCCTACGGCATATAATTTTATCCCGACAATGCTTAACTCGCGTGTTGATAGAGCCTACAACGCAGCACTTTGCAGCGTTCCTGGCGCAACGGGGTTAATTAATGTGACGGTTCAGGAAAACTGGTGTTGTTGGCTTATTGGATCCACCAAATCCGTGACCATTACCGGCGACGCCATAAAGGAGACGAAGTGATATGACTTTCACTCACAACAACATCTGTGGCGCGTTCAAACTATTGGGGTTGTTCTTGCTGATGAGCGTGGTCGGCTGTACCGGTACCCGGATCAATATTCCCAACGTCCCCGAAAAAGACAAAGAATATGA
>CAZCDO010000029.1:0-26824 GCA_964497135.1 uncultured Verrucomicrobiota bacterium
TCATTGCTGGGAATTTTTGCCGACGATATCGGGATCGATTTGGGGACGGCGAACACACTGGTCTATGTTCGCGATCAGGGTATCGTATTGCGCGAACCTTCCGTGGTGGCGGTCCAGTCGGGAACGCATCGGGTTCTGGCAGTGGGGGAAGAGGCCAAGAAGATGCTGGGCCGGACCCCGGGCAGTATCGTGGCCATCCGGCCGATGAAAGCCGGGGTTATTGCCGATTTTGAAATTACCGAGGCGATGTTGCGGTATTTCATCCGGCGGGTTCAAAACACCCGGCGCATGATCCGGTTCCGGCCGCGGGTGGTGATCGCCGTTCCCAGCGGAATCACCGAGGTGGAAAAACGGGCGGTCAAGGATTCCGCCCTGCATGCCGGGGCGCGGGAAGTCTTTTTGATTGAAGAGCCGATGGCGGCCGCGATCGGGGTCGGCCTGCCGGTGCAGGAACCCGCCGGCAACATGATCGTGGATATCGGCGGCGGAACGACCGAGGTGGCCGTGATTTCCCTGGCGGGAATCGTGTTCTGCCGGAGTGTCCGCGTCGGCGGCGATGAAATGGACGAGTGCATCGTCCAGTACATGAAGCGGGTATACAATTTGATGGTTGGCGAACGGACGGCGGAAGAGGTTAAAATCGACATTGGGTCCGCTTATCCAATGGCGGAGGAGACCACCATGCAGGTCAAGGGACGAGACCTGGTGGCGGGACTTCCTAAAACCTTGACGATTACGTCCGAAGAGATTCGCGAGGCGTTGAAGGAGCCGGTTTCGGCGATCATCGATGCCATTCGGCTCACCTTGGAACGTTGTCCCCCGGAACTCTCCGCCGATCTGGTGGATCGGGGCATGGTGCTGTCGGGTGGTAGTTCGATGTTGCGAGGGCTCGACAAGTTGATTGCCGAGCATACCGGCTTGCCGGTGCATCGGGCGGATGATCCGCTCAGCGCCGTGGCCGAGGGAACCGGCGTCGTGTTGAACGAGCTGAATTTCCTGCGCAAAGTCGCCTCCAGTTCCGACCGGATCTGATCGCCCTTTCAATTTGATATCCCCGCCGGCCCTCCGGGCCGAGTTTGAGGTTGCGAATGGCGCGGCGGTGTAACAACCGATTCCGCCCCAGTGAGGTTGTGATTTGTGCGGGGCAAAGGATATCTGACGGTTGTCATTTTAATTGTGGTTTTCCTGGTGGTGTTGAATCTCCCCCCGGCGATGACCCGCCCTTTGCGAACCGCCTCCCGCGAACTCCTGACGCCCTCCCAGACCGCCCTTTTCCGTTTTCAGCAATCCATCCGGTTTTGGTGGGCAGGTTGGGTTCATGCCGGTCAATTGGCTCGGGAAAACGCCCGGTTGCAGGGCGAACTGACCTTGTTACGGAATGAATTGGAGAAAAGTGACCGGGCCAGCCGAGAAAACCGGGAATTACGAGATTTATTGGAGTTGCGTGAAAAGGCCCGGGCGCCCCTGGTCGCGGCAGAAGTGATTGCCCGTGAAGATGGGGGGGGCTGGTGGCAGACGGTGCGCATTAATCGAGGGGCTAATCATCAGATACGTCCGGGATTGCCGGTGATTGCGTTGGAAGGGTTGGTGGGGCGGACGACGAATGTCACACCCAACACCAGCGATGTTCTTTTGATTTCGGATCCCAACTGCAAAGTTGGCGTGCGTTTGTCGGCCACGGGAGAGTTTGGGATTCTACGCGGGGCCGGGTTGGCGATTTCCGGTTTGCCTCAATTCGATATGGTTATACCGCTGGCCCCGCCGGTGGTCGATTACTTGTCGAAAGAGGGCGCAATTTTGGAAGGGGAGAAAGTGTTGACCTCGGGGCTGGGCGGGGTTTTCCCGCCCGATATTCCAGTGGGGGTCCTCTTGGGTGGCCACCTGGATGTCACCGGGCTGTTTCGGCGGGCACTGATCCGGCCGGCGGTGGACTTGGCCCGATTGAGCAAAGTTTTTGTGATGGTGTTGCCGGAAGATATCGATGCCGCCCTGCGGCCACCGGTCCTGGTGGAGGGCGATGCGCCATGATCGGGGTGATATTGGCGGTTTTACTGGTGGCGGCCGGGTTGAGCCAGGATATTATTCCGGGGCCCTTGGTATTGGGGCAGGTGAAGGCGCCGGTATTGTTGGCCCTGGTTCTTTACTATGCCTTGGGTCATTCGCGCGTCACCCTGTTGTGGGCGGCGATTTTGGGCGGGATCCTTCAGGATTCGCTGAGCCTGGTGCCCATTGGTTATTCCGCCCTGTCGTTTTGTCTGGTCGGTTTGTGGCTTCACCGTTTCCGAAAAACTTTGTTTACCCAGTCCCTAGTGACGGCCATGGGGGTGGGGGGCTTGGGGTATGTTTTGGCGTTGGGCCTGGTTCAACTGCTGCTTTGGCTGGGAGAGGATTGGGGGGGGGGGGGGTTCTGGGGGGCTGTGATGCGTTTGGTGGGAGCCTTGGTCATGGGACTGGTCACCACCCCGGTCGTCTGGTGGGTGGCCCGGGCGGTGGATGAACGAGTCGGCAATTTGTCGCCGGCCCCGGTGGAGATTTGATGCTTATGGCAATCGATTGGCAAGATGAATTCATCAAGATTCGCCTGCTGACGCTGGTGATGATTTCCGTGCTCATCGTGTTGCTGGCGATGCTCTGGCGCATTCAAGTATCGCGCGGTGAGGGCTACCGGGAAAGCCTCGCCCGGCAGAGCCTGCGCCGGATCCGGATTCCGGCCCAGCGGGGCCGGATCCTGGATCGCAACGGAGTGTGTCTGGCCGACAACCGGCCCGGTTACAATGTGGCCCTCTATCTGGAAGAAATCCGCCGCAAAGGAAGTACGATCCAGACTCTGCAATACGCATTGGCCCTGATTGACGAGATGTCCGATCTGTTGGGGCGTCCGGCGGAGATTTCCGAGTCCGATTTAAGATCGCACATGCGCCGACGGCTACCCTTGCCGTTGATTCTTTGGCAGGATCTCGATGCCGCCGATATCGCCCGGCTTGCTGAGCAGGGGGAGCGGTTCCCCGGGACCGAACTGGTGGTGGAGCCGATTCGACATTACCCGCAGGGGTCGTTGGCGGCCCATCTGCTGGGGCAAGTGGGGCGGGCGGGCGATTCCGGAGATGAAGACCGGGAATACCATTACACCCTTCGGGATACCGAGGGAAAGCGGGGACTTGAGTTGACCTGCAACCGGTGGCTGAGCGGAACTCCGGGTGAACAGGTGGTGCGGATCGATGTGGCGGGTTTCCGACACGAGGAAAACGCGGCACATGCGCCGGTCCCGGGGGCGGATGTCACCTTGAGTCTGGATGTGCGGATTCAGCGTCTGGCCGAGCAGGCGTTGGCGAACGAAACCGGTGCGGTCGTTGTTTTGGATGTCCGGAGCGGCGATGTGCTGGGCTTGGCGAGCGAGCCGGGATACGATCCCAATATTTTTGTGCCGGCCATCTCCGATGGGGATTGGAAAGCTTTGCTGGCGGATCCGGGCCGCCCGCTGATCAACCGGGCGGTGTCTGAAATATATGCGGCGGGCAGTATTTTCAAGCCGGTGGTGGCCCTGGCCGCCCTAGCCAGCGGCCGGACTCGTGCGGAGACTGTTCATGCGTGCCCGGGTTATTTCCAGTTGGGGTCGGTCCGATTCCATTGTTGGAACGCGAACGGGCATGGGTCGATCGGGTTGCGCAAAGCGATCGAGCAATCGTGCAATGTCTATTTTTGCGCGATGGGAATGCAATGTGGGTATCCACCGATCGTCGCGTTGGCGCGGGATCTTGGATTTGGCGCGCGGACCGGGATTGATTTGGATGTCGAGGCCGAGGGCTTGGTGCCGGATGATGAGTGGAAACGCAAAGCCTGGCACGACGGATGGCGGTCGGGCGATACCTGCAATCTGTCGATCGGGCAGGGGGCCTTATCGGTGACTCCTCTTCAGGTGGCGGTGATGACGGCGGCTTTGGCGAACGGCGGGACGGTGTTTCGGCCCCGCCTGATCCGCGAGGTTCGGAACCGGGAGGGGGGGCTGATTCAACGGTATGACGGGGAACGGATTCGGTCGGTGGATTTAAAGCCGGAGCATCTGGCGGCGGTTCGTCGGGGCATGCACGATGTGGTGGAGGCCCCGGAGGGCACCGCGCATCGGGCGCGGATTGAGGCGGTGGAGATGGCGGGTAAAACGGGGACGGCCGAATATGGGCAGAAGGGCGCCGGGCGCAAGCATGTCTGGATGATTCTGTATGCGCCCTATGACCAACCGAAATATGCCGTGGCAATGGTGCTGGACGACGGAGTGTCGGGTGGGCAGACGGTGGCGCCGCGGATGCGGGCCTTGATGAACTCCCTGTTCGGGGGGGAGGCATCGAACGGATGAGCCCCGGCCTATCTATTGGAACGGCGTTGAAACGCATGAACTGGTTGATGAACCTGGCGGTATTCGTTCTGCTGGTGGTGGGGGTGCTGTTTGTTTATAGCGCGACCTCGGTGCGGGAGGAGCAAACGATCCGTTGGTTGTGGCGCAAGCAGGTGATGTGGGCCGTGGCGGGGCTGGGGGTATACCTGGCGATGGCGGTTTTCGATTATCGCCGATTGCGGGATCAGGCTCCCTTGATCTATGGCTTCTCCCTGATCTTGCTGGTGCTGGTTTTGGTGATGGGCACCCGGATTTATGGCGCGCGGCGGTGGTTGATGTTTTTCGGTATGGGGCTCCAGCCGTCGGAATTGGCGAAGGTGGCGGTGATCCTGGCGCTGGCGGCCTGGCTGAGCCGGCATAAGACGGGAAACGCGCGTCTGTCGGTGTTTTTTGGGGCCGTGGCCTTGGCGGGAATCCCGGCGGCCTTGATTCTGGTGGAGCCGGATCTCGGCACTACGCTGGTGTTGGTGCCCATCCTGCTGTCCCTGTTGTATACCGGGGGCGGGTCGATGAAGGCGTTGGCGGTCGTCTTGGCGGCGGGTGTTTTGGCGGTGGCGTTTGTCCTGGGGGCAATTCTCCTTCCCGAACGGTGGGGCTGGCCGCCGGAACGGCAGGAACAACTCCAGGCCTGGACGGGATTGAGCGCCTATCAACGTGATCGGGTCCGGGTGTTTTTAAATCCCGACAGCGATCCGATGGGGGCGGGGTGGAATAAACGTCAGTCGGAAATCGCGGTGGGGTCAGGGGGGGTGAAGGGGAAAGGTTTTCGAAAAGGGACTCAGAATATGTTAGGGTTTCTGCCGAAAACAGTGGCGCCGACGGATTTCATTTTTTCCGTGATTACGGAGGAACTGGGGTTTCTGGGTTCGGCGTTGATCCTAGGGGCTTTTGCGGTGCTGATTCTGAGCGGACTACAAAACGCGATGGCCGGGAATGACCGGTTTGGCCGGTTGATTTGCGTGGGGGTCATCGCGATGTTATTCAGCCATGTGGTGGTGAATGTGTCGATGACCATCGGCTTGATGCCGGTGACCGGTTTGCCGTTGCCCTTGGTCAGCTACGGGGGCACGTTCATGGTGTCGATTTTGGCGGCGCTCGGAATGGCGCAAAGCGTCTATATTCGGAGGGCCGGGATTTGAAAACGGATCGTTGGGAAAGGATGAAAGAGGAAGTCATGAATTTGTTGAATCTGTTTCGGCGTAAAAAATTCAATCGGGAAATCATCGTCAATTGCGAGCGATTGGAGACGCGGGTGGCGGTGATGGAAAACAAGCGCTTGGAGGAATTCCAGATGGAACACCCCTCCGAGGAACGGTTGGTGGGGAGTGTCTTCAAGGGTCGAATCCAGAATCTGGAGAGCGGTCTTCAAGCGGCCTTTGTCGATATCGGCCTGAAAAAGAACGCCTTTTTGCATTATTGGGACATGATTCCCGAGGATGCCGCCCGCCTCGAGGCGGCGGAGGAGGGGAGCGGTCGCACCCTGCCCCGCAAAAAGCGCTTTGCACACGATGAGATTCAGAAAATGTTCCCGATCGGATCGGAGATTGTGGTCCAGGTGACGAAGGGGCCGATTAGTACCAAGGGGCCGCGGGTGACCACCAATCTGAGCATTCCCGGGCGTTTTCTGGTCATGTTGCCGGGGAGCGATTTAAAAGGGGTTTCGCGCAAGATTGAGAATGACAAGGAGCGCCAGCGTCTAAAAAAAATCCTGAGCCGCCTGCCCATTCCGGCGGGGATCGGGCTGATCGTGAGGACGGCCGGGGAGGATGCCAATCAGCGCAGTTTTGTGCGGGATGCCCGAAGCCTGATCGAGATTTGGGAGCAGATTCGGACGGGGATGCGCGACCTGGCGGCGCCGTGTTGTCTGTATCGAGAACCGGATCTGGTGGAGCGGGTCCTCCGGGACTGGATGACCGAGGAGATCGACCGGATTGTGATCGACGTCGCCGAGCCCTTCGAAAAAGCCCGCGACCTGGCGAACCGGATTTCGCGCCGGATGCGATCGCGGATCCAGTTATATGACGGGCAGAACCCCATTTTTGAGCATTTTAACATTGAGAGCCAGATCGAGCAGGCGTTCGGGCGCAAGGTGAACCTCAAATCCGGCGGGTGCGTGGTGATCGACGAGACCGAGGCCATGATCGCGATCGATGTGAACACCGGCCGCCACAAGGGGTCCCACAATCAGGAGGATTCGATCCTGGAGGTGAACACTGAGGCGGTCGAGGAGGTGGCCCGGCAGTTGCGCCTGCGAAATATCGGCGGGTTGGTGGTGATCGATCTGATCGATATGAAGCAAAAGAAGAACCGTAACGCCGTTTACAAGTCACTTAAAGACGCCCTTCGCCGGGATAAGGCCCGGACGAATGTCCTGCAAATTTCACAACTCGGCTTGCTGGAAATGACTCGTCAGCGGGTGGAGGAGGGGGTTCGTTCGGCGATGTACATCAACTGTCCCTATTGTGGCGGACACGGCAGTGTCAAATCGCCGTTGAGCATGAGTGTTGAGGTTCAGCGTCAGATATCGGCGGTCATGCGGCGACGTGGCGATTCGCGCAAGGGCGCGTTGAAATTACAGATCATCGTCCATCCGACGGTATTGGAGCGATTACGGACGGAAGATGAGGCGATTTTGGTGAATCTGCAGGAGAAATTCGCCGGTGACCTGTCCTTCCGCGCAGATTCCAATCGACATGTGGAGGAATTTGCGATACGAAATGCTGAAACAGGTGAGTTATTGTACGGCAAAATGGAAACTCCGGCTGTCGAGCAACGGGCCCCGGGGTGACGTCTTCCCGCAAGGAATCAACGCCTATGAAATGGACGATACGAGCGATGTGGCTGGCCGGTTGGCTGGCGGGTTCACTCGGGGTGATGGCGGGGCCGGCCGAAGTTACCCGGGACCCGTTGGCCGGTTTGGATTGGAATTCCTCGGCCAGTCCGGTTTCGGTCAATGCCCGCGAGATGAATTTCGACCTCAAGACCCAGGTGATGACGCTGGCCGGCGAGGCCGTGATCCAGCGGGAAAATGTCTCGCTGCAGGCGGATTTCATTGAATGGCGCAAGCAGGATCAAATCGCCCATGCGCAGAGTAATGTGGTTTTTCGGCGGGGCAACATGGTCTGGCGGGGCCATGAAATCACCTACAATTTTTCCAACCAATTCTGGAAAACGGGGGCGTTTTCGGCCTTCATCGATCCCTACTATGTGGTGGCCTCCGGTGCGGAACGGATTTCCGAGACGGAATATTTGTTGCGCGACGCGCAGTTGTCCACCTGCACCAATGCGGCCTGTCACGAACATTACGTGATCCAGGCGCGGGACGTCTCGGTCAAGCCCGGAGATCGGTTGTTGGCGCGCGATGCGACCTTTTATCTCGGAGCTGTGCCCATTTTTCACAGTCCCGTCTGGCGGCGCATTCTGGATGATCGCTATGCTGGATTGAGCCTGAGGCCCGGGTATGCCAGTTCGATGGGCGTTTTCCTGCTCAGTGCCTATACCTGGCCGGTGGCACCCGGACTGAAAACGACCAGCCATATCGACTTGCGGTCCTCGCGCGGGGTGGCCGCCGGGCAGGATCTCGACTGGCGGACCGCCTCCGGCGGCGAGGGCGGGGCGGAATTTTATTTTGCCAACGACCAGCAGGCGGAGGAGGATTATCCGGATGAATACGAGGACGGTGACGTCGATGACAACCGGTACCGGGTCCGCGTCCATCATCAGCAGCCGCTGTCTCCGGAGGATTACTTTCTGGCCGAATTGAATTATGTGGCCGATCCCTATTTCCTTGAGGATTTTTTTGAAGGTGAATACCGGAGGAGCGGTGAGCCTGAAAATTATCTCAACCTGGTTCACAGTGATGAATTCATGACGGCGGGACTGTTGACGCGATTCCGCCTGAACGATTTCTACACGGTCGTGGAGCGTCTGCCCGAGGCCACGTTGGATTTCAGCCGTCGCGAAATTCCCGACACCGACTTTTACTTCGAGAGTTTCAACTCCGCCTCCTTTCTGAACAAGGCCTGGGAGGACGATTCGACCGAGGATGATTTCTCGGTGTTCCGAATGGATTCGCAGGACACGATCTATTATCCCGGACGGTATTTCGGGTTCCTGAGTGTCGTGCCGCGCGCGGGGGCGCGGGGGACCTTCTATTCGCAAACGATAGAGACGCGGGAGCTCAGCGACGTGACAGCCAATGTGGATTCGAATGGCGTTCTGACCTCCACGACCAATATTACCTGGCTGACCGAGGATCAGGGGGCTGGAGTGCGGGGGATGATGGAATTGGGTTTGGAAACCTCCTTCAAGGCGTTTCAAACCTGGGATACCGAGCCTTCGCCCTTGATCGACGGGCTGCGGCATATTGTCGAGCCCTATCTGAACTACACCTACATTCCGGATCCGAATATCGAGCCCGATGAACTCTACCAATTCGATGACGTTGACGCCCTGGATCGGCAAAACACCATTGCTTTGGGTGTGCGGAACAAATTGCAGACCCGTCGCGATCGGCGGCCCTGGGATCTGATCGATCTGGATCTCAATACCGTCTACAATCTCGATCCGGATGAAGGGAATGACAATCTGGAATCGATCAATATGTGGTTGGAACTCACCCCGGTTGATTTCTTTAAGTTGAACGCCGATGGATCCTATGATACCCAGAACAGCCAGTTGGAGACGTTCAATACCCGGTTGTGGTATATTGAAGAAATGTGGCGGCTGGGACTTGAGCATCGTTACCGGGTTGATAGCAACGATCTGATTTCCACGATGGTCAATTGGTTGCCCAATCCCCGCTGGATGGTCGAGGCCTATTGGCGCTATGAGGCGCAGGAGTCCCAGTTGGAAGAACAGGGTTACGTGGTTCAGCGGAATCTGGATTGTCTTTCTTTCCGGATGGGGTTCAGGCATTTGCCCGCCTATACCCGGGAAGATGGCGAAGAACGTCAGGAGGATTTTCGCGTTGAATTTGCCATCTGGGTGAATGCCTTCCCGGATACCCTGCTGGGAAATTCCCAGCGACATAAAGTGGTTATGCCTTGAAAGGATCTCATGACAGCGGATTATCTGGTCACGGGCGGGTGCGGGTTTATCGGGTCTAATATCGTGCGGAGTCTGGTGAGCGAAGGGCATGCCGTGCGGGTTCTTGACAACCTGTCCACCGGGAATCTCCTGAATATTCGGGATCTGATCGACTCCGGGTGTGTCGAATTTCAGCATGGCGACATTCGCCATCCGGATGCCGCCGGGAAAGCCTGCGAGGGGATCCGCCATGTTCTGCACCTGGCGGCCCTGCCGTCCGTGATCGGTTCGGTTGAGGATCCGGCGCTTTCCCATGCAGTCAATTTGGACGGGGTCGTAAATCTGTTGGTGGCCTCCCGCAACGCCGGGGTGCAACGATTTGTATTTTCGTCCTCCTCCGCTGTTTACGGCGACGATCCGGAATTGCCCAAGCGCGAAACGATGCTTCCCGCGCCGCTGTCCCCGTATGCGGTTCAGAAGTTGTCCGGCGAATATTATTGCCGGATTTTTCACGGACTGTATGGCCTGGAAACTTTTTGTTTGCGTTATTTCAATGTCTTCGGGCCGCGCCAGAATCCCCGATCGCAATACGCCGCGGTGGTGCCCTTGTTCATTGAGGCGGTGCGGCAGGGGAAGTCTCCGGTGGTTTTCGGGGATGGCGGCCAGACTCGCGATTTCATTTATGTCGGCGATATTGTCCGGGCCAACCTGCAGTGTTGCCGCGCGCCCGCCTCCGCCGCCGGCGGAGTTTACAACATCGCCTGGGGTCGGCGTATGACCATCAAAGAATTGGCGGAAACGGTCGCCCAAACCATGGGCCATCCCGAGATCCAGGCGCGGCATGAACCGCCCCGTCCCGGAGAAATCCGTGATTCGCAGGCCGCCACCACCCATGCCCAGTCCGTTCTGGGCTGGAGTCCGCAGGTGCCTTTTGTCGAAGGTTTAAAACGCACGGTCGAATGGTTTGTCCATGGCGTGGGATGAATTAACTGATCCCTTGTTGGCCGGCGCCAATCCCCGTTCCGGGGTGGTGGCGGTGGAGTGGGTTGAAGGCCGGGGATCAGCGGAAGACCGGATGGCGGTCTTTTCCCGCGATGGCGATTCCGTGCGGATGGTTTTTGAACCCTTCCGCCCTTTTCTGCTTCTATCCGACCCCGCGCTCCTGTCCGATGGGGCAGGCCTCGAATGGGTTGAATTGAAGGGGGGCGGCGCGCTCCGCTGGAAGGCCGTTTTCTCCCAGTGGAAGGTGTGTGTCAAGGCCAAGACCCGGCTGGCCCAGAAGACCGGAGTTCCCGCCGGAACGCCCAATGCGCCTTACTTGTTTCTTTCAGATCCCGTCCATCAGCACCTGCTGAGTACCGGGCAGACCCTGTTCAAAGGGATGGGGTTTGATCGGCTTCGGCGGCTCCAAATCGATATCGAGTGCCGGACGACGCCCGGTTACGAGTTTTGCAATGCGAGCCGGGAAGGGGATGTCATTCTCGCCATCGGGTTGGGGTTGACGGATGGGACGGTCCAAACCCTGGCCCTCGGGCGCGATGGGGAGGAGCCTGAGCTCCTGAAAAAACTGGTCGACTTTATCCGGGATTACGATCCGGATGTCATCGAAGGCCATAATCTTTTCAATTTCGATCTGCCTTACATCGCCGCGCGGGCCGAGCGGCATGGAATTCCCCTGACCCTGGGGCGTGGGGATCGCCTGGTGCAAATGAAACCCAGTCGGTTTTCAGTCGGGGAACGAATGGTGGCCTATACGCGGTTCGATCTGTTTGGCCGGCATGTCATCGATACCTATTTTCTGGCTCAACTTTACGATTTATCCCATCGTGAACTGGAGAGTTATGGGCTCAAGGCCGTGGCCCGTCATTTCGGAGTGGCCGCGCCCGACCGGACTTATCTGGAAGGCGGGGAAATCGCCGCGGAGTTTGAGCGGGATCCCGAAAAAGTGCTGAAGTATCTGGCCGATGACATACGGGAAACCCGGGCGCTATCCGATCTCTTGAGCCCGGCCTATTATATCCAGTCCCAATTTTTACCCTTCAGTTACCAGACGATCGCCGTGCGGGGTAACGCGACCAAGATCGATGCCTTGTTGGTCCGGGAATATCTAAGACAGGGGAACGCCCTGCCGCTTCCGGATGCGGTCCGGGCTTTCGCGGGTGGCTATACCGATCTTTTTCGTCAGGGGCTGGTGCGGAACGTGCACCATGTGGACGTCCGGTCGCTCTATCCCTCGCTGATGTTGACCCGGCATCTGGCGCCCCGCCGGGATGAGCTGGGGGTGTTTTTGAAGTTGCTGGACACCCTGCGTACGTTCCGGCTCGATGCCCGACGGCGGATGTCCACAGCCGCCGGAACCGAACGGGGTCATTTGGATGCGCTGCAATCGACCTACAAAATTCTGATTAATTCGTTTTACGGTTACCTGGGATTCAGTCAGGCCCATTTCAGCGATTTCGATGCGGCGGAGCGAGTGACGTCCGATGGACGAGCCCTGATGACCGATATGCTGGCGACTTTGCGCCGGCTGGGCGCCACTCCGGTCGAAAGCGACACCGATGGGATTTACTACGTACCACCCGAAAATTCGAAGCCGCCGGATCTTGCCCGGTTCCAGGAGGTGTTCCGGCAGTCTCTGCCCCCTGGCATCGAGGTGGAGTTTGATGGCGAGTACCCGGCGATGTATTCCCATCGCATGAAAAATTACGCTCTGGCCACCGCCGAGGGGGGCATGATTCTCAAGGGAGCCGCCTTGAAATCACGGGGACTGGAGCCTTTTCAGCGTGATTTCATGCGAGATTTTCTCCGCTGTCGGTTGGAAGGCCGGGATGAGCGGATCCCGGCGCTCAAGGCGGAATATTCGGAGGCGATTCGTTTGCGCCGAAAGCCCATCCGCTGGCTGGCCAAGACCGAAACACTTCAGGACAACCCCGCCACCTATGCCGCCAAACTCGGCAAAGGGGCCCGTTCGCGCAATGCCGCCTACGAGTTGGTCTTGCACTCCAGTCGCGTCTATCGCGCCGGGGATCAGGTCTCCTATTATGTCACCGGCACCCGGGCCGATGTTCCCGTCCACAGTCACGCCCGATTGACCGCCGATTGGAATCCCGAGGCGCGGGACGAGAACGTCGCCTATTATCTCGCCAAATTGGATGCTTTATACGATAAATTCAATGCCGCCGGAGAAGATGCGGCGGAGGATCATTTGGAGTTGCCCGGCTTGGGCCGGGCATCCGAACCCTCTGAATAACCCCGAGAGGATCCTGATTATGCCTGCCAAAGATTTAAAATCCGCCTACAAGACCATCATGGATGATCATTTTGCCCCCGAAATGGAAATCAGCTTCATCGACGGCGGACGGCGAGAAACCTTGCGGTATGCCAAGGTTTCGTGGCTGATCGATGGCGTCAACAAGGGGTTGCGCTATGGGGAAAATCCCGGGCAGGAGGCCGCGCTCTACAAACTGGTGAATGGTAACCTGTCCCTGGGCGAGGTGCGGACGATTCAGCCGGGCCGGTATTTGGCGTCCGATGTCGAACTGTTGCAGTCCGGCAAGCATCCTGGAAAAACCAATATCACCGATATCGATAACGCCCTCAATATTCTCCGTTATTTTGTGGACCAGCCCTGTGCCGTGATCGTCAAGCACAACAATCCCAGCGGCGTGGCGCTTGGCAAAACGCTGGCTGAGGCGTTTTACCGCGCCAATCTGGCCGACCGGGTGGCCGCCTTCGGCGGAGCGATCGCCCTGAACCGGGAAGTGGATCGCGAGACCGCCGAGATGATTGCCGCGCAATATGCCGAAGTCGTGGCGGCCCCCGAGTTCGCCCCGGGCGTCATGGAGATTTTTGGGAGGAAAAAAAATCTGCGCGTGATGCGGGTTGCCAACATGAGCCGCCTCCAGGAGTTTGTCGGCGAAATTTGCGTCGATTTTAAGTCGCTGATCGACGGGGGGGTCATTCTGCAGACTTCGTTTGTGCCCCGGGCCCGGCGGGCGGGAGACCTCCAGCCGGCCCAGGCGACGGGGCAGGGACGGGAAGCCCGCATCGGGCGATTGCCGACCGAGTCCGAGCTGGCGGATCTGCTTTTTGGATGGCTGGTTGAGGCGGGGGTGTCCAGTAATTCGGTATTGTATGTCAAGGATGGGGTGACCGTCGGCATCGGAACCGGCGAACAGGATCGGGTGGGGGTGGCGGAAATCGCCCGCGACAAAGCCTATCGCAAACTGGCCGACCGCATCTGCTGGGACCGATTCAAGATCCCCTACAACAATTTGAAGGATGTGGACGCCCGTGTGATGATCGACCGCGAAGTGGCCGAGAAAAAAGGGGGACTGATCGGCGCCTGTATGGTGTCGGACGCCTTTTTCCCTTTCCGGGACGGCGTGGAAGTGGGCCTGCGCGAAGGCATCGCCGCCGTGATTCAGCCGGGGGGCTCGGACCGCGATGTCGAGGTGATCGAAGCGTGTAACGAATATAACGCCGCCATGGTCTTTACCGGGCAACGCAGTTTCAAGCATTGATTCCCTGCCGGTGAAATACCGGCAGGGATGGCGCAGCATTGATGGATGACCTGGCCTGGGTATGGAGGTTTGTATGGAATGGGTCAATTTGACCGGCATGGAGTTGAAACGGGTCGCTCGAAAAGGGGGCGTGGTATTGTTGCCTTTGGGGAGTATTGAAGCCCATGCCGATCATCTTCCGCTGGGAAACGACACCTTCAAGGTTCAGGCGGCTTGTATTCAAGCGGCGTCCCGCTCGGAACCCGCCGTCATCCTGCCGCCGCTCTATTATACCGAGGTCAAATCCATGCAGGCGGCTCCAGGTGCCGTTACCCTGCGGGGGCAACTGCTGGTCGATCTGACCCTCGACCTGTGCGATGAAGCGGCTCGGAACGGATTTGCCAAGATACTTCTGGTCAGCGGACATGGGGGGAACCGGCATTGGGTGGATTACTTTATGACCCAGTGGCTGGCCTTGGATCGCACCTATTCGATCTACTCCTGGTATCTGCCGTTACTGGGGAAACCGGAGAATCAAAAGCACATGGAAACTCCGTTCGACGGGCATGGCGGGGAAGCGGAGACCAGTCTGGCCCTGCACCTCTTCCCGCATCTGGTTAAACTAAAAGGCGCCGGCCGGGCGCTCCAGCCCGCGCCGATTCCTGAATTGGGGGGGGCGGTGACGCCGTTCGACTGGGTGTCGAAATGGCCCCAGGCCGTATCCGGCGATCCCTTCCCGGCGACAGCGGCGAAGGGACGTATTTTTTTCGAGAGCGCCGTGGAGTCGCTGAGGGGCGTCATCGAGGCCGTGCGGGCGGATCGCATGACCCCGGCGTTTCAAAAAAAATACCAGAAAGCCCGACGGGCACCCCACTGGCCGACGCCGTTGGGAACCCCCGCAAAAGGGCGAACGACCGAAACACCACGAACCCCCTCCCGCTCGAGGGGATAACCGAATCAGGAGGATGACATGAGTCGTGAAAAGTTGAAGGGCACCCAGACCGAGAAAAACCTTTGGGCGGCCTTTGCGGGCGAATCCCAGGCTCGGAACAAATACACTTATTTCGCATCGGTGGCGAAAAAAGAAGGCTACGAACAGATCGCCGAGGTGTTTATTCAAACCGCGGAACAAGAGAAGGAGCATGCCAAACTGCACCTGAAGAATCTGGAAGAGATCGGCGATACGCGGGCAAATCTCACGGCCGCTGCCGGGGGGGAGGGGGATGAGTGGACCGATATGTACCCGAGAATGGCGCGGGAGGCGAGAGCGGAAGGGTTCGAGGATCTGGCCCGGATCTTTGAGGGGATTGGGCGGATCGAAAAGGAGCACCAGTCCCGCTACCAGGCGCTATTGGCCCGGCTTGAAACCGGGAAAGCTTTCGAGCGGCCACAAAAGGTGAAATGGGTTTGCCGGAATTGTGGCTTTACCCATGAGGGGCTCCGGGCTGTGGACCAATGCCCGGTGTGCAAGCATCCCCAATCCTACTTCCAAGTCGTCGCCGAATCGTTTTAAGGTCCATAACGCCGGGACGGAATGAGCTGGCAGGAGGAGACCGATATGCGTGGAAAAGACGGATTAAGTTTTGCGGATGTGCTGATTATTGTTGCCCTGGTTCTGTTGGTGGCGGCCTTGGCGATTCCATTTTTTCGGCGAACTTCGGATTTGAGCGACGAGGAAATTGTCGGGGAGGTTGCGACCAACGCCCTGCCCTTGAATCCCATCGCGCCCAAACCGTAGGACTACTCCTCCGTTCGGAAGTTCAGATGGGGGGGAGTTGGTCCGCCCTCAGGCCGGAGAGAATCTGGTTGTCAATCAGGCGGGTGTTGCCGATCCGCAGAGCCAGGGCGGCGACCGTGGCCGCATCGGCGGAGTCGACCGGCTGAAGGGTGTGGCCGTCGACGATTTCGAGGTATTCGATCCGGGCTTGGGGGTTTTGACTCAAGCGCTGTCGCATGCCGGCCTGGAGTTCGGCGGCAGAGCGGATACCGGCTTCGTAGAGACGGCGGCCAACCCCGAGGGTTTCGGGCACGCAACGGGCGAGTTGGCGTTCTTCGGCTGACAGGTAGCGGTTGCGGGAACTCAGGGCGAGTCCATCGGACTCGCGAACCGTCGGGGCGATGATAATTCGCAGGGGGAAATTTAAATCGCGAACCATCCGTTCGATCAGCCGGGCCTGTTGATAATCCTTTTGGCCGAACACGGCAAAGTCGGGCAGAACAATGTTGAATAACTTGGCCACGACGGTCAGGACTCCTGTGAAGTGGCCGGGACGGAAAGGGCCGCAAAGCCCCCGGGTAAGGGTTTCATCGACGACGGTGCAGGAAGGGTCGGGGGCGTACATGACGCCGGGCGTGGGGTAAAAAATCGCATCGACTCCCGCTTCGCGGCAAAGCGTTTCATCGGCGGCGAATGTGCGGGGATATTTTTGTAAATCTTCGGTGGGGCCGAATTGGGTGGGATTGACGAAAATGCTGACGACGACGAGATCTCCTTCCCGGCGGGCGATTTCCATCAGCGCCCGGTGTCCGGTGTGCAGTGCCCCCATGGTGGGAACGAAGCCGATCCGACGGCCTTCGCGGCGACGGGCGAGGGACCAGGACTGCATGGCATTGATCGAGGCAAAAAAGTCCATGGAATCAGAACCGGTCATGAATGGCCGCGAGCAGGTCATCGACCCGGACGGGTTTTCGAAGGATGGTATGTCGCGAGCCATCGCCGACGATCTGGCTGAGGGACTCGGGCGGGGCAAAGCCGGTGCAGAAGATAATGGGGGGTTCCGGGAGGTTGTGTTGGGCGCAATACCGTTGGATTTCGAGGGCGGCTTCGCGCCCAGCCACCCGGGGCATCTGGAGATCCAGAACCAGTAAGTCGTAAGGTTGGGCTTTAAACAGGTTGATGGCTTCCTCCCCATCGGCCGCCTGGTCAATTCGCGTATTTTTGAATTCGGTTGAAATGATCAGCGCGAACAACTTGCGGATCAACTTGTCGTCATCCGCGAGCAATATCCGTCGTTGGCGACGGGTGGATCCGGTTTGGGTCGTTGAAGGAGAAATGGGAGCCGGGACGGTAGCCGGTTGGGTGGGGAACGTGGAACCGGAAGATTCGGAGGGAAGGGGAATGCCCAACGCTTGGGCCACGGTGCGCGCCAGCAGAATCTGTTCAATGGGTTTGGCGAGATAGGGTCCGGCGCCTTCCTGCTGGGCTTTCAGGACTTTGGGGGCAGCCTGATTGTACCCGGACATGAGGAGGACGGGGAGTGCCGCATTCAGACGGTGGATGGCTCGGTAGGTATCGAGCCCATCCATTCCGGGGAGCATGATCAAATCGAGGAGGACGAGATCGATGGGGTTCTTGCCGTCGCGCAGGAGGCGCATCCCTTCCTCCCCGGAATGGGCGCCGATAGCTTGAAACCCGGAGGATTTGAGCATGTCGCAGAGCAGGGTGACCTGGATGGCATCATCATCGATCACCAGGATTCTGCGATTGGTCGGGTGTTTGGGATGGACCGTTTCGCCGGCCTGAATATCGCGATGGGTGGGGATATAGACGGTAAACGTGGTGCCACGAGCGACCTGACTTTCGAGATCGATGTATCCCCCGTGATCCTTGAGGATGCCGTGGACGATGCTCAATCCGAGGCCGGAGCCGCGTTTTTTGTCGGCCTTTTTGGTGGTGAAAAAGGGATCGAAGATACGGTCTTTAATGGCGTCGGGAATGCCGCATCCGGTGTCGGTGAAACTGATTTTGACGTATTCCCCGGTATTGACCATTTCGTATTGACCGAAGGGGGCATCGAGGTAGATGTTGTCCGTTACAATCGTAAGGGTTCCAGTCTCGCCCATGGCGTCGATGGCATTTTGGCAGATATTCTGGATGACGCGCAACATCTGGTCGCGGCTTCCCTTGACATCCATGGGCCGTGAAATGGTTTGGTGGTGAATGGTGATGCCCGGGGGCACGGAGGATGAAATCAGTCCGATCACCCGCTCGATCAATTCCTGGAGATTAAACACGTCCCGACCGACTTGACCCCGACGCGAGAGGGAGAGCAATTGCTGGGTCAGGTGCGACATATCCTTGGCGGTTTTTTCCATCAGGCTCAGGAATTCGAGGGCGGGTGATCCGGCGGGAATCGCTTTGCGGATTAACTGGGGATAGGCGATCAGGGGGGTCAGGAGGTTGTTGAAATCATGGGCGATCTGCCCGGCAACGGTGCCGGCGGTCTCGAGCCGTTCGGCGCGATCCAGGCGGGATTGGATGTGCTGGCGTTCGTCCATGGACGGGGTGGTCTCCTCGTCGGTTGCGACGAGGCGGATATGTTCCGTTCCGGTTGCGGGGTTCGAGCCGGGATAGGCTTTCAGGGTGAGGAATGTGGAGTGCCCCCCCCGCCGCCCGCAGATGGCGGAAATGTGGACGGGCATGGCGGAGAGTCCGCGTTGGACTGCGGCGAGGACGGCCGCGTCAAAGCCGGGGATCAGGCCGTTGATGGATTTGCCGCGAACTTCATCGAGCCGGCGTTCGAGGCGGGAGAGGAGGATTGGGCTGGCCTCGATAATCATCCCATTGGCATCAATCAATAAGTCCGTGGCACGGGGGCTGGCCGGTGTTTTTGCACAAAAATGGCCCGATGCGGTATCTCCATCGGGGGCGAGTTCAATACGCATAGCCTTTATAATGCTATCGGACTCCATTTCCCACTCCGTTCCATCCTTTCCCAAATATCCTTTAAGATACCCCCTTCCCAAAGAGAATCAAGCCTAAATTGACTTCGGACTTGCCGTCCTTTGCCGCAGGTGCTTTAATCAAGGTTCGTTTCTGACAGGGTGAAAGGTGACGTTTGTTTTTTTATGTGAGGAGCAGGGTATGGCAGTGCGCTGGAATTGGTTGGAGCAACGCGAAAAAAAGGCCTTCCTGGCTTTGGCGGATGGGACCATTTTTCGCGGATATTCGTGCGGGGCTCCGGTGGATGCCTTGGGCGAGGCGGTTTTCAACACGGGCCTGACCGGATACCAGGAGATTCTCAGCGATCCCTCCTACAGCGGCCAGTTTGTGACGATGACCTATCCGGAGATCGGCAATACGGGGATGAATGCTGAAGATGGCGAATCCGCGCGGTTGTATGCCGCCGGCTTCCTTATCGCGGAAGCCAATGAGCCCAGCAATTGGCGAAGTCAATCGACCTTGTCGGAGCGGCTGCGGAGTCACGATATTCCGGCCTTGGCCGGGATTGACACCCGGGCCTTGACGACGATTTTGCGTGATCGGGGGACCCAGCGGGCTTTCCTTTGTGCGACCGGGCGGGTGGACGAGGCTGAGGCCGTGCGGCGGGCGAAGGCCTGGTGTGGGTTGGACGGTCAGGATTATGCGGCCCGGGTCACCTGTCAAGCCGCCTATGACTGGGATCCCGATGGGCGGCATACCTGTTCCTGGGGGATGGCGACTGAACTGCCCACGGCCGACTTGAAAGTGGTGGCCTACGATTTTGGGATCAAGTGGAATATTTTACGCAGCTTGCGACGGGCGGGGATGGCGGTGACCGTGGTTCCGGCGCAAACGAGCGCTGAGGCCGTATTGGCGCTCAAACCCGACGGCGTGTTTTTGTCGAATGGTCCGGCGGATCCGGCGGCGGTGACCTATGCGGTGGAATCGGCCCGCGGCTTGTTGGGGCGGGTGCCGATTTTTGGCATTTGTCTCGGCCACCAGATCCTGGGACTGGCGGTGGGGGGGGCCACCTACCGGTTGAAATTCGGCCATCATGGATGCAACCATCCGGTCCAGGATCTCCAGACGGGCAAAGTGGAAATCACTTCGCAGAACCATAATTTTTCGGTGGATATGACGACCTTGGAAGGCAAGGAGGTGGCCGTCACGCATGTCAATTTGAACGACCAGACCGTGGAGGGAATCGCCCATCGGCGGGTGCCGATGTTCTCCGTTCAATATCACCCGGAAGCCTGTCCGGGTCCTCACGATCCCTATTACCTGTTTGCCCGTTTTCGGGAAATGATGATCAACCCCCGGCCTATCGTATGAGCACACACTGGATTGCCATTCTGGATTTCGGTTCCCAATACAGCCAACTGATTGCGCGTCGTATTCGGGAACAGCACGTCTATTCCGAGCTGATCCGTTTCGACACACCGGCTTCCGAGTTGGCCCGACGTCGTCCGGCGGGGATCATTTTTTCCGGCGGTCCCGCGAGCGTGCTCGATGCCGGCGCCCCCTTGTGCGACCCGAAGATCTATGAGCTCGGGATCCCGATCCTGGGGATTTGTTACGGCCAGCAAATGACCGCGCAGTTGCTGGGGGGGGCGGTTAAGCCGGGCCGGGCCCGTGAATACGGCAGTGCCCGCATCCGGGTGACGGAGCCGGACCGTTTATTCCAAGGGTTGCCGACCGAGCTCGAAGTGTGGATGAGCCATGGCGACCAGGTGGCCCGTCTGCCGGAAGGATTTCGGGCGCTGGCCGGCACCGGTACCTGCCCGGTGGCGGCCATGGGGCATCCCGGTCGGCGGATTTACGGCCTGCAATTCCATCCCGAAGTGGTCCATACGCCGCAAGGGACGGAGCTTCTACGGCGATTCCTCTTTGACCTGTGCGGGTGTACGCCCGATTGGCAGATGGCCCGGTTCATTGTCGAAAGTGTCGATCGCATCCGGTCCCGGGTCGGGACCGATCAGGTGCTCTGCGCATTGAGCGGCGGGGTGGATTCGGCCGTTGTGGCGGCCCTGATTCATCGGGCGATTGGGCGGCAATTGCATTGTGTATTTGTGGACAATGGATTGTTGCGGCATGGCGAATCAGCCCAGGTGGAGGCGACTTTTGGCCAGGCGTTTGGCATGGACTTAAAGGTTGTCGATGCCGCCGCGCTTTTCCTGGGGCGGCTCAAAGGGGTCGAGGATCCCGAGAAAAAGCGCCGGATTATCGGGCATAGTTTCATCGAGGTGTTTGCCGACGAAGCCCGTGCCCGGGGCGACATCAAATATCTGGCACAGGGAACCCTCTATCCCGATGTGATCGAGAGCGCCTCGCCGATCGGGGGGCCCTCCGCGACGATCAAGAGCCATCATAACGTGGGCGGGCTGCCGCCCGATTTGAAGTTCGAACTGATCGAGCCGCTCCGCGAATTATTCAAGGATGAAGTTCGGGCCCTGGGCCGTGAACTGGGCCTGCCCGAGGCGCTGGTGAGCCGCCAGCCGTTTCCCGGTCCCGGTATGGCGGTGCGCATTTTGGGCGAAGTCACCGCCGAGCGGGTCCGGGTGGTTCAGCAGGCCGATTTGCGGGTGCAGGAAGAAATCCGTAAACTGCCGAATTACGCCGAGATCTGGCAGTCCTTCGCCGTGCTGTTGCCGATCCAGACCGTGGGCGTCATGGGGGACAGCCGGACCTATGAGAATGTGGTCGCCCTTCGCGCCGTGGAAAGCCTGGACGGAATGACGGCCGACTGGTTCAAAGTTCCCTATGAAACGCTGGGCCGGATTTCTTCGCGCATCATCAATGAGGTCGCGGGGGTGAATCGCGTGGTGTACGATATCAGTTCCAAGCCGCCGGCCACCATTGAATGGGAATGAACCGTCGGCCCCTGCCTCCCGCTTTTTACCGGCGCGCGGATGTGGTCCGGATTGCCCGTGAATTGCTGGGTAAATTCATCGTGACCGGCCGGTCGGGTCGGGTGACGGCGGGGATGATTGTCGAGACCGAGGCTTATGTCGGCCCAACCGACCGCGCATGCCATGCCTATGGCGGACGGCGCACGGCGCGCAATGAAGCGATGTATGCCGCCGGTGGAGTCGCCTATGTATATCTCTGTTATGGACTGCACGCGTTGTTAAACGTGGTCACGCATCGCGCCGGGGAACCGTATGCGGTATTGATCCGGGCGATCGAGCCGGTCGAAGGGTTGGCGCTCATGCGCCTCCGTCGCGGGCCGCGGGTGCCGGAGCGGCGGTTGACCGCGGGACCGGGGAGCCTGACTCGGGCGCTCGGGATCGACCTGCGGCATAATGGGGTGAGTTTGGCGGGTCCCGCCGTGCGATTTGAGGATCGCGGGGTGCGAGTTTCACCATCCGGGATTGCCGCCCGGCCTCGGATTGGTGTAGAGTATGCGGGGGCGGATGCCCGGCGGCTCTGGCGGTTTTATCTCCGGGATAATCCCTGGGTCAGCCGGTTTTAACGAGGAGCGACAATGAAGCGCATGATGATCTGGTTGGCGGTTCTGGTCATCGGGTGGGGGGGGCCTGTGGGGGCCGGGGATGTCTTGACCTTGAGTACCGGGATGAAATACGAAGGCATTTTCGACGGTTACAAGAACGGTAGTTTTGCGATCAATATCGAGCGGGGACCGGTGAAAAAGGAATCCGGGAGCCGGGTCAAGACCCTGGTCCTGGCCTCGCCGTGTAAAACCACCGTGCTTCTTCAAGGCGGGAAACCCCCCGAACTCCTGCGCTTTTTGGGCTACGAGAAATCGTCTTTTCTATTCGACCAGGATGGCCAGTCGGTTTCCTTCCCGCTGAGTAAGGTCAAAGAGGTCCGGGTCGAGATCGATTTCAGCCGCGTGGAGGACTCGAGCGAAGCGGAGGCCACGGTGTTTACCCAGGGCGAGGCCGTGGACCTGAATACCGTGATCCAAAAAGGGGTGGTGAACCTCGTTCATATTCACGGGGAAGGCTTGATGCAAAGCGAGCGGGTCATCGAATATCTCAACAGCCTGCCCAAAAAATCCGAGAACAAAGGCAAGCTGGTGATTTTGCGGGCCCAACTCAGGGATATGGATAACCCTTTCTGTGAAACGAACGGGATCCAATCCTTGCCGCAATTCTGGTTCTACAACAAACGGGGTCAATTGACCGATCGGTTGATCGAGCGGTTTACCCCTGTGGATATCGATGCGGCACTGAAGAAGGCGAAACGTTAGACGACACGAACTCGATGCAGACCATCCTTGTCACCGGCGCGGGCGGATTATTGGGGTCGGCCGTCACGGCCCGTTTACGGGCCGGGGGGTGGGCGGTTCTGGCTTTGGGCCACAGCCGTCCTCCATCGGGCGGAGGGCGGGTGTGTAATCTGGAGGATCCTGCGGAATTGGCCGCGTTGGATCAGTTGGATTGGACGGGACTGGTCCATTGCGCGGCCTATCGAAGTCCGGATTTCTGCGAATCCGAGCCCGACCGGGCTGATCGGTTGAATGCCGGGGTGCCCGGTGAATTGGCTGTGCTGGCGGCCCGGCGGGGTGCCCGGATGATCCATATTTCGACCGACTATGTATTTCCCGGGACCCATCCGCCGTATCGGGAGAGCGATCCGGTCCATCCCGTGAACCGGTATGGGAGGACCAAAGTGGAATCAGAGCGCCACGTGGTGTCGGCGCATTCGGGTGCCCTGATTTTGCGGATTCCGGCACTTTACGGGAATCCAGAGCCCCCTTTGACGGCCCCGTTACTGGAAGAGGGATTACAGGCGGCTTGTTCGGTAACCCGGGTGGAGGTGGATGATCGGATCGTGCGCTATCCGACCCTGACCGACGATGTGGCCGGCGTGATCGCTTATTTTCTCGATCATCCCGCGACCGGGATCGTTCAGGTGAGCGCCGACGAGGTGGCCACCCGCTATCGCTGGACGATGGCGATCGCCCGGCTGTTGGGTCGGGACGGGTCAAATCTGGTTCCCGTACAACGGGATCTGGGGCGGGTGGCGATTCGACCGGTCGACTGCCATTTGGATACGACCCGTTTGGCGGCCTTGGGCGCGCCCTTGCCACGGGGATATTCGGTGGTGTTGCCGGAGTTGTTACGGATTCGGCGGATTCGGGATGAATCGATTTAAAAGGCAGTTCTGCCCGGCGGGGCAGGCAATTGACAGGCAAGGATCTGAAGATGTCCAAAGAACCGTTGAATTGGAATAAAATGCTGCGCCTCTTGGGGGAATTCCGGAAAAAGTTCGGACATTGCAAAGTGCCCGCACAATGGAAGCCCAATCCCCAATTGGGGCGCTGGGTGACGTCTTTGCGGTATCGGCAGAAGATGAATGACTTGCCGGCGGACCAATTCCGGCAATTGGATGCGCTGGGATTTGTCTGGGCGGCGAATGATGCCGCCTGGATTCGACATTTCAAGAAACTGGAATTGTTCAAGAAACGCTACGGGCATTGCAATGTGCCGTCGTTGTGGACGGGGAATCCCCTGCTAGCCGCCTGGGTGTCCAACCAACGGACCCAACGTCGACAGGGCAAGCTGGCGGCAGAGCGGGTCAAACGGTTGGAAGCGGTCGGATTCGAGTGGGCGATATACGGTCAAAACCGGGCGACGAAGCGCCAGCCGTTGCGTCTTCGGACGAAATCCCCCAAGCCGGCGGGAGTAACCGGTGAGGAGCGGATGTATAACCTGGGGAACGACCTGTTTATCCAGCACGACGGGGTCTCGCCGATGCCGCCCGAATTGGTGCGGTATGTGGCGCGGCATCGGGGAGATTTGCCCTCCTATATTCCCCTGCCGAAAAAGCGGACGCTTTTTTTTGTGCCCCATCCCGCCGGTCGGGGCTTGCGGAAAGTGATGTGGAGCGGGAGCGGCAAATTGCCGGATGAGGTGGTGGGTTTCCTGAATGAAAATGGGGCGCTGCCGGCCTACGAGTGACCCTCTGGCGTTTGTTTCCTCCGTGCTATGTAAGCACTTACAGAGCATGGAAAATCACCGGCAATTGTAAGCAAAATCGTCTAACAGGTCGCTAAACTTGATGTTTTTCACGAAAATTAATGCGTTGCAATTAACTCGGGCTTTAATTAGCGTAAAAAACCACAGGTAATGTAATGCATTACCGATAATAAGTTGGGCTGCAGAAATCATGACTACGCACTCTCTACAGTCGGGACGAGACGTAATCGCTGAGCTAAAGGCAGTCGGCGAAGCCCTCGGCTATTCGGTACGTACAGAGGCGCCGACGGCCGACAAGAGCAGTCCGCCAGCTGTTGACGTGGCGTGGACGCGAGAAAGCAACCAACGCTTTCCTCTTATGATACTGGAAGTCGAGAGTGTTGCATCAAATTCGGCGGCTTACAATCCAGTGAAAGTGTTCGGGCCTAGGAACACGGACTTTGAGAAGCCGCTGTTCTTTTTCCATGTCTTTCTGACTGGCGGAGAGGAGTCCTCGCGTATCAAAGACTTGCAAAGCCTCTTTGGTACATACAACTACAGAGCGTATCGCCTCGGCCTTGGTGAAGCTTCATCTCTCGTAAAGGACATTCTATCGCAGCACCGCAGAGTATCTGCCACGCTGCACGTTCGGGCTGTATGTGATGTGCTTTCCACAAGTACTACCTTTCGGGATTGCACCACAGATGTATTTCATCACGCTCAGGCGTTACAATATGATGATGACTTCGTTCTGGCCTTGGCTCAGTTGTGTTACGGCGATCGGACGTTCGAGCCACTTCTCAAGGAACAACTGATAAAGATCCACACAACTCCATACCCGGCCACGATGTATCCAAGGTATGAAACTTACTTCGGCGCAACGTGGTCACTTGCCGTGCACATTGGTCTATTGCAGTACTGGACGCACGATGTGACCGAGAAATGGCTGACAGCTCTGAAGAAGTGGCAGGAGAACGGATGGTACATTACGCAAATCGGACCCCATTTCGGCCTGTCGCGCGATTACGACGAGTTCATTTTTACGCTGGCGGCTCCATTCCTCGGATTGCTCGCGGGATTGATGCGATCCGAACCCAGGTCCGGCAGATACATCGCGGACCAGTGTGCAGCAATTTTCGATAGTCTCGAAAAGCATCCATCCCCCGCATCTCGCTTCTGGTCACTGTGGATTCTTCACATCTCGTCTGCTTTCTCCCTCGGCGATCATTTCGAGCGATGTAGAGCGCACATCAATCAGCACTTCGGAGGAGTTCCAGACAGTAGTCTATACTCCCCGCCCGGATTCATCTGCCTAGACGAAGACGGCGACAATGATGATGCCACTCCGCTGATTACTATCCCGGAGATGCGGGCGTTTCAAAGCGAGTTACGCGCGCGAATCAATGCGTCTCGTATAACCGCCACTGATGGACTCGCCTTGGCCTTGGGAACATTGCTCGACGAAGATTGCGCGCAGGAATGGGCGTGGCCAATTGTACGATTGCTGAATGACGAAATGAGCCAGACGCAGGGCCAACCATCGCCTCGACCGTACGGCTCACCCGCTGCTGGTTCGCCGTCCGGTCAGGCGTAACGTCGGTCGAAAAGAGGGATGCTTGACCCGTAGCCACAATGTTGGTACGCTTTAATGATGAAGACAACCCTGATTCCAATCGGCAATTCGAGAGGCATTCGCATTCCGAAGCCCATCATCGAACAATGCGGGCTCACCGGGACGATCGAGATGGATGTCCGGGACGGCATGATCCTGATTCATTCGCCCCAGCATGCGCGGGCCGGGTGGGCGGAAGCTTTCCAGCAGATGGCCCGATTGGGCGACGACGCAATGGTGGACGGACAGCCCGGTGCGACGCGATGGGATGAGGAGGACTGGGAATGGACGTGAATCGATTCGATGTCTTCCTCGTCGCTCTCGATCCAACGCTGGGGCACGAGATCAAGAAAACGCGCCCGTGTACGGTCGTGTCGCCCGACGAAATGAATCACCACATCGGCACCGTCATCATCGCGCCGATGACCAGCAAGGGGCGGCCTTACCCCACACGGGTTCCTTGCGCCTTTCAGGGAGTTGTTGGCCAAGTGGTCCTGGACCAGATTCGGACGGTGGATAAGGGAAGACTGACCAAGAAATTGGGGCGCCTCTCGCCGGCATCGGGTGAACACGTGCTGGAGATTCTGGCCGAGATGTTCCAAAAATGAGAGTGGGGATAAGGGACATGTTAATAGTATCGGGGCCACGGCAAATTTGGGCGTAATC
>CAZCDO010000029.1:26924-28806 GCA_964497135.1 uncultured Verrucomicrobiota bacterium
TGGGGATAAGGGACATGTTAATAGTATCGGGGCCACGGCAAATTTGGGCGTAATCGTTAAAATCCGGACATTCTAGACACTGGGGACAGGTTATCTGTCGATCTAAAAGGGCGGGAATCAACTGGTACGAAGTGGAAGTGGCCAAAACAGAGGCATCTGCCGCAAAATGCGTTTTCGCATCTTGACAAGCCGGTCGGAGGGGTCTATGCGAGTACAGTCAAAGCAACAGACTGTGCTAAACGGGAGGCGGTTTTCGTCAAGAGCGCGCGCTGATTTCGTGTTATCGACGCATATCACGCCGATGCCGTTATCGTGATATCCGTCAATCCGCGGGACCGGAAGGAACAGATTACGATTAGGAGTACGATTAGGATTATGAGGAGAGGGGCGCACTCGTAATCGTAATCTTGATCGTAATCATAATCGGTGCACGGCGGGGCGACGCACAGAACAAGCCGTCCTACGCACTCAAGGCCGCCAGGCCGCGGGTGCGAAATGCGCGCGGGGTTGTGCCGGTGACCTGTTTGAACTGGCGTGAGAAATAATTGCTGTCGTTGAAGCCGCATTCGAACGCGACTTCGGTGATACGGATATCGCCCCGCAGCAGAAGTTCGCGGGCTCGGGCAATCCGGACCCGAATGACATGTTCCAGGGGGGGGAGACCGGTAATGCGGTGGAACATGCGGGTCAGGGAGCTTTCGGACATGTGCGCCCGACGGGCGAGATCGCGGACGGTCAGGCGTCCGGCACAGTTTTGTTCCACATAACTCAACACTTCGCCAAAGCGCATCAAGGGCTTGATCTCAGGATGTTGCGCCTGGGAATAACAGCGGGAGAGAAACCCGATCAAGGCCATGAGGTGGGTGCTGGCCATGAATCGGAAGCCGGGGGTGCCGCCCTGTAATTCGTCCTGGAGCCGGGCGATCAGGGTGCCCGCTTCGGCCAGGTCGCCGGGTTCGAGCCGGAGCCGGCTGCGGAATCGGCCTTGCCGGCGAAGTCGCGGTTCGACGCGGAAGAGCACGTGATAGCCGGGCAGATCCTGCAGGGCGGTGAGGGGCAATTTGAGGCGACGGGGATCGAAGAGGATGTTGACCAGGGTCATGTCCTGCGTGTCGGCGTAGCCGTGGGCCATTTCGCCGCGGATCAGGAACACATCTCCCGCCCCGATGGGATAATCCTCGATTTCGGTCACATGCCGGCCGCGTCCGGCCAGGATGACCACCAGTTCATGGAAATCGTGGCGGTGCAGGCCGGTATCCGCATGGGTATTGTGGCGGAGGCAGGCCAGGGGGAAGGCGCGATCCGAAAAAATAGAGGCTGATTTGAGCCGAATAATCATTGACAGGATTGTGCTATTTTTTGCGCGAAAAGTCAAGGTGCCGGGATCCGGGTCGGTATATTGTAGAACTCGTTTTGACGGATCAGCACAACTTTAACGGGAGCATGTCATGGCAGCGAAATCGAAAAACAAGCCGCTTCGCGTGGGCGTGGTCGGAATGGGCGGGATTGGCAATACGCATGCGGCGTCGCACAAGCAGGATTCGCTGGCGAAACTGGTCGCGGTGTGTGATGTGGTGAAGGAGAAGGCGGATGCGGCGGCGAAGACCCATGGGGTCAAGGCCTATACCAGCCTGAAGGAGATGCTGGCGAACGAGGATTTGGATATCGTCGATGTCACCACCGGCGGGTACGAAAACGGAAGCTGGCATTTTGAGCCCACGATGGAGGCGTTGGAGTCCGGCAAGCATGTGTTGTGCGAAAAGCCGCTTTCGAACGATATCGGCGAGGCGCGGCAAATGGTTCGCGTGGCCGAGGAACGCAAACTCTACCTGGGCTGTAATCTCAATCATTATTTCACGCCGACGGCCGAACGGGCCAAGAA
>CAZCDO010000030.1:0-28352 GCA_964497135.1 uncultured Verrucomicrobiota bacterium
TCAAGTTTCCAGCTTCCCTCTGTCCCTATACCCATTCCCCCAAGTTTCAAGTTTCCAGTTTCAATTTCCCAACAATCTCCCAATATCCTCCGCGCTGAGCACCTTCCCGGCGCTCTTCACCTGTCCGTCCACAACCAGCGCCGGAGTGGTCATCACGGCGAACTTCATGATCTCCTGAATTTTTTCGACCTTCTCGATGGTCGCCTCGATGCCCAATGATTTAACCGCAACTTCCGTGTTGGCCAATAGCGTTTTGCACTTCGGGCAACCGGCTCCCAATATCTGAATTTTTTTCATGGTGCCTTGTTTTCGTGGGTTTTACTGTGTTTTCCTGCTGATCCCTGCGGGTGACTGCCGAGCAACTCATTCGCCCCACAGCCTACCGTTTCGATTTCCAAAGTGCAGTGCGAGATGCCCCATTCGGTCTGTAACCGATCTCGGATCTGTTGCAAAACACCCTCCATTTCGGACAGGGGCCCGTCGGGCACCCGCACATGGGCCGTCAAGATCCGCTGATCCGGGCGCAGTTCCCAGACGTGAACATGATGCACATCACAGCCGGGCAGGTGGTGTTGCACATCCTTCCTCAGCGCTTCAAGATCGAGTCCCTCCGGCGTTCCCTCCAACAGCACGCGAGTGGCGTCACGCAAGAGCCGCCAGCCGCCGAAAAAAACCATGAGCACAACAAAAATTGAAACGATTGGATCCAGATACGGCCCGTATTTCCAGGCTGACAACAACGCCGCCCCGACCACGGCCACCGAGGAGAGCGTATCTTGAAGCAGATGCAGCATCGCCGCCCGCATGTTCAGATCGCCGTGGCTATGCCCTTTCAGCAACATCACCGAAAACAGGTTGGCCGCCAAGCCAATCACCGCCACGGTCAGCATCACTCCGGAGAGAATCGGCACGGGATGCATCAGCCTCGTCACCGCCGACCGGATAATCAAAGTGCCCACGACCAGAATCGTGGCGCTATTGAAAAGGGCCGCCATGACCTCGACGCGACCCAGACCATACGTATGCCGTAGGGAAGGCGCTCTGCGTCCCAGTCGCCGCGCCACCAGCGCAAGGCTCAGCGCGGCCACATCGCTCAGATTGTGGACAGCATCGGACAGCAAGGCCAGACTGCCGGAAACGAGCCCGCCGACGATCTCGGCCACAACGATCAGGGCGTTAAGCGCTATCGCGCCGATAAGCCGGAATTCCAGCGCCTTTTCGCCATGACTATGTTTGACCCCTCTCATGACACAATCGCTCCAAAAATGACCCCGGAGAGCGTCGCCATCACCACTACCAAGGATACGTAGGTCAGGGTCTTTTTCGGCCCTAAAATCGAATTAATCACCAGCATGCTGGGCAGAGACAAAGCCGGTCCGGCCAACAATAAGGCCAATGCCGGACCCTTTCCCATTCCGCTATCCATCAGACCCCGAATGATCGGCACCTCGGTCAAAGTTGCGAAATACATCAAGGCACCCACAAAGGAGGCGAAGAAATTGGTCCAAACGGGCCAAATAATACCCAACCAACCGGGTGTTGTACCCCCTCCTCCGATCACACCCCAGAAAACACCCGGATCGTCACCGACCAGCGCTTGAATCCACCGGTTGGGCACAATGCCGGCATCCTTGGCCTCCGGAGTTCCCAGGAAAAATCCGGCCGCCAGAACCCCCCCCAACAACAACGGTGTAATCTGCTTGGCAAACCCCCAGGTTTGTTCCCGCCATTCATTCATTTCCGCCGTGCTGTTAAACGTCAATAATGCCAGCACCACCGATCCAATCGTAAACGCCACCAAGGGATTCCCGGGCATCAGGACAGCCGCCAATATGACCGGCACCGCCGCCACCCCGACAAACCACAACTTGACCCCCAAAAAACGCCACAGGGTAAACCCTAAAACCAGGGCAAAAAAGGCGGTCACCCACCATTTTGCGACGAACACCGCGTGCCAAACACCTGTCGGGTCCGCCGGCCGGGCCCAGTTCGCAAAGACCAATACCGCCGCCATGCTGAAGAAAAACAACCCGTTCTGCCACAAGGGCCGCGGCGGTTTTTCGTCCGCCTCGATGAACACATCCTGCACCTGCGCCGCCTTGGCGCGTTCTTCTTTCAAAAAAATCAGGTGCATCAAACCGCCAATCACCACACTGAACACCACCGCCCCAATCGCCCGGGCCAGGCCGATTGAACTTCCCAATAACCGGGCGGTTAGAACGATGGCCAGGACATTGATCGCCGGGCCTGAATACAGAAAAGCGATCGCCGGCCCCAACCCGGCCCCTCGCAGATAAATTCCGCCGAATAACGGTAGAACGGTGCAGGAACAAACGGCCAAAAGCGTCCCGGACACCGAAGCCACCCCGTAGGACAAAAATTTATTGGCTTTCGGCCCAAAATATCGCATCACGGCCTTCTGGCTGATGAACACCCCAATGGCCCCGGCGATAAAGAAAGCCGGCACGAGACAGAGAAGCACATGCTCCTGGGCATACCATCGGACCAAACGCAGGGATTCAATCACCGCCCCTTGAAACCGTAAGGAATCAATGGGCAGGAAGAAAGCCACCAGAAATGCAGCCAACAATCCCAGCAGAATTTTCAACTCTTTATTCATGCTTAGATCGCCTTCAAATGCAGGGTTTTACGTTCGACATCGGACCGGACCACCTCCACCGCACATTCGAAAGCGCGCAGGATGCAGGGGGTGTGCAGATGGTGAATCACTTTATTCCGGTCCCGGCGCTCAGTCACCACCCCCACCCTCTTCAGGATCGATAGGTGCCGCGAAAGGCCCGACTGATCGATATCAACCAACGGCGCGAGTTCACAGACACAGCGGTCGCCACCCGCCAGGGCGTTGACAATCAAAATTCGCACCGGATGTGCAAGGGCCTTGAGAATGTCCGCCCGAACCTTGGCTTGTTGATAATTCATGTCCGTAACTATATGCAAGTATGCGCATATTGTCAACATTAATTCCGCGTCTTTGACAATTCTCATTAGAGTGATAACGGCTCCGAAGCAATGCCCTCACGGGCATAACGGACTTTCGGGGAATTCAGCCGGTGGCAATGACGCCGTTACGCGTTTCTCGCCATAATTAGAATGACTGCGCGCCTTTCGACTCGGAAGTCATGTGTTTTTTTGCTTGGGTCGCTTAAGCCTTTTAAATAAGATGGCCGCATTCGACATTAGGAGTTCTCAATGGCCAAACAATCAAATCCTCACCCCGAATTAACCCTGCTCCACCGGAGCCCCACCGTTTATCCTGTCTCCCCCGATCGCGCCCGTCTGGAAGCTTTCCAAAACGCATTCCCCAAGCGCCCCTACCAAATCCGATTCGATTGCCCTGAATTCACCTCCCTCTGCCCCATCACCGGTCAACCCGATTTCGGCACCCTCACCATCGAATACATCCCCGACCGCCTCTGCCTCGAAAGCAAGGCCCTTAAACTCTACCTGTTTTCTTTCCGCAACCACCCCGCATTCCACGAGGAGGTGGTGAACCGGATTCTGGACGACTTGGTGAAATTATTGAAACCCCGCTGGTTAAAGGTGACCGGATTATTTAATCCGCGGGGCGGGATTGCACTGAATGTGACCGCCGAATACCCCACTCACCCCACCGGCTTGGGCAAGACCAGTTCTTCGAAGAAGTTCCGGGCATAACGGTCGGTCATCAGCGAAATCATGTCAATTAAGATCTGGGTCAGCGCAGGCAGATCGCCCTTCGGATAATTCTTGCTGATAAAGTGGTGGAGTTCCCGGACGGGCGCGGAATCGGTGTCACGCACCACTCCCCAATCCCTTTGTTTTTTGGAAGCGAGTTCACGCCGCCCAAAATCAAAAATTTCGCGCAACATTCGTTCCGTCAAGCGGGCATAATCGGTCAGCCGGGCATGGAAATAGATCTGCTTGCAGTTGTACTCGTAGAGCAGGATCAACGCCTCGAAAACCCGGTCCGAAAAACCCACCCGGTCCGGAGTCTTCAAGTTGGTTTGAATGATGTCCGTCACCAAGGTATTAATGATCGTCCGGTTATCCCCCCCCAAGACGGCTACAATACGGGCCGGAATCGGCGGCAGTCGGCCCCAGACGGACACCGCATCCTCGTAGTCCCGTCCCACATAGGCAATCCGATCCACCAAACGCACCACACACCCTTCCAACGTATAGGGCAACTGGCCGCGCACGGTCACCTTCTCCAACGCCTTGCCGGGTTTATGTCGCGGCGCGATGAACTGTTCGCGGCGCTCCCCGCAATGGCAGGCGATACCGTCCCGCACCTCATAGGTCAAATTCAAGCCCTGATCGCTGGTCGAAGGCCGGAAAGCCAGACGATCCACCACCCGAAGGCTGTGAATTTCATGATGAAACGAGCGCCCGGAATCGTTTTCCCGGCAGAGTTTATCGAGCACCGTTTCCCCCGCGTGACCGAAGGGACCATGCCCCAGATCGTGTCCCAGCGCGATGGCATAGGCCAGATCGGCGTTCAAGCCCAATGCGCGGGCGATCGTCTGGGCGATCGAGGCAGCATATAAGGAATGATCGACCCGGGTTGAAACATGATCGTTTTCCGGCGAAAAGAATACCTGGGTTTTATATCGCAACCGGCGAAAGGCGGTACAATGCAAAATCCGGTGGGCATCGCGTTGAAAACAAAGACGGATCGGATCCTCGGTCTCCTCCGTCAATCGCCCTGCGCTGTCGGCGCTCAGGCAGGCGAAGGGATGATCGACGGTCTTGATTTCCCGTTCCTGGGCCAGCTTGCACAGGCTTTTTGCCATGACCCTTAGAGCCCCTCGGCGGCGGGCTTCACGGCCACAGGGGCAGCAGGAGCGCCGGCGGCCTTAGCCGCTATTTTCTCCTTCTCGGCCGCCACCACGGATTCGAGTTTGACTTTGAACAGATCCAATGCCGCGCTCTCATTGGCCTGGCGTTCGGCGCGTCGTTCCAATTCCATTTTCTGCTTTTCAGTCAACTTGATGCTCTTCGATTTTTCGGCTTCACGCATACTCTTGGAATCTTCCCGCTTTTCTTTCTTTTCTAAAAATTTATCGAGCTCTTTCTGTGCGGTTTCCTGATTGGAAGAGGAAAAAACGATTTCCACCTTGCGGGCTTTGGGCATGCCCAACGGCATGGCCTTCTTTTCGCGCTTTTGCCACTCGTCTTTGGCTTGGGCCAGTGCCTTGTCGATACATCGGGCTTCCATCCGGATCGTATCGTTTAAATCCTTGAATTCAGCCGTGGAAACAACCTTGTATTCCGGCTCACCGCCAAAATCGGTGATCTTGACGAATTTATAGCTTTCGGTTTCTGCCGACGCCAAGGTCATCCCAACTCCCACCGCCAAACCCAATGCCCAGGTTCCAATCGCGTTCATCGTCATTACTCCTTACGGTAAAAAAACAACCCTGATAAATTAACTCCGCCCTATCCTAAACGCAAGCCCCAAACAGCCCGGCCAACTGCCGCGCCAGGGGCGCTGTAAGGTTAAAAGGATGCGGAGTTTTTTTCGTGTTGCCGCTCACCTCAAATAAAGGTATTACCCTCTTCATTCGGATTTAAATTAATCTCTGGAAGAGAGTCCTTATGAAAACTGAAGGTCCCCCAAAACCCCGAATCGGCTGGATCGGAACCGGTGTCATGGGCTCCGCCATGTGTCGACATCTCTTGAATGCCGGCTATGAGGTGTCCGTGTATAACCGGACCCCCGAGAAACTCCAACCATTGGTCACCGCTGGGGCTATCCCTAAAACATCACCGGCCGCCGTGGCCGCGGACTCCTCGATCGTGTTCTCCATCGTGGGCTTCCCCGCCGATGTGCGCGAAGTGGTCCTGGGAAAGCAGGGGGTGCTGACCACCCTGCCGCCGGGCGGCATCGTCGTTGACATGACGACCAGCGATCCCGAACTCGCCCGCGAAATCCACCGGGAAGCCCGCCGAACCCGAGTCGACGCGCTCGATGCCCCCGTCTCCGGCGGCGACGTGGGCGCCCGCGAGGCCCGTTTGTCCATTATGGGCGGCGGAGACCCCGAACCGTTCGCTCGGGTGGAACCCCTGTTTAAGTTGATGGGAACAACCATCGCCCTGCTGGGCCCAGCCGGTGCGGGACAACACTGCAAAATGGTCAACCAAATCCTGATCGCCGGCAATATGATGGGCGTCGTCGAAGGCCTCCTTTATGCCCGGCACGCCGGATTGGATTCCGAGGCGGTCATCCGCATGGTCGGAGCTGGGGCCGCAGGATCCTGGTCGATCAATCATCTGGGCCCGCGCATTCTTGCTGGGAACTTCGAACCCGGCTTCCGAATCGATCATTTCATCAAAGATTTGGGTATTGCCCTGGCGGAAGCCCGGCGCCTGAACCTGAAATTGCCGGGTTTGACACTGGCTTGGGAACTCTACAAAACCGCCCAATCCCTGGGGCTTGGAGGCAAGGGAACCCAGGCACTGAGCCTTGCGCTGGATCAACTCAATACCCATATTCCTGTTGCGTAAACACAAAAAATCGTTATTGTTCAAAAACCTTAAGGCTGAACTTACTCTCAGGAAAGGGTTGTGAAATGGCTAATCTGGCAAAATCGTTCCGCGAAGAAATTCAACGCATTTCCAAGCGCAATTCCAACCAATCCGTGCGGAATCTCCGCCGCGATACTCGCCTGCTGAAACAGGTCATCCAGGATCTCGCCCGCCGGATCAAACTCCTCGAGAAAGCACCTTCATCCGCCGCCCCCGCCGTCTCCCTTGCCGCCGCCTCCGATGACGATGTCGCCTCCCTGCGCCCGACCCCCGAAATGGTCAAGCGCCTCCGTGCCAAGTTCAAACTCTCCCAAAGCGAGTTCGGCAAATTGATGGGGGTCTCCGATCAGGCGGTGTATCTCTGGGAACACAAAAAGGGTCGGATCAAAATGCGGGATTCCGTCAAACGCCGTTTCGCGGAAGTCCGCAAGATGCGCGTCCGGGATGTCCGAAAAACGTTCAAAGGTTGACCCCGGTATCGCATGAAACACCCCCTCACCGTTGCGGGACAGCCGGTTGCGGTTATCACGCTCGCTCCCCACGCGCCCACTCCTGAACGCCACGCCGCCCGCGAGTTAGCCAGCCATTTACACCAAATAACCGGCGCCTCCTTCGCCATCCGCACCCCCCATCCCCGTGAAACCCGTTTCCAACTCGCCGTCGGTTCCGGCGCCGCCCGTACCCTGGGGCTCCCCTTAAAATCACTCCAAAACCTCGGTCCCGAGGATTTCGTCTGGCGTTCGCTTAATAACGGGTTGGTCCTCTCCGGCGCCCCCGGCGCACCCCGCGGCACCCTCTATGCCGTGATGACGTTTCTGGATGAAATCCTCGGTTGCCGCTGGTGGACCCCCACCGCCGCGCATATTCCCCATCAACCGGATCTCGTCATCCCCGCCCTGAATCGCACGGTTCAGCCTTCATTCGAATACCGCGAAGTGCTCTATCGCCAAAACTGGAATTTGTTGTGGTCCGTCCGGAATCGAACGAATGGCCTGTGGGAAAACACCGACCCCGGCATCCCCCCCGAGTGGGGCGGCCATGTCAAATATGCCGCCTTTGTCCACACCCTGGTCGGAACCCTGATCCCTACCGAAGCCTTTGAAACCCATCCCGAGTGGTTCGCGGAAATGGATGGTCGGCGTCACCCCGATCAGCCCTGTTGCACCCATCCGGAGGTGATTGACTCCGTCATCCGCAAAACCCGGGCGCTCCTGAAAGCCGATCCCCAGGCCAGCCTCATTTCCATTTCGCAAAACGACAACCATACCTATTGCCGATGTGCCCGCTGTGAACCCATCAACCGGCGCGAAGGCAGTCCAGCCGGTCCGCTCCTGATCCTCGTCAATGCCGTTGCGGAAGCCCTGGCGGATGAATTCCCAAAGGTCTCCTTCGACACATTGGCCTACCTCTTCAGCCGTCGTCCCCCCCGCCATATCCGCCCCCACCCCCGGGTGATCATCCGTCTCTGCTCGTTCGAATGCGATTTCCTACATCCTTTGGACCACCCCAATAACGCCCCGTTTTTCAAGGACCTGGTGGGCTGGTCAAAAATCTGCAAACGGTTGTACATCTGGGACTATGTCACCAATTACGCCCATTTCCTCCTGCCCCACCCCGATTGGCCCGTTCTTGCCGCCAATATTCGCCTCTTCCGCCGCCATCAGGTCCGCGGGGTCTTCGAACAGGCCAATAACTCCTCGCTCGGTGGCGAATTTGCCGAATTGCGCGGCTGGGTTCTAGCCCGTCTGCTCTGGAATCCCGATCTCGATCCCGAAACGCTCATCCGGGAATTCCTCGAGGGCTATTACGGTTCGGCCGCGCCTTGGATCGCCGCCTACCTGAAACTCCTGGTTCAAACGGCCCTGGCCATTCCCCACTATCCCGGCTCCTCCGCGATCCGCGATTGCCTCCGAAAACGCGGCTATTCCCAGGGAATTCAGGGCTGTTATCTCGATCTTAACGCGCAACCCGATGCCCCGTTTTTGACCCCGACGGTGATCTTCGCCGGTCTCGCTGCCTTTCAGTCAGCCGAAGCGATCTCCTCCGAAAATCAGGAGGTCTTCCGCAGGGTTCAACGGTCCGCCCTCTCCCTCCGCTATGTCCTTTTGCTCCGATGGGAGGAATTGCGCCGTTATGCCGCCCGCCACTCTCTGGATTGGCCTGGGCCAGAAAACCGACTCGACGCCTTCCGCCAGTTCGCCCGCGTCTGTAGCAACAGCGGCATCACCCATCTCGGCGAGGCCTGGAGCCGCCGTGACCTTACCTGGCTCCACCGGGTGTGCCATCATCAAGCCCTCCCCTTCTAAAACAGCTCAAGGAAATCAACATGCCCCCCCGAATCCAGGTTTGCCCGTTTGAAACTCAGGACTATCAATCCCGCCAATATGGCGATGCGCGCATCGATAGCTATGTCACCGAGCCCGCCAACGGCGTAAATTCACAAACCGGTCTTCTGCTCCTCATCCATGGCTGGGGCAATAACGGACAGGAAGCCTACGCCGAGGACAGTCTCGTCTATGCCGATCGATTCAACCTCGTCGTTACCCGCGTCGAATTCCGCCAGTGCGGACGGGAAGCCCATCATCCCTCTCCCGGAAAAACCTACGATCAACCCTACGATTTCTCCAAGTTGCAGACCATTGATTGCCTCCGCGCCGCCTATGCAACCCTGGCTCGCTATCCGCAAATCAATCGTTCCCGACTCATGATCTGGGGCGGCTCGCAGGGGGGGCATCTCGGCGCCCAATGCCTTATTTTCGCCCCCCACCTCTGGGCCCTGGCGGTTTTGAATTGCGGCGTTTACCTTCCCCTCTCGGGGTGCAAGGCACGTGAATTAGGCTTCGGATTCGACTTGCACGCGAACGGGACCGGTATCGGATTTGCCGAATGCGCCCTCGGCGAAGGGAATGTATTCACCCCAGCCGAGGAAGACATCCGCAACCCCTGGAAAAATGCCGCCCTGATGCCCTCCCAAACCCCAATTATCATCATCCATGGCACAATGGATACCACGGTCGATATCAAACATTCGGTATTCTTGCAGGCCCGACTCTTGGGTTTAGGCTATCCGGCTGCCTTCTACCCCATTGAAAACGGGGATCATGGCCTTCAATCCGCGGCGTTCCCGGATGAAAATTCACGCCTCAAAGCGACGCAGAAATATGCCACCCCGGCGATTCAATCCAGCCTGCGCCCCGGCGTCGATTTATTTCCCTCCCGCCCCACCCGGATAGCGGTTCGGGGAGGATCTTTTACTGTTTCTTTCCCGAATTCCGGCCCATTTATATCCTGGCATCCCGCCCAAATAAAGCACTAAGCCGTCAGTTGCGACCGGTCCGTCTTGTTTAATTATAAGCAGTGGAACAGCTTATGATTTTCGTCAACCGGAGCGCTGATTCCAAAATATATTTCCGCTTTTTTTAGATGTTCGCTTTACAAATCCATTGGCTTGGAGGAAACTATTTACCTGCTATTCAATGGCAGATGGAGTTAACTATCATGAGTCAAGATTGGGATATCAAACCGCGCGGGAAGGAATGCGCGGCCTGTCATCAATTTTATGCCGATCGTCAGGCCTATTATGCCCGACTGCAGTTCGGCAAGGATGGCTACGAACGCGCCGATTTCTGCGAAGCCTGCTGGGCCCAGGAAGCACAAGCTCAAACCAATTACAGCATGTGGAAGGGAATCTATCGGTTGCCGCCCGTCGAGCCCGACCGGACCATTAAACGCGAAACCGCCGAAACCCTGTTGCGGCAGTTGATCGCTGAAAACAACCCCGCCCGGCGGCAGGTAATTTATATTCTCTGCGTCATGCTCGAACGTCAGCGACTCCTGGTTGAACGGGAAGTCCGAAGCGAACCCAATGGCGAACGTCTCGTCGTTTATGAGCACCGGAAAACGGGAGAAAGTTTTGTCATCACCGATCCCCAATTGAAGTTGACGGATTTGGATCAGGTCCAACAGGAGGTTCTTGCCCTGCTCATCGGCGCACCCGCCGAATCGTCTGAAACCGACGGTCAACCCGCGCAATCCGTGACCGCTTCCGCCACCGTGTAGCGGCTCCACATCAATCCGTCAGCATGTTTGATCTCCTCATCGTAAATGGATCCCTGCTCGACGGGACGGGAACCCCACCCCGCCCGGCCGATATCGCCATCGCCGGTTCCCGCATTCAAGCCATTGGATCGCTCGCCGGTCTCTCCGCTCAGCGCCGCATCGATGCCACCGGGGCCATCGTCTGCCCCGGTTTTATCGACGCCCACTCCCATTCGGATGCCTTTATCCTCGTCGACCCCCGAGCCGTCAGTAAAATTTCACAGGGCATCACCACCGAAATTTGCGGCAATTGTGGGTCCTCCGCCGCACCCCGCACGCCGCTAAACCGCCTGCCGTCCGATTGGGAATGCCAGTCATTTCCCGGCGAATGGCAGTCCGTTGCCGAATACCGGCGGCTCCTCGAAAAAGTCCAACCCGCGGTCAATATCCTCCTGCTCGCCGGACATAACACGCTACGCGCCGGAGTCATCGGTTATGATAATCGCCCCGCCACTCCGGCTGAACTGGGAACCCTTGAACAGCACCTGGATCGTGCCCTCGCGGAGGGTGCCGGCGGATTCAGCACCGGACTGATTTATCCCCCCGGTCTCTTCGCACCCGAAGACGAAATCCTCTGCCTGGCTGCTCTCGCCGCCCGCCATGGCGGCGTTTACACCTCGCACATGCGCAGTGAAGGCGTACGGCTGCTCGAATCGCTCACGGAAACCATCGCCGTCTGCCGCGCCACTGGAATCCACACCCAGATTTCGCACCTCAAAACTTCTGGCCGACCCAATTGGCCTCTCATCCAGACCGCCCTGAACCTCATTCGCAGCGCCCTCAACGAGGGCCTGCCCGTCGCCGCCGACCGCTATCCCTACACTGCATCCTGTACCGATCTGGATGTCATTTTCCCCGCCTGGGCCGAGGAAGGCGGACGTGACGCCATCATCCAACGCATCCGCAACCCGGTCCTCCGCGAAAAAATCCGCGGTGAACTCCTCGCTTCCCGCCCTGAAGATTCATGGGGATCCATTACCCTCGGATCCATCACGCACCCCGACCTTCAACCGTTCCGCGGCCAACCCCTTCCCGCCGTCGCCGAAGCTCTGAAACTGGCCCCGGTCGATGCCGTCCTCACGATTTTGGATCGCGACGAATTGCGCACGAGCGCCTTCTTCCACGGAATGTGTGAAAAGAATCTCCAAACCATTCTGGCCGAACCCTATGTCATGATCGGCTCCGATGCCTCGCTCCGCGCTCCCGATGGCCCGCTCAGCCATGACTATCCCCACCCCCGGGCCTATGGATCCTTTCCCCGCTTCCTGCGCATGGTCCTCGACGGACACTGCCTTTCCCTGCCCGAAGCCATTCGCAAAATGACCGCCCTCCCCGCTGACCACTTTGGTCTGGCCGACCGCGGTCGCCTGGCGCCGGGCCTCGCCGCCGATGTGGTCATTCTCGACCCCCTCACTGTCCGCGATTGCGCCACTTTTGCCGTACCTCAGGCGCTCTCGCAAGGAATCCGATCCGTCATCGTCAACGGCACCCTCACCTGGCACGATAACCAAATGACCGGTCAGCGCGCCGGGCGCTTCGTGTCCCCGGATCGCTCCTCGATGCGACCGGACTGAGCCCTCTCGAAAAGACCCGTTCCGCGCTCCAGCTAAGCCCGTCCGCAACTCACTTTGCGCTTCCCTCTTTGCGCCCTTTGCGTTACAACGCCTGGCATGTCCATGATCTCAAACATCGCTGTTGAACAAATCCACGCCGCTTCGCTGGCCCTCCTTGCCGACCCCGGAATCCGTATCGAAAATGAAGAGGTCGCCCGCCGCCTCCTCGCCGCAGGCGCGCAATGCGGGTCGGCCACTGACATCATCCGATTCCCCGAAGGTCTGCTCAAGGACTGCCTGGCCTCTGCTCCCTCCACGGTCTATCTGGCCGGACAGGCCACCCGGGCTCCCTTGTCCGCTCAATCTGAAGGCAGTCAAATCTGGTCGATCCCCGGGATGCAAATTCTTGATCACGACAAAATTCGCCCTTTTACTTCCCGTGATCTGGCCGGAATGGCCCGCCTCTTGGATCGCCTGCCCTCAGTGAACGGCATCTTCGGCGTGGCCCTCCATGATTTCCCGCCGGGAACGGGTGATGTCGTCGGCCTGCGCATCCTGGCGGAGAATACCCGCAAGCATATCCGCGTCCTCTGTTTTACGCCGCGCGGCGCCGATGTCCTTTGCGAAATGAACCGGGTTTTCACCAATTCGCCCCGTTTTAGCGTCGGGTTCACCGCCCATGGCCCCCTGCGCTGGACCCATCTCGCGCTTGAAATTTTCAAACGCACTGCGGGCCATGGCATTCCCGTCTCCCTCAATGGCGAACCGATGGCCGGCACCTCCGCCCCCGTCACCCTGGCCGGCGCGGCCGCCGTTGGCAATGCTGAAATTCTCGCCGGCCTGATCGTTAACCAGGTTCTCGAACCCGGTCGCCCTTGCATCCATAATCTGGGATTGGCGCATGTGTTCGATATGCGCTCCGCCGGCGTCGTGACGGGCGGCCCCGAAAACCACCTCTTCGCCGGAATCGGCGCCGCCTTGGGCCGCTTTTATAACCTGCCCTCCTGTTCCTGGGTGTCCACGGAGTCCCTTCGACCCGACGCCCAGGCCGGCCTGGAAAAAATGGCAGGCTTCATGTCCCATCTCCAACAGGGCGTCAGCCTCATCTGGGGAGTCGGCCAACTCGAATCGGAATTAACCCTGTCCCCGGCCCAAGCCGTCATTGACGATGAAATCATCGGATATGCCCGACGTTTCCTGCGCGGGGTTGAGGTCTCGGAGGAATCCCTGGCCCTGCCGGTCATCCGCGAAGTGGGCATCGCCGGAAATTTTCTGGAGCATGAACACACCTTCCGGCATTTCCGCTCCGAACTCTTTGAACCCGCAATTCTATGCCGACAACGCCGGCCTCTCTGGCAGGAAAAAGGATCCTTTTCGCTCGCGGAAGTCGCCGAAGAAAAAGCGCGTACCTTGATGGCCGATCCGGTCGACTCCGGCTTATCCGCCGATCAAATCCGCGAGTTGCACCGGATCGAAACCGGATATTTGCGATCTGCCGCAACGTGCAATTAAATGACATCAACACCGGACTGGGGATGATCGGGTTTCCGGCGGGATCAGCGCGGCATTCCAGATGGCCCGCCCGGCGCGGTCTTCCACCTCGATCCGCCCTTCGTTTCGCAAAACGCCCAATTCGGCTCGAACGACTTGAATTTCCAGGCCCAATCCCTGGGCGATCTCCTCCGCCGTGGACGGATGGCGCTGAACCACTCCCAAAATCCGATCCCGGTACCCTTCGCCCGAAAGCGTCGCGGTTCTCTTCCCTTCATCCCGGCCCGAAGTTCCGGCGGTCGTTACCGGCACGCCGGTACACACGACCTCGCACGGCCCGAATAATTTCGCCCGTTCGAACAGAACCTCCGCATCCACCGCGCCCACCGCGGAATCCATCGGCGAGCGGACCACGGTGTTGAGTTGGACCTGATCCGGCGAAAAGGTGCGCACCAGATCGGCGATCCGGGACACGGGGTCCGGCTGATCGTTGATACCCCGGGCGAGAAACACCTCCACCCACAGAATTCCCGCATAGTCCCGACGAAAGGCCCGGATCCCATCGGCAATCGCCGACAGGCGTAAGGCCGGATGAGGTCGGTTCAGCCGCCGGAACGAATCCTCATCCCAGGCGCTAAACGACACTTTGACCACATCCGCCGCCTTCGCAGCCAGGCGCACTTCGGGCAAATAAAAGAGGGACCCGTTGCTCAGGAGCGCCTTGCGTCCCACCGTTCCTGCGGGGATGGCCCGCAAGATATCCCCAAAACGGGAATGCAACGTGGGTTCTCCGGCTCCCGACAAAGTCAGATAATCGGCCCGGCCACCCGCGGCGTGCCAGGCCGATATCTCTTCGATCACTTCGGCGGTCGGTACATATTCCCGGCGTTCCAGGGTCAAACAGGTCGTCGCGCCCACCTGACAAAACCCGCAGTCGAAACTACAGGTTTTGTTGGGGACCAGATCGATCCCGAGCGACCAACCCAGTCGCCGGGATTTGACCGGACCGAAAAGAAAACGGGGTGCCAAAGCGCCTCTTATTTCTGCGAAATCGCCTCAACCGGGCATTCGCCGACACACAATCCGCAATCGACACACTTCTCGGCATCGATCACATACTGGTCGGCTCCTTCGCTAATCGCTTCCTGGGGACAGACTTCGGCGCAACTGCCACATTTGGTGCATTTATCCGCAATTTCGTAAGCCATGGTTATTCCTTCTTTGTTTTTGTTTTTTGCTTCGGACCGTCACATCCCGAGCGCCAGGCGTTGGGCCAGCCGCTCGGGGAGACCGGCATCCAAAATTTTCTGTTGGGTCAGCGTGAAATCGTAGTCGACTCTGCGGAAGGTCACTTGGCGGGCTTCCACGTCATAAATCACGTAGGATGCCCGCGGATCGCCATCCCGCGGCTGGCCAACACTGCCGCTATTGATGAAATACTTTTTGCCCAGCATGATCTTGGTCACTCCGGGTTCCAACCGCCTCACCCCCCCCGATTTTTCGAAGACGGCCGGATGATGCGTATGCCCATAAAAACAAACCGTGGTTGATTGGTAATTAAAATTGGATTCAGCCTCGAGTTCGTCGAACACGTAACCCCACTTATCCGGCATGTCCAAGGTGCTGTGGACCAAGGCAAATCCGCTCACCAGCCGGACCAATCGCAAACTTTTCAGATACGCGATGTCCGCATCGGCCAGATGAGCCCGGGTCCAATCCATCACATTCGCCGCCAGGGGATGAAAGTCGCTGAGCGAAATGGAATGGGAACAGTAATGGTCGTGATTCCCGCAGACACTCACCGTATTGAGTTGGCGGATCAGTGCCAGACATTCCGAGGGATTGGCATTGTATCCGACGATATCCCCCGTCGAGACATAGGATTGAACCTCATTGGCCCGGGCATCTTCCAGCACGGCATTCAAGGCTTCCAGATTCCCGTGGATATCACCCAACACGGCAAATTTCATGATCGACTCTGTTTACAGCCCCAACAATAAGGCGGCGGATTTTAAATCGTCCGGAATCGTAATCTTCAAATTAGACCAGCTCGAGGACACCAAGTGCACCTCTTCCCCGGCCAATTCCAAGGCCGAGGATTCATCGGTCACCGTCGCCTTGGCCTTGGCCACCTTGCGATAAGCCGAAACCAATAACTCCAACTTGAAGGACTGTGGGGTCTGAACCGCCCACAGCTTGGTCCGGTCCACCGTGCGTTTCACCACCGAACCGCGGTCCACTTCCTTGATCGTATCCATGATTTTAACCGCAGCCACACCCGAGCCGTATTTGCGAGCCGATGCCAGCGTCTCGGTAATCAACGCCGTCGTCACACACGGGCGCGCCCCGTCATGCACCGCAACCAGATCAACCTCATCCCCCAACTCGGCCAATCCGTTCAAAACTGAGTCCTGGCGTTGGGTGCCACCCGGAATCACCTTTTTCAGCTTGTGACACCCGAAAATCTGGGCCAGTGCGCGAGCCGTATCGACCCGATCCTTGCGCACCACCAGGATAATGCCGTGAATCTCTTCACAGGCTTGAAACGCCGCCAGCGAATAGGCCAAAACCGGCTTGCTCCCCAAATTTAAAAAAGCCTTGTCCACATTGGGTCCAATGCGCTCACTCTTGCCCGCGGCGACAATAATGGCATAATTCATGAAGTGTTCCTCCGGCGGATTAAAAGACTCTCCGCCAATAGCCTTCCATTGGCAACTGTCGAGTCTATACTAAGACGGGTCTGATGTCAAACAAGGACGAATCGGCGCCAAAGACTAATCAAGCGACTGGCATTTTCGGACAAAACGCGATACCTTGAAGACCCATGAGGAATCCATTGTGTCCATGAATTTTAATCGAAGCCTGGGGGGGATGGGCCGGAGTTACGGCCTGAATCGCATGCCCGAGGGGTTGGACGATAAACGGCCCAAAATCGCGCTCGAAAAAGCCCTGCTCAAGCGTGTTTTTGGTTATTTCCCGCCCTATCGCAAAGCAACCGCGGTGGTCATCGCCTGTATCGGACTTGACAAACTCCTCGGCCTTATCGCCCCCCTGCTGGTCCGCGCCCTGATCGACCAGGCCATCCCCGGCCACAACCTGGCGCTCTTGAACAAATTAGTGCTCGGTCTCGTACTCCTGCCGGTGGCCACCGGCCTCATCGGAGTTCTCCAAAATTTCTGGAACATCAAAATCAGCCAGGGACTGACTTTCGACCTGCGAAACGCTCTCTACCAGCATCTCCAACGCCTGTCGCTCCGATTCTATACCACCACCCGCGCGGGCGAAATCCTCTCGCGGATCAACAACGATACCGCGGCCGTCAATTCCATCGTAACCGGAACCTTCATCGGTATCTTCACGAATGCGATCACCGTTTTCGCCACCATCGGCATTCTCTTCGCCATGGATTGGCGCCTGGCGATTCTGGCCTGTACCATCGTGCCCCTCTTCGTCCTGCCCATGCGCCGGATCGGCCGGATCCGCCATCGCCTGTCGCGGGAAACCCAGGAGAAACAGTCCGAACTCCAGGCCACCACGCAAGACGTTGTCAACCTCGGCGGTTTTCTCCTGATGCGCCTTTTCGGCCGGGCCGAATACGAGTCCACCCGCTTCAAGACTGGTAACCGTGCGGTCCTCGACCTCCAACTTCGCCAGGCCATGGTCGGCCGTTGGATGTTCCTGTTTCTGGGGGTAATCGCCGCCGCCGGACCCGCTCTGGTCTATTGGTACGGAGGGCGGAGACTCATCCAAGGCGATGCGGCCGCCGTCGGCCTGAGCATCGGGACCATCATCGCCTTCGTCGCCTATCTCTCCAACCTCTACCGCCCCGTGGCACAACTCGCGAACATCTACGTGGATCTTCAAGGCGCCTTCGCCGTCTTTGTCCGAATCTTCGAATATCTGGATCTGAAGCCTGACATCCAGGACCGACCCGATGCAAAACCGCTCACTCAGGTCCGGGGGCAAATCCGTTTCGAGGGCGTCACCTTCTCCTACCGTCCCGATCAGCGGCCGGCCTTGAACCAGATCTCCTTCACCGTCGAACCCGGCCAACTCGCCGCCTTGGTGGGCCCCAGCGGGGCCGGCAAAACCACAGCCACCTACCTCGTCCCCCGTTTCTACGATCCCCAGGCGGGTCGCATCCTGATCGACGGCCACGACTTGCGCGAAGTGGCCCAGGAATCCCTTGCCACCCACACCGGCATGGTCACGCAAGAGACCTTTTTATTTCACGCCACCATCCGCGAAAACCTCCTCTATGCTCGGCCCGATGCCACAGAGGAGGATTTAATCACGGCGGCCCAAGCCGCTTCGATCCATGACTTCATTGCCGGCCTGCCCGATGGATATGGGACGCTCGTGGGGGAACGGGGGTTCAAACTATCGGGAGGCGAAAAACAACGGATTTCGATCGCTCGAGCCATCCTGAAGAATCCGCGCATCCTGATTTTGGATGAGGCCACCAGTTCCCTCGACTCCCACTCCGAGGCCGCAATCCAGTCAGCCCTGGTTCCGTTGATGCGCGGGCGCACCACGCTGGTCATTGCGCATCGACTCTCCACCGTCCTGGCAGCGAATGTCATCCTGGTGCTGGACAAGGGTCACCTCGTCGAACAGGGAACCCACCCGGAACTGCTCGCGCGCGGCGGCCTCTATGCGCAACTTTACGAAACGCAAGTATTCCTTCGCCCTCCTTAAAAACCACTATTGCACCGGACGGCTCTTCTCGCTAATATACAAGCAATTCAAGGATGCGTTGAGCCCCTATGACCCAGTCTTTCAATAGCGATGAATTGATGTATGTGAAATGTGCCTATTGCGGCAAATGGCTCGATGTCAAGCCGGGAAAAATGAACTTGATCAGCCACACTATTTGCCCCGACTGCTTCAAAAAAGAGATCCTAAAGCAGGACGCGCATCAAAATGCCATCGCGAAAGGGCGGGTCGACGAATGAATCCCTGGCTCGTTCAATTCAACGCTCTGCTCCAGTTCGTGTTTAAGGCCTCCTCAGCCGGGTCTTTCCTCTATATCCAGGCGGGGATCGCCCTGCTCTGTTTTCTCGTCACCCTGCGGCTGTCCGGGTGGGCCCTCCATGTCGGCTACGCCACTTGGCCCCGGACCCTTCTGGCCGGACTCCTTGTCATCGGTCTTCCGGTCGGACTGTCCCTCGCCTTCGAGATTTTGGCCCGCCCCCAACTTCCTGCCCCCCTCCCCGCCGCCTGGGTGCTGGGCGCAATGATTGGGATCCTTCTCCTCGGAGTCCTCCTCCCGCTTCTCTCCCTTTTGCTGAAAACCGGCTTCTTTCAACTGATCCTGATGCTCGGCTTCGGGGTGTTCGCAGCTTTGATCGCCGCTCTTCTGGTTCTGTTTGTTACCGGAGCCATCCAACGGGGCGCGGGCGATTTCAACAAGGCCGAACAACGGCGCAACGCCATTGATGCCACCCTCTCCGATTCACCCACTACCGAAGCCGTTAAGCCGTGACCGGGGATGATTTTCTGGCGCTGGTCCGACGCCGTTTCAGTTGCCGGTGTTACCGCCCCGAACCAGTCCCCGACAACCTTCTGGCACAGCTATTGGATGCGGTGCAGTGCGCCCCGTCGGCTTGTAACAAGCAACCCTGGAGACTCGCCATCGTTTCCGATGAAGCCCGGCGGGTTCGGCTCTGCGACGAAGGCCTTTTACCCGGCATGCAAAGACCTTGGATTCGCGGGGCACCGGTCCTCATGGTTCTGGGGGTCGCTCGCACAACAGTAACTCACCGACTGGCCCCCCTCTTTTCCGGCATCGATTATCCGGCTCTCGATCTGGGAATCGCGGGTGAGCACCTCGTTCTGCAGGCCACCGCTTTGGGATTAGGCACTTGCTGGATCGGCTGGATCCGTCCCCCCGCCGTTCGGCGCATCGTGGACTGGCCCCGGTCCGTTCAACCCGTCAGCCTGATTTCCGTCGGCTGGCCGGCCGAATCGGCGGAATCGCATCCAACCGGACGCAAACCCGTATTAGATTGGGCGACCGGACTCAACATAAAAAAAACCGTTTGACGGCAACGAGGGAAATGTGTACTATCCCTATCGAATTAGTTTACATTAATAGGAGACCACCATGGCCGGAATCTACAAGGACAACTCGGAATCCATCGGGAACACCCCGCTCGTCAAATTAAATCGGGTCACGCAAGGCGTCGGCGCAACCGTGCTGGCCAAGATCGAAGGACGCAACCCGGCCTATTCGGTTAAATGCCGGATTGGTGCATCCATGATCTGGGATGCTGAAAAAAGAGGGATTCTTAAACCCGGGGTCGAAATCGTCGAACCGACCAGCGGCAACACCGGCATTGCCCTCGCCTATGTCGCCGCAGCACGGGGCTACAAATTGACCCTGACCATGCCGGACACCATGAGCATCGAGCGGCGTCGGGTCCTGGCCGCATTTGGAGCCAATCTGATTCTGACACCGGGCGCGGAGGGGATGAAAGGCGACATTCAACGCGCAGAGGAAATGGCCGCGTCGAATCCCGCAAAGTATTTCCTCCCCCAGCAGTTTAAGAATCCGGCCAACCCAGCCATCCACGAAAAAACGACAGGCCCTGAGATTTGGAACGACACTCAGGGAGGGATCGATGTGATCGTGGCGGGCGTCGGCACCGGCGGAACCCTCACCGGCATCTCCCGCTACATAAAAAACACCCGCAAGAAACCGATCCTCTCCGTCGCCGTCGAACCCCAGGAGAGCCCGGTCATCTCCCAAAAATTAGCCGGTCTGCCACTCAAGCCAGGCCCGCATAAAATTCAAGGCATCGGCGCTGGATTCATTCCGGACACCCTCGATCTTTCACTCGTCGACCGGGTGGAACAGGTGGAGAGTGCCCATGCCGTTGATTTTGCGCGCCGTTTGGCCCTGGAGGAGGGAATCCTGGTTGGGATTTCCTGCGGTGCGGCAGGGGTTGCCGCCCTGCGCCTGGCCCGTCAGGCAGAATTCGCGGGCAAGACGATCGTGGTGATTTTTCCGGACTCGGGCGAGCGGTACCTCTCCTCGATCCTGTTTGAAGGATTGGGCAGCTAAACCGGACGTTATGCGCGCTGTCTTAAAATTTCATACAGCGCCACCGCCCCGGCCACCGACGCATTGAGAGATCCAACTTTTCCCCGCATCGGCAGGGTGATCACGTAATCGCAGGTTTCGCGGACCAGGCGGCCGAGCCCTTCTCCCTCACTGCCGACCACCAATCCCAAAGGGCCTTTCAAATCGGTCTTTGTGTAAAGGGTGGCCTCCGGCGTCTGGTCCAATCCGGCCAGCCAGATCCCGGCCGCTTTCAGTTTGCCCATCGTCTGGTGCAAATTGACCACCCGGCAAATCCGCAAATGCTCGGCGGCGCCAGCAGACGCCCGGATGGCGGCGGGCGTCACCTCCACCGACCGGTCTTTGGGCAAAAATACGGCATCCACCCCTGCGGCATCCGCCACGCGAAGCAGAGCGCCCAAGTTCTGGGGATCCTGCAGATGATCCAATAATAAGAAAAGCGGGGGCTTACCCGCCTCCTCCAGGCAGTCTTCAAATTCGCAGTATGGATAGGGGCCCGTCTCCACGGCAACTCCTTGGTGGTGTCCCCGCTGAGTCAGTGTGTCCAAGGTTTGCATATCCACTGTCTCCACCTTGACCACCTGCCGCCGGGCTTCCTCCCGAATCGTTCGGATCACCTCGGCATCCTGGCAGTTTCCGGCCAATAGCAACCGTTTGAAATCGCGCCGTCCCGCCCGTAAAGCCTCCGTGACCGGCTGTCGCCCATAAATTATTTCGCCCGCCATAAATAACCTCCCCCAAGCGATCTGCGTAGTTCACCGTTTATCGCTCGGCGCAGTGAGAATAAGGGGCCGGGACAGGAAAAGCAAGGCGGGATCGATTGACGTCCCGGGACATCTCGACAATCCCGCCGCCCACACGCCTCCCGGGGTTGCCCTCGTCTCCCAGGACGCAGTGTCCGATCGTCAGGCCGTAGCCCTGTATCCCGTCTCTTCGCCCAGCCGATTCTCTTTCATACCGGCTGGTATCCCCAGGTTCACGGGCATCGCTCCATGCGCAATCTCCTCCCATAACAGGCCCCCCATCGTAAGGGCATTCCCCTCCTTAATGCCCCTGCTGGAATCTGCTGGAATCCAACCGTCAAGCAGTGTATGGTGGGCGCCATGCTTCAAACCCTCCGCATCAAAAATCTGGCCCTCGTGGAAAACCTCACCGTCGAGTTTGAGCCCGGCTTGAATATGATCACCGGAGAAACCGGTGCCGGCAAGTCAGTCTTGATTGGCGCATTGGGACTCCTCCTCGGAGGACGGGCCGATAAATCCCTGATTCGCACCGGAGAGGATCAGTGCGGGGCCGAAGCCCTCTTCGCGTTGGAACGTCCCGGGGAAATCAATGCCATTCTCCAGGCCAATGGCCTGGATGCGTGTGACGCGGGGCAGTTGGTCATTCGCCGGATCATCAATGCCGCCGGAACCAGCCGTAATTTCATCAATGGCGGTCCCACCACGCTCCAGGTCCTGAAGGCCGTCGGCGATCAACTCGTCGATATGCACGGCCCTCATGACCACCAATCCCTCCTGAGTACCGACTTCCAATTGGAATTGCTCGACGCCTTTGGAGAGTGCGGCCCGACTGCGGAACCCTATACCCAACTCTATGCCGAATGGATGGCTCTCCGGACACAACGCCAGGCGCTCGAGGGCGACGAGGGCCAGATCGCACGCGAAATCGATCTCCTCCGCTTCCAATGCCAGGAAATTGAATCCGCCAATTTGATCGATGGCGAGGAGGCCGAACTCGAATCCGAACATCGCCGGGTCGCCAACGCCCAGAAAATCATCGAACTCAGCGACGGCATCCGCCGCGCCCTGACCGATGACGAAACCGCCGCCGCGGTATCCCTGGCGGCGGCCTACAAGCTTCTGCATGAATTGGCACCCGTTCTGGACATCGCCGTCGAGTGGCAGGCCCGGGCACAATCGGTGTCCATTGAAATTCGCGATCTCGCGGAAGCGGTCGCCACGACCGCCCAATCCATCGAAGCCGATCCCGAGCGCCTGCAATGGATTGAGGACCGCATGGCCCTGTATCGCAAGTTAAAGCGCAAATACCGGCCCATCCTGGCCGAAATCAACGCCTTGCTGGCCGAATCGAAGATCCGGCTGAAGGATCTTGAACAACGCGACTCCAAACGGGCGGAATTGGATGTTCAAATCGAACAAACCCGGGCCCGTCTTGAAAAAGCCGGCCTTAAGTTACGCGCCGTTCGCGAAAAAGCGGCCGCCGAACTGGGGCGGGCCATCACCCGTCAATTGCGCGACCTCGGATTCCCCCACGGATCCCTGGAGATCACCCTCACGGCCACCAATCCAGGCCCCGCCGGGCTGGATGCCGTTGAATTCGCCTTTGCCCCCAATGTCGGCGAATCCATCCGGCCCCTCCGCGCCATTGCTTCCAGCGGCGAAATATCCCGCGTGATGCTGGCCGCCAAGGCGGTTTTGGCGGGACAGGATCGCATCCCGCTTTTGGTATTCGATGAAATCGATGCCAATATCGGGGGAGAAATGGGACGCGCCGTCGGCGCCAAACTCAAAGCGGTGGCCAAACACCACCAGGTGATTTGCATCACGCACCTCCCCCAGGTCGCGGTCTTCGGCCCCACCCACTTCGCCGTCTGCAAGGAAGTCACCGGAGGGCGGACCCGCACTCAGATCGAACGGCTGGAAGGGACCGCCCGGATCGAGGAAGTGGCCCGTATGCTGGGGGGGAAAGACTCGACCGATTTTGCCCTGCGCCATGCCCGGGAATTGCTGAAAACCCCGGATACCAAGTAGCCAGGTGCGGCTCGTGCGACGGGATAACGATCAGGTCTGGGGAATCGGATCGCCCAATAAACGCCGGACTTCATTGGATATGGTGCTCAGGGGCGAGGTCTTGGGCAGGTAGCTGGACACTTTCTTGCCGCTCAATTCCCGAATCACCGCGGCATCGAAAACCTGGCCCGTCAACAACAAGATCGGTATGTCCGGCATGGTTTTCCAGATTTCCTCCGCCAGCGTCAACCCATCCGAATCTTTCAAATGGTGATCGAGTATAATCAGGTTGGGCAGATCGGATTTCAGGATGTGCCAGGCCGCATCGGCCGACCCGGCCGTTGAAACCCGATACCCCTTCATCGTGAGAGCGGCATGAATCAGACTGCAGATTTGAGCCTCATCGTCGATGGCGAGAATATGTTTCATGGGATCTCCTCGATGTTTGGGTTCCTCTTAGCCGATGTCATTCGATTCGTCCTGGCCAATGCGCACCGTCAGCACACTGCCCACGACGGTGTTCTGGTCCCGTAGGGGAACCATATTGAAGCGCATGGGAATAACGGTCCCGCTCTTGCACAGCAAGGTTCCCCGTCGGTTCTGTATTTCACGACCCTCCCGGACCGCCTGCACGAACCGAAGCGGTGCGGCCGCATCGCCCGCGGGCAACTCCGTGACCGTGAGAATCTGGCCGAGGGCGTTGCCCACAAGGTCCGGTAAGTCATAACCGGTGGTATGGATGACCGCCGGGTTAACCCGACTGATATTGAGCGCTTTGCTGATGACCAGAATGTGATCGTCAATCAGGTTGATGATCAAGTCGCTGTAATGCAACTGGTGAGCCAACGCCTGCTCCGACCACTGCCGCTCCAGGTTTTCCGCCCTCAGATTTTCATTGGCCTGGACCAATTCAGCCGTGCGCTCCAACACCTTCTGTTCCAGCATCGCATTGGCATCCTCCAACGCGGTCGCCGCCTTGCGCCGGGCGGCTATGTCGTCGCGAATGATCCAGCCCAAAAAAATCAGCAGGAGACCATTCAGCCCCAAACCCGACCAGACCGTCCAGCGCGTACTATGGGCCTGAAGATAGGATGCTTTATCCCGTTGGCGCAAAAGCTCTTTCTGGTCTGCGACCAGTTTTCGCGAAATCGACTGGATCTCCGCCGGCACGAGACTGCCAACGTCCTCCTGCAATTTTCTCCTCGCCACAGCCTCGCCTTCAAGCTCCAAAGACCGCACCACGTCGCGAGCCAGATCAATTCGTTGGCCGATCAACGCTTCGAGCCTCATGATTGGGTTCCGGGAATCCGGCTCCTGGCGGGTCAGGGCCTTGGCGACTTCCAAGTGTTCCACCATTTCGCCGTAAGCAACCCGATAAGCCACCTGATCCCGTTTGTCCCCGGTCAGCAGGTAATTTCGCAAGCTCGCCTCGCCCGCATGCAAGCGGGACACAATGGCGTCCGTCTCCAGAATGACGGCGTGGGTGTGGTTGACCCAATCGCTGGAAGCGATGGAGCGGCGGATGTTGACAATGGCGGCCGCGGTTACGATCCCCAGAATCACCAGCATGACGCCAAACGCGGTGATCACGAACCTGACAATATTAGTTTTCATGAGGACACCTCCTTAGAAGTCAATTTCGAGGCCGGATGCTTGAGTGCTCGCCAGTGGCGGATCGGAAGCGGGAGGGTCGGTCTTGACCACGGTCGCGATCAGTAGCCGGGCCCCATTGGTATAAACGAACTCGGAAGCCGAGGTCCAATTCAGGCTTACATAGCCGCCATAATCGTCGGCGATCTCCCGAATCGTTGCACCCGAATAATTCAAGGCCAGGATGAAACGGTCATCCGTGCAATCGATATAGGCCTCGTCCTCGCCCACATAACAGACATCGTGAGTCGTTTCCCCCGGGAGTCGCGCGACGATCAGTCTCGGATGGTAACCTTTGCTTCGAAGCACTTGATCGGCGAGCACGGCATAGGTGTAGGGCATCACCACCCGGAAAAACCGGCTCGGAGAGTCCGTGGCAAGGGACGGGACAAACCACTCGAACGCCGGGATAAAAGCGTCTTCCAAAGTATCCCGGGGAGCGGGCAACGGGGTTCCCTCGCTGGAGAAAGCCAGGTTCGTCAGCAACAAGTCCTGCAGGGGCTCCCACGCCCAGGACTGGGCGGGATTGGATGAGACCTGGATCTGGATGTCCGCCCCCACCGTCCCCCAGACTCCTATTTTCAAGCTGTTGTCCTCCTTCTCCAAGGAAACCGATGGCGGAATCCCGGCGATCCGGGTCTCGATAATGTCGGAAAACCCGGTGGGGGAATCCGCGGGAATGAAAATCGGATCGATCGGACTGCCCACAACGACCAAGCCCGTCGCCGATGCAAGGACATCGAATACGTTGCCGTAACCCACATGCCCAGCACCATCGTCAGCGGCGAGAACCAGTCCGGAAGCCGGACCCGACACCCGGAGGGTCCCGTTCCAGGCACCTTTTAAAAAACCCGAAAGGCTGACGGGATTGATACTCACCGGGTCGTCGAACTTCATCCGGGTGTTCGGCCGTGCGGTGGCCAGGGCCGGCTTGGGTGTCGTCCGCGCCCACGCCAGGGGATCTCCGTAGGTGCTGTTGACCGCTTTATATAAAGTTCTACTCTTGCTTTGAGTGGTGTATCGGCAAAACCCTGAAAGGGAAGAACTCATGTTGTTGAAACTGAAATCAACCATGAGATGATGCAACCCGTTGTAAAAAAAAGGAGTGGAAAACTCGAACTCGACCCAGCCGTCTGCGCTGACCGTCAGGTCGCCCTGATACACGGTCGTCCACCCTGTCGATTCCCACACCGACTGTTTAGTGAAAGAGTCCACCGAGGTGTGCTTCAGGCGAAGGGTCCACTGCTTCAGCGTCTGTCCCGGAATCGTGCTCAGGTTCAAGGCGAGAGCCGTGATCGTGCAGGCACGGCCCAATTCGTTCGTCAGATAGATGACCTGTGTCCGGGCGTCATGGTTGGCCGTGTGCAGAGGATAGTCGAAACTGGATGGGCCGGTCCCCAGGAGGCCGGTTCGCTCCGCATTCATCACGCTGAGCTGGACGGTCCCGGTGAAACCCAAATCGGTGATCTGATTCGCGTCCTTGGCTTGAAGGGACACCGAAAAGGGAATTCCGGCCGTTTGCGGGGAAGGGATCGGCCCCCACACAAAGTGATCAACCGGCAGAGCGAGTGGCGGGGTGGTCCATAATAACTCCGCTGAAAGATCACTTTGATCGCCATTGCTGTTGACCGCAGACACCGCAAAAAAAACAGGCTGGTCCGGGGAGAGATTCGTGACCGTCAGGGAGGTCACAAGACCAACCTCCACGGTAGACGCATAAACCCGAGTGGCCGCCCCGTAATACAACCGGTATCCAGCCAGATTATCCAGAAGACTGCCGTCCGTGTTGGTGACCGAAGGATCCCAGGTCAAGGCGACATCGGCCGCCTCGAGCCCAGGAATCAAGACCCCCATGGTCAGGCAAGCGATAAACATTAGCTTTAAACACGGAATGCCCATGTCTGATCCTCCAGACAAAATATTACGCCTTCGTTCGAGTCTCACTATGGGGTATAACCCTACCCGAAAACGAGCAAATAATACTATCCGGGGAAAGAAAAGACGAAATCGCTCTTTCCCCAGGCAAACACACGATCAAGGCGAACCCCACCGTCCAACGTGCCAGCACGGTTTTCGCCATCGTTGACAATCTCACGGGTCCGAATACGACTCGGCGACAAAAACTGACCACGGCCAATCAGGCCAGGCTTTTCCCCGATTCAAGTTTTTTGATCATATCCTGGATCAGCCGCATGTGCTTGGCCTCTTCATTTTCGAGCTTATTAAACAACTCTTTCACAAAAGGCACGGAACAACTCGCCCCTAATTCCGTATAGAAATCATGGGCTTGTGTTTCCTTCTGAAGCGCGATTTGTAAAATTTCGCCGGGTGTTTTTAAGGGAGCTCGTAAAGTCATCGGCTGGTTCCTCATAGGGTGTTTCCCGGTCATAGGACAAAATACGGTCTCTTCTCCAATTCGAATAATTTGTGATTCTGAAGGTGGAAAGTCAATAGCGCAAAAGGCATCATTTTTCGGGAGGGCAAGGCGGCGTCAGGGTCTCCCCGTTAGCGTCGGAAAGCCTGGGCCATTCGATCCAGCACGGACTGTTCCGCGGACGATACCTTCCCCACCCAACCGAGAACCCCCCCCGCCGCCTCCGCTACGGACCGCGCTCGGGTTAGCAGGCTCGTTTCCAGGTTCTTACAGTCCTCTGGCGAGAGCACTTCGCACAAACCGGCGATATACTGCACCCACGCGTCCAACAAGACGGGGGGAGGCCGTTGGGTCAACCACTCCTCCAGCAACTCGAAGTCGATCGTGCCGCGGCCCACACCCGCACCCGCCGCCGCGGCCAAAATGGCTATCCTCTCCTTCTCGTGCACATATCCATCCGCCCAGGCCACCTCCACCAAGGGAACAACGGCCAGCGATGCCAAAAGATCCGGATTGATTTCCAATTCGACGAGACGACGCAAAATATGCCGATTGGTGATACCGGAGACTTCAGCCAGCGCCTGCTGGGTCCGCTCCATCCGGAGGAGTTCCTGGTGCTTCGCGATCAGTTTGGCGTCCTGTTCGGCAAAAAAACTATCCTCGAGCTTCCGCCCATTCCGCTTGAGCACATCATCCATGATTCGTCTCTCCCCTTTTTTAAATGACGCTGTTCCTATCTGTAGATTTCCTTCCGATGTCCAACCGAGACCACAAATACGATCAGCAGATCATCCTTGATCGAGTATAGAATCCGATAGTTG